>JBBJMS010000044.1:0-21540 GCA_037720315.1 Variovorax sp. | reverse complement strand
CTTCCTGCTGACATCGTTCATGGCCCGCAGCGGCAGCCGGGCCTGGATCTGCCGCGATGCGGCGCATCAGCCCGTGGGCTTCGCCATCGCGCGCGAAGGCCGCCGCGCCACGCAGATCGGGCCGGTCGTCGCCGCCAGCGCGCCGCAGGCGCAAGCATTGGTGCAAGCCGCGCGGGGCGCTTTGCAAGGCCTCGTCCTGATCGATGTGTCAACGGCCCGCCAAGGCCTCAACGATTGGCTCGCGCAACAAGGCTTCGCGGTGCAGCGCGGCTTTGTCCGCATGGCCCTGAGCGCCACCCTGCCGGCGTGCGTGACCCATCCGCACGATGCACTCTTTGCCGTTGCCGGCCCCGAATTCGGATGAAAGCTGCCTCGATGCCTGAAACTTTTTCCACCGTCCAACTGGCCGTGCGTGCGCGGCGCTTGCTGCAGCGCGGCCTGGCCATTCCCGCCCACCCGCTCGCCTTGAACGCACAGCGCCAGCTCGATGAGCGCCGCCAGCGCGCGCTTACCCGTTACTACCTCGATGCGGGCTCGGGCGGCCTGGCGGTTGGCGTGCACACCACGCAATTCGCCATTCGCGAAGCCGGTCTTTACGAGCGCGTGCTGCGCCTGGCGGCTGAGACCACGCGCGAATGGCTGGGCGCAGACCATGAGCGGCTGATGATCGCCGGCGTATGCGGGCGCACCGCGCAGGCGCGGGGTGAGGCGCAGACCGCGCGCCGCCACGGCTACGACGCGGCCTTGTTGAGCCTGGCCGCGCTTCAGGGCGATGACGAAGACGCCCTGATCGCCCAGCAAGCCATCGCGCATGAGATCCCGCTGATCGGTCCACCTTCGCCGGCACGGCGGCGGTGCTGGCGCCGCGCTGGTCCGCTTCGCCATCGACAACGTCGTCGCGATCAAGGTCGCACCCTTTCATCGCTACCGCTCGCTCGACGTGATGCGCGGCCTGGTCGCAGCCCGCGCCGAGGAACGCGTGATGCTCTACACCGGCAACGACGACCACATAGTGCTGGACCTGTGCATACCGTTCATCGTGGCGCGCGATGGTGTCCCGGTGACAGTGCGCTTTCGCGGCGGCCTGCTGGGCCACTGGTCGGTCTGGACCGCCAAAGCGGTGGAGTTGCTGGCCCGCTGCCAGGCGGCCACGCACGAGGCAGCGGTGGATGCTGAACTGCTGGCACTGGACAGCCGCGTCACAGATTGCAACAGCGCCTTCTTCGACGTGAACAACGAATTTCGCGGCTGCATCGCCGGCTGCCACGAGATCCTGCGTCGTCAGGGTCTGCTCGAAGGCATCTGGTGCCTCGATCCCGAAGAAGGCCTGAGTCCGGGCCAGGCCCAGGAGTTGGATCGCGTCAGTGCCGAACATGCGGACCTGGCCGACGATGCGTTCGTTGCCGCCAACCTCGCGCGCTGGCTGGCCTGAAATCGGCAGCGACTCCTCCATGAAAACATTCAACAAAACCATCGTCCACTACCTGCCGGCGGTGGGCCTCTTCGTGGCGTTCATCGCGCTGTGGCAGCTCGCGGTGTCGGTGTTCGACATCCGCGAGTACCTGCTGCCCAGCCCGTTGTCGGTGCTCAAGGCCATGGGCGGGCAGGAGATCCCGTGGTTCAGCCACATCTGGATTACCGCGGTGGAGATCGTTGGCGCTTTCGTGCTGGCGGGTGCGGCCGGTGTGATGCTGGGCATGGCCATCGCGTGGTCGGCGGGCCTGGCGCGCGCACTGACGCCTTTCCTGGTGTTCGTCAACACGCTGCCCAAGGTGGCGATCGCGCCACTGTTCCTCATGTGGCTGGGCTACGGCATCCTGCCGAACATGCTGATCGGCGCGCTCATCGGCTTCTTCCCGGTCGTCATCAACACCGCCGTGGGCCTGACGCAGATCGATCAGGACCTGGTGGACCTGGGCCGCGTGTTCAGCGCGCCCAAGTGGAAGGTGTTCGTCAAGATCCGCGTCCCCAATGCCTATCCCTATATCTTGAGTGCGCTCAAGATCACGGCCACCTCGGCCGTGGTGGGCGCCATCGTGGGCGAGTTCGTCGCCTCGCAAAGGGGTCTGGGCTACGTGATCATCACCACCCAGAGCAGCATGAACACGCCCGCGGCATTTGCGGCGCTGGTGTGGATTTCCATTCTTGGCCTTCTGCTGTACGGCGCCGTCGCCGCGCTGTCGCGGCTGTTGGCGCCGTGGGCCGAAGACAAGGCCTGAGTCTTCTTTGTTTGTTGCCTCCTGTTTTTTCCTCGTCTGTGTTCCGCCCATTTGTTTCGAAAGGACGTTTTCATGAACCATCGCCTTGCCGCCCTTCCCGTTGCAACCGCCTGTGCGCTGCTGCTTTTCGTGGCCAGCGCACCCGCACATGCGCAGCAGCCACGCGAGAAATTCACGCTGGCGCTCAACTGGTTCGCGGTGGGCGACCACGCGGCCTACTGGGTCGCGTTGGAAAAGGGCTACTACGCGCAAAGAGGGCTCGACGTTAGCATCGAGCCGTCCAAGGGCTCGGGTGACTCTATCGCCAAGGTCGACACCGGCCGGGCCGATGCCGGGCTGGCCGATGCGGTGCCGATCATCTCGGCCATCTCGCGCGGCGCCCGCGTGAAGGTCGTCGGCATGGTGTTCGACAAGACGCCGATGACCTTCATCAGCCGCGCGGATGCACCGCTGAAGAAGCCCTCCGACCTCGAAGGCAAGACCGTGGGCGCTCCCGCGGGGGACAGCCAGCGCCTGGCCTTTCCGGCCTTTGCGCGGCTCAACAAGATCGATCCGCAGAAAGTCAGCTGGGTCAACATCGAGCCCACCGCCAAGGTCGCCTCCATCGCCGAGAAGCGCGTGGATGGCGTGGCCGACTACACCACCGGCCAGCCCTTCTACGACAAGGCGATGGGCGAGGGCAAGACGGTGCGCATGGAGTGGGCCGATTTCGGCTTCGACATGTACGCCATGTCGCTCATGTCCAGCGACAAGGTCATGAAGGAAAGGCCGGCGCAGCTCAAGAGCTTCCTCGAAGCCTCCTACATGGGCTGGCGCGACGTGATGGCCAATCCCGATGAGGCGCTGGCCATCTACAAGAAGCGGGTGCCCGAGATCGACGTGGCCATCATTAAGGCCAACATGCTGCTGGGCTTCGACCTCATGCGCACCAAGAACTATGCGGACAACGGCATCGGCTACGTTGAAGACAAAAAGATGTGCGGCTCGGTCGACATCGTGAACACCTACATGGGCCTGCCCAAGAAGGTCGAGTGCAACATGGTGTACGCCAAGGAGTTCTTCACCAAGGTGGCCATGCCGCTGCCGGTCAAGTGAGCACCGCGTCCGAGCAAAGCCTTCGCATGCCACCGACAGTGCCGACCGGCCTGACATCACCTGCTCGCACCTTGATCGAGGTGGACCACGCCGGCATGATCTACCAGGCCGAAAGTGGCCCGGTGGAAGCGCTGCGCGACATCTCGCTGACTATTCGCGAAGGCGAGTTCGTCGCGCTGGTGGGCCCAAGTGGATGCGGCAAGTCGACGCTCATGCGGGCCATGGCCGGCCTGCGCCCGGTAACCAGCGGCGAGGTGCGCGTGGACGGCGTGCCGGTGGTGCGGCCGATCCCCAAGGTGGGCATGGTGTTCCAGGCCGAGCGGCTGCGGCAAGTCGACCCTGATGCGCGTCATGGCGGGCCTCAGGCCCGTCAGCTCGGGCCGGGTCGCCATCGCCGGCCGGCCGGTGACCGGCCCGGTCTCCAACGTCGGCATGGTGTTCCAGGCCGCGTTGCTGCTGAAGTGGCGCAGCGTGCTCGACAACGTGCTGCTGCCCGTCGAGCTGGCCGGACTCGACCGCGAAAAATACGGCGCCCGCGCGCACGCGCTGTTGCAGCTGGTCGGCCTGGCCGACTTCGCGCGCAAGCGCCCGGGCGAGCTGTCGGGTGGCATGCAGCAACGCGCCTCGTTGTGCCGGGCGCTGATTCTCGATCCGCCGATCCTGCTTATGGACGAGCCCTTCGGCGCCCTCGATGCGATGACGCGCGACGACATGAACCTCGAACTGCTGCGCATCTGGGGCGAAGACCAGGCGGCGCACGGCGGCGTGCGCAAGACTATCGTGTTCGTAACCCATTCCATTCCCGAAGCGGTCTTCCTGGCCGATCGCGTGGTCGTGATGTCCCCGCGTCCGGGCCGCGTCGCGAACGTCCACGAGGTGCACATCGAACGCCCGCGCACCGCCCGCACGCGCGCTTCGCAGGAACTGGGCCGGATGGCGTTCGACATCTACACCGAACTTTCCGGCAACACCGGTCGCGGCGACGAGAGTCGCGCCGGGCCGCATTGGTAGGCCAGAACCATGACTCTTGCCCCGCCCCTCGTCCGCGTCATTGCGGTGGATTTCTTCGATTCGCCGTACCGGCTGCGCCTGCCGTTTCGCTTTGGCGCGGTCACGATCACGCAGGGCCTGCAGGCGATCGTGCGGGTGCGGCTGCGCCACGCCGATGGCCGCGTCGGCGAAGGGTATGCGGCGGACGCGCTGGCGGCCAAGTGGTTCGACAAGTCGCCGTTGCTCAGTGACGATCAGAACGTGGATCAGCTGCGCGCTGCGCTCGGCCTGGCGCGCGATGCCTACCTGGCCGCGCCGCCCTCGACTTGCTTCGATCTGTATGCCGCGCACGATCGGTCGCTGGTTGATTCGGGCGCTGCGCTGCAGCTGGAACCGCTTGTCACGCACTACGGCCCTGCCCTGCTGGACCGCGCCGTGCTGGATGCGCTGTGCCGGATCGAAGGCCTGAGCTTCGCGCAGGCCATGCGCGCCAACCTGGCCGGCATGCATGCCCACCCGATCATCGCCGACCTGCCGGACTTCGACTTCGGCGCATTTCTACGGACCCTGACGCCACAGGATCGGCTGTCGGTCCGTCACACCGTGGGCCTGCTCGACCCCATCACCGCCGCCGACCAGGCGCCGGGCCAGCGCGTCGACGACGGCTTGCCGGAGACCCTGGAGGAGGTCGCCGCCACCTACGGCAACCGCTATTTCAAGATCAAGGTATCGGGCCAGAATGCGTACGATCTGGATCGCCTGCGGCGCATCGCCGCGGCGCTCGACAGCATCCCCGACCCGATCCACATCACGCTCGACGGAAACGAACAGTACGCGGATGCCGACGCGATGGTCGAACTGTGGCAAGCCATGGCCGCGGAGCCCGCGCTGCGCCGGTTGTGTTCGGCCACACTGCTGATCGAGCAACCCGTGACGCGCCGCACCGCGCTCGCGCAGCCGGTGGACGCCCTGGCGCGGCTGCGGCCAGTGATCATCGACGAGTCCGATGGCGCGCTCGACGCCTTCCCACGCGCGAAGGCGCTGGGCTACAGGCGTGTCGTCCAAGGCCTGCAAGGGCTTCTACAAGTCGCTCATCAACCTGGCGCGATGCCGCGTGTGGAACGATCAAACCCCGGGCCGGCCCTACTTCATGTCGGCCGAGGACCTCACGACGCAGGCCGGCCTGTCGCTGCAGCAGGATCTGGCGCTGGTCAGCCTGCTGGGCATCGGCCATGTGGAGCGCAACGCGCACCATTTCATCAATGGCTTCAATGGCCGGCCGAGCACCGAGGCCGATGCCTTCCTGCACGCGCATCCCGACCTCTACCACCGGCAGGACCTGCGGGTGCGGCTACGCGTCGACCATGGCCAACTCTCGATGGCTTCGTTGCAGGTGCCGGGCTTCGGTTCCGGCGTGGTGCCGGACCTGTCGCAAACTGCGGCGATGCCCGCGGCCTGCTGGCCGTCGACGGCATAACCATGAGCTTCACCGACTATGAAAAGCACGACGGCCTCGGTCTGGCCGCACTGGTGCGCGCTGGCGAACTGAGCGCGGCCGAACTGCTGGAGGCGGCGCTTGCGCGCATCGCCGCGCGCAACCCGGCACTCAATGCCGTGGTCACGCCGATGACGCAGGCCGCGCGCGACGAGGTGGCGCGCGGTGTATTGGCCGGCCAGTTCCAGGGCGTACCCTTCCTGGTCAAGGAACTGGTCGCGGCCGTTGCCGGCACCGCGACCACCTCGGCCTCGCGCCTGTATGCCGGCCAGATGGCGGGCGCGGACAGCGAGATCGTGGCGCGCTGCCGTCGCGCCGGCCTGGTGATCGCGGGCAAGACCAACTCACCGGAGTTCGGGCTTTCGCCTATGACCGAGTCGCTGCTCTATGGCGTTACCCGCAACCCCTGGGACTTGACGCTGTCGCCGGGTGGTTCCAGCGGCGGCGCGGCGGCGGCGGTGGCAGCCGGCATGGTGCCGCTGGCACACGCCACCGATGGCGGCGGCTCGATCCGTATCCCGGCCTCCTGCTGCGGGCTGTTCGGCCTCAAGCCAACCCGTGCGCGCAGCAGCGCCGGCCCGGACGGCGGCGAAGGCTTGAGTGGCCTAGCCAACCAGCATGTGGTCAGCCGCAGCGTGCGCGACAGCGCAGCGCTGCTCGACGCCATTGCCGGCCCGCTGCCCGGCGACCCGTACCAGGCGCCTGCGCCCATTCGCCCCTACCTGGACGAAATCCACCGCGATCCGGTGCGCTTGCGCATCGGCTTTGCCCACCGTGCGCCTACTGGCGGGCCGGTCGATGCCGAATGTCGCGCAGCGGTGGAAGACGCAGCCCGCCTGTGCGCATCGCTGGGCCACGAGGTGGAAGAAGCGTCGCCGGACTTCGACGCGCAGGCCGTGGCACGCGGCTTCGCGCAGGTCTTCGCCGCCAACACGACGGCCAACATCGCGCGCCAGACCGGCGGTGCGATGCCAGGTGCCGACCAGGTCGAGCCGTTGACCCTGGCGCTTGCCGAGCGCGGGCGCAGCCTGTCGGCCAGCGACCACATCCTGAACCTGCATGCGCTGCACCGGCAGTCGCGCCGGATCGCGGCCTTTTTCGAGCGCTACGACATCTGGCTCACGCCGACGCTGACGCAAACGCCGCGGCCACATGGCTGGTTCGACATCCGCTCCAGCGATGTCGACACCTGGCTCGCGCGGCTGAACGACTACCTGCCCTTCACCTACCCCTTCAACGTGACGGGCCAGCCGGCCGCCTCGGTGCCGTTGTACTGGACCGAGGGCGGCGTGCCCATTGGCTGCCAGATCGCGGCCCGATACGGCGATGAGGGCCTGCTGCTGGCCTTGGCCGCGCAGCTGGAACACGCGCGGCCCTGGTTTCATCGAAGGCCGCCGGGGTTTGCGGATACCGATTAGCCAAGTTCCGTCGCGATGAAAGCGTGATCGCCGTGAGGTCGGTGTTTCGTATTTCGGAAGAGCGTGACCGGTGTTTTCGGCATCGTGACCGACGATTTCGGGAACGTGACCGGTCATTTCGGTGACGTGACCGCGGCCTCTTCTCAGGTTTGTTGAGGAAGGCCGAACCGTCACGACGGTCGATGCTGACGTTGCGTATGAACCAACCGCTGGGCATAGCCTCGCGCCCTTTGAGGGCCGGGCCTGATGCCACAGCAACGCATGGACTGGTGCTCGATCTCTGAGCGGCACACCGTGATCAAGCTGTACAACGACGAACTCTCGGGCAAATGCTACAACCTGCGCCTCATCGGCGAAGCCCTCGCGCAAGCCGCGAAGTGGGTCGCTTCAGGCGTGAGAACATCGGTCGGCGTCAACGTCAGCCCGCGTCATTCGCTGCGCCCGGACTTCATCCGGCGACTCGCCTACCACCTGGATTGCCATCCCGACCTGCACTCAGGCATGCTCGGGCTGAAAATTCTCGAGAGTACGGCATCAAGGATTTCACTGCGGTGGTGGAGTTCATCGGCCATTGCCAGGCCCTCGTGTTCCGGTCGGGATGGACGATTTCGGGACCGGATATTCGTCGTTCAATTTTTTGCGGCAGTTGCCAGTTGCTGCTCTGAAGCTCATTCCTCCCTCGTACGCGGCATGCTCGACTCGAGCCCAGCGGCATTCGGATACAGACCAATGATAGGAGCAAAAGTTCTGTCCGAATTCAGCTGTGCTGCGCTTCATTCCGGATAGAGCCGGTCGGCCAGCGTGCTTCGCGCCTTCAGCAGCGCCGGCAAAAATGCGTCGCGAAACTCAACGAATTCCATGCGCTCCGCGCGTACCGCGATGCTCATCGCGGCCACCGTGCTGCCGCTGCGGTCGTAGACCGGCACCGCCATGGAGCGTACGCCGAGTTCGAGTTCTCCGTCGTTGCCGGCGTAGCCTTCCGCGCGGCAGCGCGCGATGAGTTCGAGCACCGCTTCGGCATCGCACACCGTCCGCGCAGTGAGGCTGCGGCGCGGCATCGCCCGCACCCTCCGCTCGGCTTCGGCTTTCGGGAGGCTGGCGAGCAGCACGCGCCCGAGCGCAGAGCAGTAGACCGGCAGGCGCGAGCCGATGCCCAGGCCCGTGCTCAGGCTGCGCCGCGCAGTCGAGCGGGCGATGATGATTGCGTCGTCGTCTAGCAGCTTGCCCAGCGACGCCGACTCCCGCGTGCGCTCCGACAACGCGTCCAGCAGCGGCTGCGCCAGCGATGGCGTCGGCCGAGAAGCCAGGTAGGCATGGGCCACCAGCAGCGCCTTCGGCAGCATCCAGAAGCGTTTACCGTCGCCCGCCAGATAGCCGAGCGCCTGAAGGGTCAGGAGCGAACGGCGGGCCGAAGCCGGCGAACTCACGGTCAGGCGCGCCACCTCGGACACGGTGAGGCGGCTGTGCTGGCGGCCGAAGCAGGTCAGCACCTCCAGACCCTTCTCCAGCGAGGTGACGAAATTTTTGTCGGGTGCGTTCTTGCGCATTGCGCAAATCTAGCTTGTTCGCGCCTGTTCGGCGCAACACACTGAAGGCGACCCACATACGACGGAGACATTCCATGCTCAAAACCATCGCGCGCCGGCTGGGCGCCGCCTGCCTGATCGGCACTTTCCTGCTCAGCGCCGCTTCCGCACAAAACACGCAAGCACTGCGCCTCGTGGTGCCCTTCCCCGCCGGCGGAACTGCCGATATCCTGCCGCGGGTGATGGCCGAGAAGCTGCGCGCCCAGTACCCGGAAGGCGTGCTGATCGAGAACCGCACCGGCGCCGGCGGCAACATCGGCGCCGAGGTCGTGTTCCGCGCCGAGCCCGACGGCAACACGCTGCTGGTGTCGCCGCCGGCGCCGATCGCAATCAACCAGCATCTCTACAAGAAGCTATTGTTCGACCCGGCGTGCTGGGTACCGGTGACGGTGCTGGCCACGGTGCCCAACGTGCTGGTGATCAACCCGAAGCTGCCGGTGAAGGACGTGGCCGAGTTCATCGCCCACGCCAAGGCCAACCCGGGCAAGCTGACCTATGGCTCGCAAGGCAACGGCACCACCTCGCACCTCACCGCGAGCATGTTCATGCAGCTCACCGGCATCGACATGGTCCATGTGCCGTACAAGGGCACAGCGCCGGCACTGGTCGACCTGGTCGGCGGGCAGATCGACGTGTTCTTCGACAACCTGAGTTCGTCGCTGCAGTTCCACCAGTCGGGCCGGCTGCGAATCCTGGCGATTGCCGACGATCAGCGCTCGAAGGCCCTGCCCGATGTGCCGACCTTCGCCGAGCAGAAGCTGCCGGCGATGAACGCAGTGACCTGGTTCGCGGTGGTCGCGCCGCCCGGCACGCCCGCGGCAAAGGCTGCCTCCATCCAGAAAGCCATGGCCGACGCGCTGGCGCTCCCGGACGTGAAGCAGAAGTTCGCCGAGCAGGGCGCCGAGCCGCGCGGCTGGGACAACGCGCAGACCGCCCGCTTCATCAAGGCCGAGTCGGCCAAGTGGAGCAAGGTCATCAAGAGCGCCAACGTGAGCATCGAATAACCGGATACACGACGCCATGCAGAACGACATCGCATCCCAACCGGTGCACTGGTCCGGTCCCGGCCTGACCCGCATTCCCTTTTCGGTCTATACCGACGCACAGCTCGCCGCCGACGAGCAGGTCCGCATCTTCCGCGGCGAGGTCTGGAACTACCTGTGCCTCGAAGCCGAGCTGCCCGAAGCCGGCAGCTACCGCACCACCTTTGCCGGCGAGACGCCGGTGGTCGTGGTACGCGACGGCGACGACGAGATCTATGCCTTCGAGAACCGCTGCGCCCACCGAGGCGCGCTGATCGCCCTCGAGAAATCGGGCCGCGCCGACAACTTCCAGTGCGTCTACCACGCCTGGAGCTACAACCGCCAGGGCGACCTGACCGGCGTCGCCTTCGAGAAGGGCGTGAAGGGCCAGGGCGGCATGCCCGCCAGCTTCTGCAAGGAAGACCACGGCCCGCGCAAGCTGCGCGTCGCGACCTTCTGCGGCTTGGTGTTCGGCAGCTTCAGCGAAGACGTTCCCGGCATCGAGGAATACCTGGGCGACGAGATCTGCGAGCGCATCGAGCGCGTGCTCCACAAGCCGGTGGAAGTCATCGGCCGCTTCACCCAGGCGCTGCCGAACAACTGGAAACTCTACGTGGAGAACGTCAAGGACAGCTACCACGCGAGCCTCTTGCACCTGTTCTTCACCACCTTCGAACTCAATCGCTTGTCGCAGAAGGGCGGCGTGATCGTCGACGAGAGCGGCGGCCACCATGTGAGCTATTCGGTGATCGACCAGGCGGCGGAAAAGGACGCGACCTACAAGGAGCAGGGCTTGCGCTCCGATACCGACAGCTACCGGCTGAAAGACCCGAGCCTGCTCGCCGGCTTCAAAGAATACGACGACGGCGTGACGCTGCAGATCCTGTCGGTGTTCCCGGGCTTCGTGCTGCAGCAGATCCAGAACTGCCTGGCCGTGCGCCAGGTGCTTCCGAAGGGCACGGGCCGCACCGAGCTCAACTGGACCTACTTCGGCTATGCCGACGACACGCCGGAGCAGCGCAAGGTGCGGCTGAAGCAGTCGAACCTGGTCGGCCCGGCCGGCTTCATCTCGATGGAAGACGGCGCGGTCGGCGGCTTCGTGCAGCGCGGCATTGCGGGCGCGCGGGACCATGAGGCGGTGGCGCCGTCTCGAGATGGGTGGCGATCGGCTTCGAATCGAGCGAAGGCCGAACCCACCGCAAGCCTCGGTGCGCGTAAACCTGGAATCGCGTAGCACGCGGCGCCTGGAGCGCAGAGAGCAAGAGACGCACATGATCGACCTGCTGGCGCTGTGCGCCTTCAACGCGGCCTATGCCAACGCCATCGACAGCGATGCGCTGGAAGCATGGCCCGATTTCTTCACCGACGACTGCCACTACCGCATCACGCATGTCGAGAACGAGCGCGAGGGCCTGGCGGCCGGCATCGTCTGGGCCGACTCGCGCGCGATGCTCGAAGACCGCATCGCCGCCCTGCGCGAAGCCAACATCTACGAGCGCCAGCGCTACCGGCACCTGCTCGGCATTCCTCTGGTGGCGCAGGCGAGCGCCGACGGCGCCGAGGCGCGCACGCCCTTCATCGTGGCCCGCATCATGGCGACCGGCGAAACCGACGTGTTCGCCACCGGCGTGTACGAAGACCGCTTCGTGCAGCACGACGGCAGGCTGCGCCTCGCCTCGCGTGTGGCCATCTGCGACAGCACGGTGACCGACACCCTGCTCGCGCTCCCGCTGTGAGCCGCACCATGCGCCGTTTCGCGCTTGCTGCCGGCGACCCGAACGGCATCGGCCCGGAGATCGCCCTGAAGGCGCTCGCCGCACTGCCCGAGGACGAACGCGATCGCATCATACTGTTCGGCCCGCGCAGCGTGCTCGAACGCATGGCCGCGCAGCTCGGCTTCGATGCGCTGCTGGCCGGACTGCATGTGGTCGGCGCCGGCGAGTTGCCGGCAGCCGCCGCGCAGCCGGGCGGATCGATGCGGCAGCAGGCGCCTCAGCCGTGGCATCGGCTACCGCCGCCATCGAGGCCTGCCGCCGCGGCGAGTTCGATGCGGTGGTCGCCTGTCCGCACCACGAGACCGCGATCCATCAGGCCGGCATCGACTTCAGCGGCTATCCGTCGCTGTCGCGCGGGTCTGCGGCGTGCCCGAGGACACGGTTTCCTGATGCTGGTGGGCGGCGGGCTGCGCATCGTGCACGCGACCTGCAGAGCGTGCGCACCGCGCTCGGCCGGCTCACGCCCGACCTCGTTGCCGCCGCCGTGCGCGCAGGTGCCCGCGCCTGTGTGCTGCTGGGCCAGCCCGATCCCTCCATCGCGGTGTTCGGCATCAATCCGCATGCGTCCGAAGGCGGACTTTTCGGGCCGGAGGACGCGGCCATCGTCGAGCCCGCCGTGCGCATGCTGCAGGCCGAGGGCTTGCGCATCGACGGCCCCGCCGGCGCCGACATGCTGCTCGCGCAGCGCAGGCACGACCTGTACGTGGCGATGCTGCACGACCAGGGCCACATCCCCATCAAACTGCTTGCACCGCAGGCGGCGAGCGCACTCAGCATCGGCGCCGACGTGCTGCTGTCGAGCGTGGGCCACGGCAGCGCAATGGACATCGCCGGCCGCGGCATTGCCGATGCAGGCGCGGTGCTGCGCACCATCGCCCTGCTGTCCGGCGCGGACACGCCGTCGAAGGAGGCTGTGGCATGACGCATCGCATCGAGATTGCCGGCAGCGATGCGGCATTCGACTGCGCCGGGACCCAAAGCGTGCTTGACGCGGCGCTCGCTGCCGGCATCGAGCTGCCCTATTCGTGCCGCAAGGGCGTCTGCGGCAACTGTGCAGGCCGTGTGGCCGAGGGCGACGTCGCAGGGCTGAACGACGCGGCCATCGTCAACGAGACCTGCCTGCCGGGGCAGGTGCTGTTCTGCATGTGCATGCCGACGAGCGACGTGCGCATCGAGCCCGTGTCGTGGCACCGGGTCGACCCGACGGCCCGCAAGCACTTCAAGGCCAAGGTGTTCCGCAACCAGCTGGCGGCGATGTGTCGGTGCTGCAGCTGCGGCTGCCGGCGGGCCAGCGCGCCAAGTTCCATGCCGGCCAGTACCTGCAGCTTGCGGTGGGCGACGGCAGCACCCGCAGCTACTCGATGGCCAATGCGCCGCACGAGAGCGACGCCGTCACGCTGCACATCCGGCATGTGCCGGGCGGCGCCTTCAGCGAGCGCGTGCCGAACCTGGCGCAGGGCGAGCTGCTCGACATCGAACTGCCCTTCGGCTCGGTCGCGCTGGAGCAAGGGGCCACGCGGCCGATCGTTTTCGTGGTCGGCGGCACCGGCTTCGCGCCGGTCAAGTCGATCCTGGACGACATGGCCAGGCGCCGCGTCGGCGGCCGATCTCGCTCGTCTGGGGCGCGCGCCGCGCGAGGGCATCTACCTGCGCGGCGCGGTTGCCAAGTGGCAGCGGCAGTGGCCGGCATTCCGCTTCGTCGCCGCGCTAAGCGAGGAAGCCGGCGACCCTGCCGACGGCGCCTTCGCCGGCCGCGTCGACCAGGCACTGCTCGCGCACTTTCCCGACCTTGCCGGCCACGAGCTCTACTGCTGCGGCTCGCCGCCGATGGTCGATGCGGTGCGCGACATGACCGTGCACCGCTGCGGGCTGGCCGCGGCCGACTTCCATGCGGACGTGTTCGTCGACGGGCCGGCGGCCTCGACACCGGCCCAGGCAGCAGCCAACGACTGAACAGAGACAAGAAACGATGACAGCACCCACCGCCGCCCGCCGACTGCTCGAGGAGGCGGGACGACTCGGCATCGAGCACATCTTCACCAACCTGGGCAGCGACCACCCCGCCTTCATCGAAGCGTTCGCCGCCATCGACGAGAGCGGCAACCCCATGCCGCGCATCGTCGTGTGCCCGCACGAGATGACCGCTCTGAGCGCAGCGCACGGCTACGCGATGCGAACTCGTCGGCCGCAGATGGTGCTGGTGCATGTCGACGTCGGCACGCAGAACCTCGGCTGCAGCATCCACAACGCCGCCCGCGGACGGGTGCCGGCGATATCGTGGCCGGCTTGTCGCCGGTGAGCACGAACGGCGATCGCACCGGCGCGCGCACCGAGTTCATCCACTACACGCAGGACACCAGCCGCCAGCACGAGATCGGCGGCCAATACATGAAGTGGTCGTACGAGGTGCGAGCGCCCGAGATGATCGACCAGGTGCTGCGGCGCGCAGTGCAGCTGACCAACGCGGTGCCGGAAGGTCCGGTCTACCTGACCGGCGCGCGCGAGCTGTGGGACGAACCGGCGACCTCGACGCCGCAGCAGGATCGCCACTGGCCGGGCACGCGGATCGCCGGCCTCTCGGCCGGTGCGGCGCATGAACTGCACGAGGCGCTGTGGGCCGCGCGCCGGCCATTGGTCGTCACCACCTACCTGGGGCGGCAGCCGGCAGCGGCGGAGCGGCTCGCGGCGCTGTCGGATCGCATCGGGTTCGCGGTCTGCGAGCTGAATCCGCAGTACCTGAACTTTCCCGGCGACCACGCCAACCATGTCGGCTACCGGCGCAACACGCTGATCGACGAGGCAGACCTATCCTGATGCTCGACGTCGACGTGCCCTGGATCGAATCGCGGGTGCAGCCGCAAGCCGATGCCCGCCTGTTCCACATCGACTGCGATCCGCTCAAGCAGACCTGGGGTTCTGGCACTTCCCGCCGAGCGTTCATGGCAGACCGACAGTCTTGACGCGATCGACCAGCTGCTCGCGCTGCCGTCACCCGCTGACGGCGAGGGCCGCAAGGAGCGCGCCGCATGGATCGCGGATGCCCGCCGCGCCGCCCTGCCCGACATGCCCACACCGGCCGACGGCGCGATCAACGTGCAGCAGCTGAGCGAAGCCGTGGCCGCGCTGGTGAACGAACGGACCATCGTCGTGTTCGAGGAACCCACCGCCACCGAGCGCCTGCTGTCGACGCTGCGCATGCGCCGGCCCGGCAGCTACTACGCCAACGGCGGCAGCGGGCTGGGCTGGAGCATCAATGCCGCGATCGGGCTGAAGCTGGCCGAGCCCGATGCGGAAGTGATCACCGTGGTCGGCGACGGCAGCTATGTATTCGGCGTGCCGAGCAGCACCTACTGGGTCGGCGAGACCTATGGCGCGCCGCAGCTCACCATCGTCTTCAATAACGGCGGATGGAATGCGCCGAAGGTGTCGTCGCTGCTGGTGCATCCTGACGGCACGGCAAAAGGAACGACCGCTACTGGATCACCTGCACCGGCGCCCGGACCCGGTTGGCGGACATCGCCGCCGCTGCCGGTGGCGCGGCTGCGTTCCGCGTCGAGCGGCACGCACGGCTCACCTCGACGCTGCAGGAGGCACTGGAAGTGGTGCGCGGCGGCCGCAGCGCGGTGGTCGACGTGGTCACGCTGCCCATCTCGGCGCAGGTACTCGAATAAACCAAGGAGACAGAAACATGACGATGTTGAACCGCCGCACCGCGGCTGCCAGGCTGCTGGCGGCGGGCCTTGCGGCTGCGCTTCCAGCCGCGGCGCAGGGCAGCTATCCCGAAAAGCCCATCAGCGTGATCGTCAACTTCCCGCCCGGCGGCACGGTCGACGCGCTGGCGCGCATCACCGCCCAGAAGCTGTCGGAAAAGTTCGGCCAACCGGTGGTGGTCGAGAACCGGCCGGGCGCCGGCGGCAACATCGGTGCGCAGGCGGTCGCTGCTGCCGAAGGCGACGGCTACACGCTGCTGGTCACGCCGCCCGGACCACTGGCAATCAACCAAAACCTTTACCGACAGCTGAGCTTCGACCCAACGCGGCTGGTGCCGATCATCATGCTGGCCAGCGTGCCGAACGTGATTACCGCGCGGCCCGACCTGCCGGCCGACAACGTCAAGGAACTGATCGCCTATGCCAAGGCAAATCCGGGCAAGGTGACCTATGCCTCGCAGGGCAACGGCTCGACCTCGCACCTCACCGGCCAGATGTTCGTCAGCATGACCGGCACCGAAATGGTCCACATCCCGTTCCGCGGCGAAGGCCCGGCGTTGAACGAGATGCTGGCCGGCCGGGTCGACCTGTTCTTCGGCAACATCTCCGCCGTGCTCAAGTTCCAGCAGGACAAGAAGGTCAAGCTGCTCGGCATCGCATCCAGAACGCGCGGCTTCATGGCGCCCGACGTGCCCACCGTTGCCGAAGGCGGGCTGCCCGACTTCTTCGCATCGGCTTGGTTCGCGATGGCCGCGCCGCCGGGCACGCCTGCGGCCGTGTCGCAGAAGCTCAATGCCGCGATGGTCTAGATCCTGGCGCTGCCGGACGTGCGGGAGAAGTTTGCCACCCAGGGCGCCGAGGTGGTGGGCGGCCCGCCGCGCGAGATGGATGCCTTCGTGCAGGCGGAGCGGGTGCGCTGGAAGAAGGTGATCGACACCGCTGGCGTCACGCTGGACTGATGCGCGGCCTGAAGATTCGCGCGTCGTCGGAGAACGCCGGTGACTCGTGCGCCGCCCACCAGCCGGGCGCGCACAGCACAGGCAGCGGCGCGAGGTGCTTCGTTGCGAAATGCTCTGGTCGCCGTGCGGCGGCGATGTCCGCATCCTTCAGGGCAGTCGCGCGGCACACACCGGGCGCCCAGAGCGCGTGCGCAGTGATGTTTTTACGCGGCGCCTGCAGTTTTTTTCGAGCAGCGCGTGGCCGGACACCAGCAACCTTGCCTCGCACCAGAGCGCCCGCGCGCTGACGAACAGGCGTTGCCAGTCGCGTGCGGTCAATGCGTCCCACGGTGCGGGGGGCGCATCGAGCACCGCGCCGTTCTCGTTGAAGAGGGTGAGCGCGCCGCGCCGCGCAGCGGGCCGCGGGTGCCGCCAGCGCCGACGCCGACGCCGACGCCGAATCCAGCAGCAGCGCGAGTTTGTGGGAACGCGGCTCCTCCAATGCGCCCCCCACATTTGACATATCTGTTTCTTGCCAAGCCGCGTGAGTGAGCGGTTGACTTATCCCGCCACAGACTGGCCGGTTTATCTAGCGCGTCCTACCAGGCTAACTGCCCTCAATACGAGGCGACACGCGAATGTAGGCGGTGCCCCATACCTTTGGCGTATGGCACCGACATAAACGAAATATTGGACTCCAATTAATCCGGGGGCTAGTCTTGTGAACACCAGCGGACTTCTGGAATGGCCGCCGCGAAGAATGGTGCGGCCACCTATGAAAAATCTCATCTCTTAACTTACTTCTCCGGAACAAACCCATGACCGTCACGCTGCAGGAGCGCCCCACGAGCCAGATACTCGACATTCGACCGATGACGGGAACTTGCGGAGTCGAGATTCTCGGCATCGATATTTCGAAGCGCATCGAAGCGCCCGTCTTGGGCGAAATCCGCCGGCTGCTTGCTGATCGGGGCGTGGTCTTCTTCCGTGACCAGAACCTCACCCCGGAGAGCCACAAGGCCTTCGCTTCGTCCTTCGGACCCATCGTGACCAACCCGGTCTACGACCACGTGCCTGGATACCCGGAAATAATGCCCGTGGTGAAGGAGCCTGGCGACAAGTACAACATCGGCGACACCTGGCACAGCGACATGTCGTATATGGACGAACCACCGCTTGGGTCCATTCTCTATGCGCGAGAGGTGCCGGCGTTCGGCGGCGACACCTTGTGGACCAACATGACCGTTGCCTATGAGGCGCTGCCGGACACGATGAAGCAGATGCTGGCCGGCCGCCGCGCTATGCATTCCGACCGATTCCTCACCGAACGGCTGCAAGAGCGCAATGCAGGGCGCTCCACCCGTCTGCGAGAAGACCGCGTTGGAAAGGAGCTGAGCGCGCTGCATCCTGTGGTGCGGCACCATGACGAGTCAGGTCGTCCGGCGCTTTACGTCAACTACCCCTTCACATGGTCGCTCGAGGGCATGAGCCGCGAAGAAAGCCTGCCGCTGCTCAATCAACTGGTGCAGCACGCCACCCGCCCCGAGTTTTGCTGTCGCTTTCGCTGGCAGAAGGGATCGGTGGCTTTCTGGGATAACCGCTGCACCATGCACTACGCCTGCAACGACTACCAGGGCTTGCGCCGTGAAATGCACCGCATCACGATAGCCGGCCCGCGTCCCGAATGACGCAATTGACGAGCGCGCCTGCGACGTTGCTTGCTCACACGCTCGTAACCGGTGCAACACGCGGCATCGGGCGAGCGATCGTCGATCGACTGCTCGCCTCGGGCGAGCCTGTCGTCGGAGTGGCGCGCAATCACGATCCGGAATTTCCGGCGCCGCTGGTCTGCGTCGATCTGGCCGACTCCAAGGCCACGGCTGCGGCACTAGCCGAGGCGGCGCAGCGCTGGCCGATTGGGCGGCTGATCAACAACGCAGGTTTTAACCGCCTGCAAGCGCTTGGAACGATCAGCGGCGAGGCCTTCGAACAGATCCTCGGACTGAACTGCCGCGCTGCCATCGACTGCACCCAGGCGCTGTTGCCCACCATAAAGGCCGCGCGGAATGTGCACGGTCAACCGGCCGGGCGCATCGTCAATATTTCGAGCCGCTCGCTGCTGGGCCGCGTGGACGGCAGCGTCTATTCGGCTGCCAAAGCCGCATTAGTGGGGTTCACGCGCTCGTGGGCCCTCGAACTAGCACGCGAAGGTGTGACGGTCAACTGCGTCGCTCCCGGGCCTGTAGCGACCGAGATGTTCGACCACAACAACCCGCCGGGCGATCCGCGCCGCGCGCGCATGCTGGACGCGGTGCCGATGCAGCGGCTGGGGCAGCCCGACGAGATCGCGGCCGCAGTGGCGTATTTCCTGTCCGACGCGGCCGGATTCACCACCGGGCAGACGCTGTTTGTGTGCGGCGGCTCAAGCATCAGCCAGATTCATCTCTAAGCCCGCGACCCCGCACGGATTGCACCCATCGATAGGAGACATCAGCATGCATTCGGAAGACTTCATTAAGAACCGTACCGCTGCACCGGCCGGCATGTTGCCGGACCGGCCCCGGCGCCGGCTGGTCACTGCGCTGGCCCTGGGCGCGCTGGGTCCGTTTGCACTTGACAGCGCCGCCGCAGAGGACTACCCGAAGCGACCAATCAAGATCATCGTCGGCTACTCGCCGGGGGGCACGACCGACATCATCGCGCGGCTGATTGCCCCGGGCATGTCGGAAAATCTCGGCCAGAGTGTCGTGATTGAGAACCGGCCTGGCGCCGGCGGAAACCTGGGCGCCGACATGGTTGTGAACTCCGCCCCGGACGGCTACACCGTGATGATGGGCACCGCCGGCAACATGACGGTCAACCCCTGGATCTACGACAACATGAAGTTCGACACGGTGCGTGACTTCGCGCCGATTTCGCTGGTTGCGGCTGTGCCCAACGTCATGGTTGTCAATCCGGCCGTACCGGCGAAGACCGTCGGCGAGTTCATCGCTTGGGCCAAGGCGCGGCCGGGCCAGGTCTTCTTCGCCTCCTCCGGCGCGGGGAACACCCCGCACATGACCGGCGAGCTGTTCAACCTTAAGACCGGGCTCAAGCTGATTCACGTTCCTTACAAGGGCAGTGGCCCCGCGCTGAGCGATTTGATCGGCGGCCAAGGCGTCCAAGTCATGTTTGACAACATGCCCTCAGCAATCGGCCATGTGCGCGGCGGCTCGCTCCGGGCGCTCGCGACAACGGGCCCGAAGCGCTCGCCAACCGCGCCGGAACTGCCGACGATGCAGGAAGCGGGCTTGCAGGACTTCGACGTGCAGGGCTGGTTCGGCTTGTTCGCACCGGGGAAGACATCGGGGCCCATCGTCTCCAGGCTGCATGCCGCGGTCTTGTCGGCCATCGCCAAGCCGGCCACGCGCAAGAGCCTTGAGGACCTGGGCGCGGTCATCGTGGGCAACGATCCCGCGGCCTTCGGCAAGATGGTTGAAGCCGAAACGAGGACCTGGGGCGAAGTGGTTAAGGCCGCAGGCATTAAGTTGAACTGACCGGCGCGCTTTCAGTGTGTCCTGCGATGCCTGCCCAGGGATGGACCGCCTCGCGCACATGCCGGATGAAAGAGGCAGACAACCCATTCTGGTCCCCATGGCGCCAGCACACGGCCAGCGGCACCCGGGCCTGCGGTTCGGTGAACGGACGAAAGGCGATTCCCGAGAGGCGCAGGCATGCAGAACTCTCGGGCACGATCGCGATACCTGCTCCGGAAAGCACCATGCCCAATGCGGTGAGGATGGTGCCGGCGATTTCCGCCGATTCCGGTTGCAGGCCTTGAGCGCGCAGACAGGTCGCCACCGTCCCGTACAGGCCGCGGTCACCGCGGCTGGGTGGATACATCACCAGCGCCTCTCCGGCGATCTCCGACGGCGGCACCTGACGCCGCCGCGCGAGGCGGTGCGCGGCAGGCAGCGCCAGGATCATCCGTTCCTCACCGATAGTCGCCGTCTGTACTTCAGGATGCCGCGCCGGCGGTCGGAAAATGCCCACATCGATGCTGCCGGAGAGGAGCGCATCTTCCTTGTCGGTCACCGGCACCTCGCGCAGCGAGATCGCCACGCGCGGATAGGATGCTCGGTAAGCAGGCAAGAGATGAGGCAGCAGCGTATACGCCAGCGTCGGAATAAAGCCGATCACCAAACCGCCGCCCCGCCCCGCCGCTGCATCTCGGGCAACGGACACGGCCTGACGCGAAGCCGCGAGCACCGCTTCCGCATGCGGAAGAAAGGCGACGCCGGCATCGCTCAGCGTGACACCGCGCGCGCCGCGCTGGAACAAGGGCGTGCCAAGCTCGACTTCCAGATCGCGAATCTGCACCGACAGCGGGGGTTGAGCCATGTTCAGGCGAGCCGCCGCACGGCCGAAGTTCAACGTTTCGGCGACGGCGAGAAAGTAGCGCAGGTGCCGAAGTTCCATCGTTTGCGATTCTATTGAGCCCACCAGGAAAAACCCCGATGAACATCGCGCCAATGATCGATGACGCGCAGAGACACGCTCAGGCCGCTACGGGCCGCGTCGCACTGATCACTGGGGCAGCCCGGGGATTAGGTCTGGCGATCGCCAGCGAATTGGGCCGCGCGGGGCACCCCGTCGTGCTGCTCGATTCGACCGAGGGAGTCGCGCACAGCGCTGCGCGCCTGCGCGCGGCCGGTGCCGATGCCCGGGCGCTGCGCCTAAACATCGCCGACGAAGCAGCGGTGCGTGAACTGCCCGCGCGGCTGCGCGCGCTAGGGCCACATTGGGACCGGCTCTCGATTGTGGTCAACAACGCCGGCATATCACCCAAGACCAACGGCGTGAAAAGGACCATCGCGGAGATGTCGGCGAGCGAATGGCACGAGGTCATCGCGGTGAACCTGACCGGGACGTTCCTCGTGACGCAAACCTGCCTGCCCGCGCTTTGCGCGCGTGGCTGGGGCCGTGTGGTCATGATCACCAGCCAGGCGGCGCGCACCCGCACGCCCGTGCCCGGAGCTCACTATGCAGCGAGCAAGGCGGGTATTACAGGCTTTGCTCGGGTGCTCGCAGGCGAAATCGCCGCGCACGGCGTCACTGTCAACTGCGTGGCGCCCGGCCGCATCGCCAGCGACATGACCGATGCGGTCGATCCGGCGTTGAACGCCAAACTGGCCGAGATCATTCCGGTCGGCCGCCTGGGGCGCGCTGAAGAGGTGGCTGCAGCCGTCGCCGTGCTGGTTTCGGAAGGCGCCACCTACCAGACCCGTGCAAACATAGACAATAAAAGTGGCA
>JBBJMS010000179.1:0-6983 GCA_037720315.1 Variovorax sp. | reverse complement strand
ACCAGCGCGCCTTCGCGAAAGTGCACCGCGGCCACGGCGCCTGCAACCCGCGAGCGCACGTCGACGCGTTCCACCGCTTCGAGCCGGCCCGAGAACTCGTCCCAGGTGTTGACCTGCGTCGCAGCCACCGTCGCGACCGATACCGGGGTGGCGCGCGGCGCGGTGACCGCGGGTGCGTCGTTGGCTTCGGCGTTGAAGCTCGACAGGCCGAACACCGCCGAGGCGATCGCCAGCACGGCGGTCAGGCCGGTCACGGCAGGCCAGAAGGCGCGGCGGCTTAGATTGGAAAGCTTGCTTTGCATGATGAATGTCCTTTTTGAATGACTTGTGAATGCAGCGGCCGAGCCTGGCGCTTGTGGCGACGGGAAGCACGGGAAGAAGTTGGGACCGGTTGGCCGGCCGAGGGCTTGGGGCCGGCTAGGCCGGTGCTGGCGGCGCAGTGGCCGCGAAGAACGCGCGCAGGTGCTCCGTGATCGTGTCCGTACACGCGTGTTCGCAGCTCGCGGGGTCGTACAGCTCGTCCGGACACTTCGCGCCCGAGGGCAGCACCTGGCTGGTGACGGGCACGCCGGCGTCGTGCAGGCGGCGCGCGAAGCTCAGCGCCTCGTCGCGCATCGCGTCGTCCGCGCCGACGAGCACCAACGTGGGCGCCAGGGAGGTGAGCCGCAGCGATGCGCCGGGCACCGCGTAAGGATGGGTCGCGTTCATCGGCCGGCTCAGGTACTCCTGCCAGCCCGTTGCCCATCGACACTCGGTCGCGTCGCCGGAGGCTTTTCGAATCGACTGGGTGCCGGCGCACGGGTCGAGCATCGGCGACAGCAGGATCTGCCCGGCGAGCGGCGGATGCGCGCGGTCGCGCGCCATCAGCGCCACCGCGGCCGCCACGTTGCCGCCGGCTTCTTCGCCAGCCAGGAACACGCGCGCACCCTTGCCGGCGAGCTTGACGCGCTGCTTGTAGAGCCACTCGAGCGCCGCGTAGCCGACTTCGATCGGTTCGGGGAACGGCGCCAGCGGGTAAGCCAGCGACACCACCACCGCGCCCGCATGGGACAGCAGCCGGGCCACGTTGCAACCGTCGTCCAGGTCACCGCTGACAAACGTGCCGCCATGGAAATGCAGCACCAGCGGCTGGGCCGCACCGCGCAGCCGCTCGCCATACACGCGGGCCTGCACCGGCTCGCGGTCGGGCAGCGGTACGCTGATGTCGGTTTCGGGGCGGGGTGGCATGGACAACCTCGGTGGGTGGACGATGGCTTGAATGTTAAGTCGGCAAGCGGCGGCCGCAACACGGCATTGACCGCTACTCTGTTTCCATTCGGCTAACAATCAGCTAAGAACCACATGTGAGAATTCCGCTCGCCCCGCATTCGCCGGGCCCCCAGGAGCAGCATAGATGGATCAGATCCAGGCCATGCGGATCTTTGTCCGCGTCGTCGAAGCAGGCACGTTCACCCGCGCCGCCGACTCTCTCGGCTTGCCCAAGGGCACGGTCACCAAGCAGATCCAGGCGCTGGAATCGCGCCTGCGCGTGCAACTGCTCAACCGCACCACCCGGCGCGTCACGGTTACACCCGACGGCGCCGCCTACTTCGAGCGCACGGCGCGCCTCCTGAACGACTTCGACGACATCCAGGCCAGCATGACCAATGCGCAAGCCAACCCGACCGGGCGGCTGCGCATCGACGTCGGCTCATCGACCGCGAGCCTGATCATCCTGCCGGCGCTGGCAACCTTCTGCGACCGCTATCCGGAGATCCAGGTCGACCTGGGCGTGAGCGACCGGCCGGTCGACTTGATCAGCGACAACGTCGACTGCGTGATCCGGGCCGGTGACCTGACCGACCAGTCGCTGGTGGCCCGGCGCATCGGCAACCTGACTTTCGTGACTGTTGCGTCGCCCGCGTACCTGAAGCGCTACGGCGTACCGCAGCATCCGTCGGACATCGAGAAGCGCCATCACGTGGTGAGCTACTTTTCGGGCAGCACGCGCAGGGTGCATCCGCACGAGTTCCACAAGGAAGACCAGAACATCGAACTGGCGGGGCCGTACCGTGTGTCGGTCAACGACAGCACCGCGCACATGGCCGCGGTGCTCGGCGGCTTCGGCATCTCGCAGTGCGTCACCTTCATGGCCGACCCGCACCTGGCGAACGGCGAGCTGGTCGAGATCCTCGCCGACTGGACCCGGCCGCCGTTGCCGGTGCATGTGGTCTACCCGCCCAATCGCCACCTGAGCGCCAAGGTTCGGGTGTTCGTGGACTGGGCTGCGGACCTGTTTGCGAAGAACCCCGCGCTGCAGCGGCGGTGAGCGGTGGGCGCCTGCAACGCATGCGCCGCACGGTTCGGTGAGTTAAATCACAGGTACCGGTTACTTTGTCCGGGTGTCACGTCTGCGCCAGCGACGCTGACTACATTCGGGACCAAACACCGCCATGCACGACGACTCCACCATGCCGCCGCCGCGAGACCCTCCGACCGGGCAGATGTCATCGGCCGCACCGGGGACGTTGCAGCGCCTGATGGATGAGAGCCGTCTTTCGCCCGTCTTTCAGCCCGTGGTGGATTTGCGCACGGCTTCCATTTACGGTCACGAGGCACTCATTCGCGGCCCGCATGACGGCCCGCTTCACATGCCGGCTGAACTGCTTGAGCTCGCCGCCCGTGCGTCCTTGCAAGTCGAGTTCGAGCTGCATTGCGTCGACCTCGCGCTGCGCCGCTGGGCGAGCCTCGGGCAAGCTGGCCGGCTGTTCGTCAACATGAGTCCTGATGTGCTGCTGCGCGCCGCGGACGATGGGTTGCCGCATTCGCTTCGAAGCCTGCTGTCCGCATCGCGTGTATCGCCGCATCTGGTGGTGATCGAACTCACCGAACAGGGGTCGGCGAGCGACTGGCCCGCGTTGCGGCAGGCGGTGAAAGCCGTTCGTTCGCTGGGGGTCCTGCTGGCCCTGGACGACTTCGGCGAAGCGCACTCGGGGTTGCGACGCTGGGCAGAACTGCGCCCGGACTTCGTCAAGATCGACAAGTTCTTTACGCGCAGCATTTCGACCGCGCATGAAAACGTCGAAGTGGTCCGGGCCATCCAGCAGATCGGTTCGGCAATGGGCACTCAGCTGATTGCCGAAGGAATCACGCAGGCCGACGACCTGCGCTTGCTGCGCGACTTGGACATCCACTATGGGCAAGGCCATTTCCTTGGTCGCCCCGCAGAGGCGCCGCTCTCGCGCATCGCGCAGGCTGTGACGCTCGTGCTGCGCGACAACGACATCGCGATCATGCCGAACCCCGGTCAAGCCCATGCGGTCCTGCGCGGTCTGCCGATCGTTCAAGCGCCGGGCGTCGAAATGAAGGCGACCAACGAGGATGTTTCCAAGATTTTTCAGGATCGCGTCGATCTCCACGCCTTGGCGATGGTGCAAGAAGGACGGCCGGTTGCACTCATCAACCGCCAGGAATTTATGAACCGGTACGCGCAGCTGTATTTTCGTGAGGTCCATGGACGCAAGCCTGCCGCCAGCTACGCCCATCAAACGCCGTTGACGATCGAACTCGACGCCGACGTGCAAGAACTCATGGGCGTTCTCATGTCCGAGGATCAGCGCTATCTGCGCGACGGATTCATCTTTACGGAAGGCGGCAACTACGTCGGCCTGGGAACAGGCGACCAGCTCGTTCGCGCCGTGACCGAGACGCGCATCGAAGCGGCCAGGTATGCGAATCCATTGACGTCCCTGCCGGGCAATATCCCGATCAACATGCACATCGAGCGCCTGCTCATCGGTGGCGCGGACTTCGCGGCGTGCTACGCGGACTTGAACAATTTCAAGGCTTTCAACGACCACTATGGCTACTGGCGAGGCGACGAGATGATCCGCGCTGCCGCCCGGTTGCTGGGCCGCCATTCCGATCCGAAGCGGGACTTCGTCGGACACATCGGTGGCGACGACTTCATCGTCTTGTTTCAAAGTGCGGACTGGGAGCGACGCTGCGCCCGGATCGTCGAGGAGTTCGGAAAACAGGCCTTCAAGTTCTACAGCGACGCGGATCGCGAGGCTGGCGGTATCGAAGCCGAAGATCGCCACGGCATCAATCGGTTCTTTTCGATCTGTTCGCTTTCGATCGGGGCCGTGCGCATCCACGCAGGCACGATGGACTGCGCGGAAGACGTTGCCAACGAAGCCTCATTGGCAAAGCATGAAGCAAAGATGTCGCCCTCCGGGTTTGCGATCCGCACTATTGCGGTGCTTGACTGAGACCGTGAAGACAGCCACTCGGTTGTCGGACAAAGCCTCCTTCGAAACGGGACTGCCGCTGGCCCCGCCTTGGTGGTTCTCAGCTCTAAATGTCCACAGCCGTAGGGAACTGCGGTAGCCTAGCGCCCCAACAATTCGATACCGTTGTCTCGCCTGCTTGCATAGCAGCCGGCGGGATCACGCGACCAGTACACCATGCCCCTGCCCAACCCCTTGCGAACCGTTCGTCGAATGCTGGACCGCCCTTTCGCGCCGTCTGTACCCACCAAAGATCCGCTTCCGGATTTTTTTTCCAAGGAAAGTTACGGCAGGCATTCAGGCGTATTCAGCAGTTTTGCGTACGCGCGTGCCTCGCTCCCGCCCGGCCCGGAGTTCGACCGCGAAGCCCTGGCCGAAGAGTACGTGGATGTAAGGGCGAAGAAGGTCTTTGCATACGACTATCCGGTGATGTGGTGGCTGAACGCTGCTTTTGCCAAGGGTGCGGCCAGCGTGCTGGACATCGGCGGATCGGTCGGCGTGCACTACTACGCCTACCAGGGCTACTTCGACATGCCGGAGGCACTGACTTGGCGCGTCGTCGAGGTCTCGACCATGGTGTCGATCGGGCAGGAGCTTGCCGTCAAGAACGGTGCGCACGCGCTGACCTTCGAGGAAGACCTCGAACCGGTCATCGCGAGCACCGCCCATGACGTCTGGATCTCGGCCGGCGCCATCCAGTTTCTCGACGACGCCCGGCCCGACGAACTTCTAAAGCGCTGCATCGTGCGGCCCAAGCACATCCTGCTGAACAAGCTGCCGCTCTATCACGGTGAAGACTTCGTCACGACGCAGAACATCGGCCATGGGTCGTTCGCGCCGCTCCATGTGTACAACCGCGCCCGGCTGATCCGCGACATCAGGCTGCTCGGCTACACGCTCAGGGATTGGTGGGCCGTGCACGAGAGGTCGATGGATATCCCGGGGCATCCGGAACGCTCGTTCCCGACCTTCAGCGGCTTGTACTTCGTCGACAACGCCACGCTTGGCGCGTCACAGCGGACATAGCAGGCGCGCTGCGCGCGGTCAGGAGGCGGCGCTGTCGGGCCAGGCCGCTCGCAGCGCCGATTGGCTGGCTGGCGGCAGCACCCCGAGCCGCACTTGGCCCTGGAGCCCGAACGACGCCGTATCGCGCAGCTTGATGCCGGCACTTCGAAGCGCTTGCGAACGCGCTGCGTAGGGCGCATCGGGATGTGCGCAAAAGAAGTTGGCAACGCTGGGCAGGCAACGCCAGCCCAGCGCCGCGCACATCGCCAGCTGCTCCGCCTTCCATCGCCTGAGGCAATCCAGGCTTGCGGCCAACCAGCCCTGTGCCTCGGCGCCGCACCACGCGTGCAGCATCGCGACGCCGTGCGCGCCAATGGGCCACGACGGCCGAGCCCGCGCACCTGCCGGGCCTGCGCGCCGGCATCGGCCGGAGCAATGGCATAGGCCGCCCTAACGCCAGTCAGGCCCAGCGCCTTGTTGGGCGACCAAAGTTGCCACAGGCGCGAACGCTGCGCCTCGCTCAGCCCGAGGCTTCCTTCGAGCCGCAGCGGTTCGTAAGCGAGATCGATCACGCCGACCGCTGCTGCGGGCAGTGCATCCACCAATGCCGGCAGGCCGGGCTGGGCCTGGCCCATCGGACTCGACGGATCGCAGCACCAGACCAGGTCGGCGGCGTCGGCAGGCGCGGCTTCGAAGGCCCATGCACGGGCGGCACGCCAATAGTCGCCGTAGCTGTGCGGCGGCAGCCAGACGCTGCGGCCGCCCTGCTGCGCGACCGCAGCGGTGATGCGGCCGATGAATTCGCTCGCGCTTGCGGCGACGACGATGCGTGCGGGGTCGACGCCGTGCAGGCGGGCCAGGTCTTCGCGCAGTGCGGCGTAATGCGGGTCGGGGTAGCGAGCGGCATCGGCACCCTGAAGCGCGGCCGACGCCGCCGGACACGGTCCGCAGGCATTGGCATTGGTCGAGAAGTCGTGCAGCGCGGCGCCGCGCGCATCCGGTCCGCCGTGTAGCGGTTCGTCCGCTTCGTTGAAGTCCATCAGGTTCATCGGTCCCGCCATGCCGTCAGCGCGACGACGGCCGCTGGCGCAACCACGGCCAGCAGCGCGACCGCACGCGCCGCAATGGCGACTGCGCGCGGCGTGTCCATCGCGGCGGCCTCGCGTCCGGCGGCGTTGAGCACGTAGACACCGGGCTTGGCAAGCCGCACGCCAAGGCCGAGCGCCATGGCGGCCATGGGCCAGCCGCCGTTGGGCGACGAAGTACGTGCGGCCTCGCGACGCACAGCCGCGCCCACCCGAGCCCTCGCCCGCAGCGGGAGGGAGAAGGACACGAGCAGCAGGAGCGCGGTGAGCCGCGCCGGCAGCCACGAGAGCACATCGTCGGCGCGGGCTGCCCACTTGCCGGCCCATTCCCAATCTTGGCCATCGCGCACGCCCCGGTAGCCCCACATCGCATCGGCGGTGTTCGCAAAGCGGTAGACCGCGGCGCCGGGCAGTCCGAAAAGCACGAACCAGAACACCGGCGCCACCACGGAATCGTTCAGGTTTTCGGCCAGCGATTCGATCGCGCTCTCGCGCACCTCGGCGGCGCTCAATGCACGGACGTCGCGGCTCACCAGCCGCGCGAGCTGGCTGCGGCCCGCATCCAGCGACCCGGCAAGCGATGCCTCGACCGCGAGCACTTCGCCGCGCAGCATGCGCCACGACA
>JBBJMS010000178.1:0-6989 GCA_037720315.1 Variovorax sp. | reverse complement strand
GCGGACGATCGGCACGAAACGCACCGCCACGTCGATGCGGCTGCGTTCGAGATCGAGCACGTCCAACGTCGCCGACAGCCTCACGTCGACCAGCGGATGAGTGGCCGTGAAGCGCGCCAGCCGGGGAATGAGCCAGAGCGATGCAAAGCCGGGCGTGCATGTAATTGCAACCTGCCTCGGCACCGGCGCGGCTCGCAGCCGGGCGGTGGCATCGCGCAGGCGTTCTAGGCTCTCGACCACCGCGCGCTGCAGCACTCGGCCGGGCTCGGTCAGCGCCAGAGCGCGATGGCGGCGCTCGAACAGCAGCACGCCCAGGCTCGCTTCAAGCTGCTGGATCTGGCGGCTCACCGCCGATTGGGTCAGGGAGAGCTCGCCCGCAGCCTGCGTGAAGCTCAGCGTGCGCGCCGCCGCCTCGAAGCTGCGCAGCAGTTCCAGCGGCGGCAGGTCAGCCCCGTGATTAGAAGGCTTTGCATTCTCTGGGCGCATGCTATGAGTTCCGGATCACCGTGTGACATTGGCAACCTCGCTCACTATATTCATTCCGGTATCGAATGCAAAGGAGTCCGTCATGAACACCGAGCCAAGCCGCTTCAGCCTGAGTATTGCGAAGCGCACAGTCTTTACCCTGCCCGATGCAGCCGGCGTCGGCATCGCGTGCCGCAGTGGCAGCGTCTGGATCACGCTCGACCACGACCTGCGCGATATCGTGCTGGCACCGGGCGAGCGTTTCGAAAGCGACGAGCACCGGCGCATGCTGGTGTCGGCGCTCGAGCCTTCATGCATCACGGTAACGGGCTCGCGGCCGGCGGCGCTGCCGATGCTGGCGGCCGATGCGCCCCGATCGCGTTGGCGGCTCCGGCCCCAGGGGATGTCCCCGGCCTGACCGCCCGGCCTTGCGCGTCGATACTGAAGCCGCTGGCGCGCATCCATCACACGAGCGTGCCCGGCCACGAGAACGAGCTGATCGCGCGGGCGATCCGAATCGGCGAGCTCTGCGCCCCTGGTTTCCGCCCGGGGCCTGCGGGAGAATGCCCCATGACCACCACCAACGCCTTCTACGCCCAGTCCGGCGGCGTCACTTCCGTCATCAACGCCTCGGCCTGCGGCGTGATCGAAACCGCGCGCCGGCACCCGGAACGCATCGGCAACGTCTATGCCGGGCGCAATGGCATCCTCGGCGCGCTGACCGAGGACCTGATCGACACCGGCAGCGAACCGGCCGACGCGATCGCGGCGCTGCGCAGCACGCCGTCTGGGGCCTTCGGCTCCTGCCGCTACAAGCTGAAATCGCTGGAGAAGAACCGGCGCCAGTACGAGCGGCTGATCGACGTGTTCAAGGCGCACGGCATCGGCTATTTCTTCTACAACGGGGGCGGGGACTCGGCCGACACCTGCTTCAAGATGAGCCAGCTTTCGCAGTCGCTCGGCTACCCGTTGCAGGCGATCCATGTGCCGAAGACGATCGACAACGACCTGCCGCTCACCGACTGCTGCCCGGGCTTCGGCTCGGTCGCGAAGTACGTGGCCGTCTCCACGCTCGAGGCCTCGCTGGACGTGCGCTCGATGGCCGCCACGTCGACCAAGGTGTTCGTGCTCGAAGTGATGGGCAGGCACGCCGGCTGGATTGCAGCAGCCGGCGGGCTTGCAGCGGAGCACGGCATTCCGGTGGTGATCCTGTTTCCCGAGATTGCGTTCGACCAGCCGGCCTTCCTGGCGCGCGTCGATGCCCTGGTCAGGCACCACGGCTACTGCACCGTCGTCGTGTCGGAAGGCTGCCACCATCCGGACGGCACTTTCCTCGCCGAGCAGGGCAGCAAGGACGCCTTCGGCCATGCGCAGCTCGGCGGCGCCGCACCGCTGGTGGCGCAGATGGTGAAGGAGGCGCTGGGCCACAAGTTCCACTGGGCGGTGGCCGACTATCTGCAGCGGTCCGCCCGCCACATCGCATCCGCGACCGACGTGCGGCAGGCGTACGAGCTGGGGCAGCGGGCGGTCGAACTTGCACTCGAAGGCAAGAACGCCGTGATGCCGACCATCGAGCGCACGTCCGACTCGCCGTATGCGTACCGCATCGGCAGCGCGCCGCTGGAGGCGGTGGCGAATGCCGAGAAGTTCATGCCGCGCGAGTTCATCTCCCCCGACGGCTTCGGCATCACCGACGCCTGCCGGCGCTACTTGCTGCCGCTGATACAAGGCGAGGACTATCCGCACTACCGCGACGGGATGCCGGTGTACGTGACGCTGCAGAACCGTGCGGTCGCAAAGAAGCTGCCGGCGTTCGAGATCGCCTGATGGAAGCTGCGTCACGCTGCCCGTTGTGCGGCGAAGCCAACCGCTGCGCGATGGCGGTCGCGCGCGAAACCGGCGCGCCGCAGCCACCGTGCTGGTGCCTGGAGGCGGAATTCAGCCCGGCGCTGCTCGATCGGGTACCGGCCGCGGCGCGTGGCCGCGCCTGCATCTGCGCACGCTGTGGCGCTACACAGGCTGAAAAGGCTTCGGCTCCCGCTGCGCCGCGATCACCTGGTGGATGAACTGCAGCTTGCCGACCGCCAGGCGCGGCAGCACGAACGGATAGAAATCGGGCTGGCCCATGCTGCGCGAGAGTTCATTGAGCACGTTGGTCAGGCGCACCCACCCATTCAAGAAGTCCAGGAAGCGCCCTGCGTCGGGATGCTCCGGCTGCCACAGGTCACCGGAGTCGAACAGATCGCCGGTAAGTTCCACGTTCTGCGCATCGACGCCGAAGCTCATCGCGGTGTCTGCCGTGTCGGCCATGTGCAGGTAGTGGGCCCAGGTTTCGGCCCAGTCTTCCCACGAATGCGAACTCGCGTAGTTGGTGACGTAGCGGTCGCGCCAGTCGGGCGGCGGGCCGCTCGCGTAGTACGACTGCAGCGCGCCCGCATAGTCGGCCCGCTCGTCGCCGAACAGCTTGCGATAGTCATCGATCCAGGGCGTCGGCAGGACCAGCAGGTCCCAGTAATGATGGCCGATCTCGTGGCGGAAGTGGCCCAGCAGCGTGCGGTACGGTTCGCGCATCTCGGCGCGGATGCGTTCGCGCACGGCGTCCTCGGCCTCTTCGGCGTTGAGCGTGATCACGCCCTCGTCGTGGCCGGTCAGCACGCGCGGGCTGCCGGGCGAGTCGCTCAGGAAGTCGAAGACCAGGCCGTGGACCGGATCGGCAATCCGGGTGACCACCGGCAATCCGAGCGCCAGCAGCTGCGAGACGAGCCGCCGCTTGGCCAGCTCGAGCCTGCGCCAGAGCTCGCCATTGCTTTCGACCGAAAGATCGGGGATTGTGCGCGTCACACTGCATGCGAGGCACAGCCCGGGCACGAGTCCGTCGGTGTTGAAGGAGGGATCGTCGCCATCGCGCGGCGCCGGAACCATCCAGTTGCACGATGCCGGCGTGGTGAGGTTTGCGCAGCGGCGATAGGCGCGGCCCTGCGACTCGCCGAACACGGTGAATGTGTCCGGCTCGGCCTGGTCCTGGCCGCTGGGCGCGAGCGGCACCACGCCCAGCCTGTCGATCACGTAGCCCAGCGGCGTCTGGCAGGCCAAGCAGCGGCTGTTGCCTAGAAAGATCGGTCGGCCGCATTGGCATTGATAGGCGCGGCTCACCGTGGGCGCCTGCAGCTCTGCAGCGAGCGAGGGCGCCGGTCCGGTTTCGGCGGCGGTGCCGGTGTCTTGTGTCTGGAGATCCATGGGAGCCGGCCATTGTGAGGGCCGGGGGCGCCCACGCATGCCGCGCAAGACCTAAATCGTTGTAGGACGGCCCGACCGGCGGCGCTGCGGTCTAATGCCCGGCATGTGCCAGCTCCTCGGAATGAACTGCAACACGCCGACCGACGTGACCTTCAGCTTCACCGGTTTCGCGCAGCGCGGCGGGGCACCGCCCCATGCCGACGGCTGGGGCATCGCGTTCTTCGAAGACCGCGGGCTCAGGCATTTCGTCGACCACCAGCCGGCCTGCGACTCGCCGGTGGCCGAGCTCATCCGCCGCTATCCGATCCAGAGCCGCAACGTGATCGCGCACATCCGCAAGGCAACGCAGGGCGCAGTCAACCTGCAGAACTGCCACCCGTTCGTTCGGGAGCTGTGGGGCCGTTATTGGGTCTTCGCGCACAACGGCGACCTGAAGGATTTCCGGCCTCGGCTGCACGGCAGCTTCCAGCCGGTGGGCAGCACCGACAGCGAGCATGCCTTCTGCTGGCTGATGCAGGAGCTGACCAAGTCGCATGCCGGCGTGCCAAGCGTCGAGGAGTTGACGATCACGCTGCGCGAACTGGCGGCCCGCATCGCCGGCCACGGCAGCTTCAACTTCATGCTGTCGAACGGGCAGGCGCTCTGGTCGCATGCGTCCACGAACCTCTGGTACGTGGAGCGGCGCCATCCGTTCGTGACGGCCGAGCTGTCGGACGAAGACCTGAGCATCGACTTTGCGCAGCACACCACGCAGAACGACCGGGTCGCGGTCGTGGTGACGGCACCCCTGACCACCAACGAGGCATGGACCGCCTTTGCGGCCGGCGAGCTGGCAGTGTTCGTCGACGGGCAGCGCGCCGGCTGACGCCGAGCGTGCGCGCCGCGCGCGCGGCTGCGGCTACTTCAGGTGCGCTTCGAGCGCATCGATGAACATTGCGGGCACGTCGAAGCCGGTCTGCTCGGTGATCTCCTGAAAGCAGGTCGGGCTGGTGACGTTGATCTCGGTCAGCGACTTGCCGATCACGTCGAGGCCGATCAGCAGCAGGCCACGCTCGTTCAACACCGGGCCAATCGCTTCGGCGATGCGCCTGTCTTCGTCGGTGAGCGGCTGCGCCACGCCCTTGCCGCCCGCCGCCAGGTTGCCGCGCACTTCGGTGCCCTGCGGAATGCGCGCGAGGCTGTAGGGCACGGGCTGCCCGCCGATCACGAGGATGCGCTTGTCGCCCTGCGTCACCTCGGACACGAAGCGCTGGACCATGATGGTTTCGGCGCCGTTCTTGTTGAGCGTCTCGACGATCGAGCCGAGGTTCAGCGCGTCGGCCTTGACACGGAAGATGCCCATGCCACCCATGCCGTCGAGCGGCTTCAGGATGATGTCCTGGTGCTCGGCATGGAAGGCGCGCACCGCAGCCGCATCGCGCGTGACCAGCGTCGGCGTGGTGTATTCGGCGAACTCCATGATCGCCAGCTTCTCGGGATGGTCGCGCAGCGCGCGCGGCCGGTTGACCACCCGCGCGCCTTCGCGCTCGGCCTGCTCGAGCAGGTGAGTGGCGTAGATGTATTCGGCGTCGAAGGGCGGGTCCTTGCGCATCAGCACCACGTCGAAGGCATGCAGCGCACGCTCGAGCACGGCTTCGGCGCGATACCACGCGTCCGGCTCGCCGGTCAGCGTGATCGCGCGCGCCTGTGCGGTGACCGGCCGGCCACGCTGCCAGTTCAGATGCCGCGGCTCGCAGACCGAGACGGCATGGCCGCGGCGCTGCGCCTCGCGCATCATCGAGAAGGTGGTGTCCTTGTAGATCTTGAACTGCTCGAGCGGGTCTGCAACGAAGAGGATGTGCATCACGAAGTCTTTCCGGCGGTCGGTGTGGAGGCGTCCGCTTCGGCAGCGGCCCTAGGATCTGGCGCGATCTTGCCGGCAGCGGCGATGTCCTTGTCGGCAGAGGGTTTGCGGCCGAGCTGCTGTACCGCGAGCGCGGCGGCGCCGGCCACGACACCCCAGAAAGCCGAGCCGATGCCGGCGATGGCAACGCCCGACAGCGTGACGAGAAAGGTGATCAGCGCCGCCTCGCGGTGCGACTCGTCGCGCACCGCCGCGGCCAGCCCGCTGCCGATGGTACCCAGGAGCGCGAAGCCTGCGATCGCGGCGACCAGTTCCTTGGGGAACGCGGTGAGCAAGCCGGTCACCGCCGCGCCGAAGAGCCCGATCACGATGTAGATCGCGCCGCAGCTCACCGCCGCCGTGTAGCGGCGCGCCGGATCTTCATGCGCCTCGCGGCCCATGCAGATGGCCGCGGTGATGGCGCTGAGGTTGAGTGCGAAGGCACCGAAGGGCGCCAGCACCAGCGTGGTCAGGCCGCCGATGGTGATCAGCTTCGACACCGGCAGGTCGTAGCCGGCGGCGCGAATCGCGGCCACGCCCGGCAGGTTCTGCGACGCCATCGTGACCACGAACAGGGGCAGCGCCAGGCTCACTGCCGCCTGCCAGGTGAAGACGGGCATGGTGAACACCGGCATCGCCAGGCTGAACTGCACGGTGCTCCACGCCAGCTCGCCGCGCGCCGCGACGAAGGCGATGGCAATCAGGAGCGTCAGTGGAACCGCATAGCGCGGCAGCATCCGCCGTGCCACCAGGTAAGTGGCGAGCATGAGCAGCACCAGCGGCAGCGCGGTCCGCGCGGCCAGAAAGGCTTCGAGCCCGAAGCGCGCCAGCACGCCCGCCAGCAGCGCCGAGGCGAGTGCCATCGGGATCTTGTTCATCACCCGTTCGAACCAGCCGGTGGCGCCGGCGATCGTCATCAGAACGGCGCAGACGATGAAGGCGCCGACCGCCTCGCCCATGCCGTAGCCCGCACCCGCCACCGCTAGCACCGCCGCACCCGGCGTGCTCCAGGCGATCATCACCGGCTTGCGCCACCAGAGCGACGGCAGCGCCGACGCCAGCCCCATGCCGAGCCCGAGCGCCCACATCCACGAGCTGATCATCTCGGGCGTGGCGCCGAAGGACTGCGCGGCCTGGAACACGATGGCCACCGAGCTGGTGAAGCCGACCAGCACGGCGACGAAGCCTGCGGTGAAAGCCGAGAGGCTCAGGTCCTTGAAGAAGCGCATGCGGGGATTGTGCCGGCCAGCCGGCGCGTTCGCCCGCAGCGAGTCTCGTCAGTTCCAGTTGACGGCTATCGCTGGCGCCAAGCTGTTCTGATAGCTGGGCGGCAATGTCGTCTGGCCTCCAGCAGGTGGCGAGAAGCTCGCCATGGCCTGAACAAGGTTTTGAACCTGGCTGTCGA
>JBBJMS010000177.1:0-7007 GCA_037720315.1 Variovorax sp. | reverse complement strand
GGCAGTCGGTGGCCGGTGAAGAAGACCCCGGCGCATCGGTGGAGCCTGCGCCCTTGAGGCCCGGCGACGATGCACCGGCCGGCACGCCGGGCACGGGCGATGCGCTATGCCGCAAATGCGGCGGCTCAGGGCGCGTCGACGGCGGTGCGCCGTGTACAGAATGCCAAGGCACCGGCAAGGTGACTGCCGGCATCGGCGGCGCCTGAAGGGGCCTCGCGCCCCTAAGGCTGGGTCGTGTCGCGATTGGTTTCCGGCGTCAGATCCTCCTTCAGGTCGAACGCGGCAGAGTCGTCGTGCTTTGCTGCTTCCGCATCCTTGCGCTTGTTGCCCATGCGCTCAGCCGGCGCGGGGCCGGACACGTTCTCGCCAGCCGCATTGGTGGTGCTCAAAAATTTCTCGCCGGCACCGATGTTGTCGGTGCCGCCGTCGGTGGTAGGGCGCGTGCCGTCGCCCGAGTTGTCGATGCTGCGGCCAGTGTTGCTCATCGGGATGCTCCTGCCAAAAAATCCAAGTTAGGCGTCGACCGGGCCGGTCCGTGTAGGAGGCATTCGCCCGCGAATGCACGCCGTCGCGAGCCTGCCTTATCCGCGAAGTTAGTGACGCGGGCCGTGAAGCCGTTCACGCCCGGCCGGCGGCATGTGATGGCGCTGACATGTGGCCTGCCTACGATCGGCCGCCATGAAACCAACCCGAACCATTCACCGGCGTCTATTGCTGCAGGGCGCTGCCGGCGCCGCCACGGTCGCCGCGTTCTGCGGCACGCCGGCTTTGTCCGCCGCGCAGTCGCGTGCGCCTGACGCCGCTTCTTCTCCACGCGTGACGCAGTTGCTCGACATGTCGCCCGACCAGCAGGAGCTGTCGCGCGACTACGCCACCGGCATCCGACTGGCTTTTGCGGAACTCAGAAAGGCGAACGCTCCGGTGCCGCAGTTGTCCACCATCGAAACCGACGGCACGCCGGCCGCCGTCGGAAGCGCCATCCAGAAGATCAAGGACGATCCCACGCAGGTGGCACTGCTCGGCACGGTAGGCGAGGGTCTGGCGCTCGCAAGCCTTCGTGAGGCCGCGCAGGCCCGCCTCGACATCGCCCATGTGGCACCCTGGCTGGCCGATGCGCAGTTCGACGCCGACGTGCGTCTTTTTGCACTCTTCGCCTCGCGTGAAGACCAGATCCGCTACGTGCTGAAGAACCTCGCGTCGATGGGCGTGTCCGAACTCGGCGTGGTGTACCCGAGCCCGCGGCATGCCCAGGCACTGCAGGAGGGCACGGCTGCGATCACGGCGCGGCTGCAGGTCAAGGCGCGCGCGATGACCATCCCCGCGGGGCAGGACATCGCGCTCTATGCGTCGAAGCTGCCGCAGGACGTGCCGGTGTTCCTCGTTTTCATGGGAGCGAGCATCGAACTGGCGCACTTCACGCGCGGCCTGGACCAGCGCGGGCAGCAGCGATACGTGGTGTGCCTGTCCGACGTGGACACCGGCACCTTCATGCAGTTGAACCCCGGCAAGTCGGTGCCGATCATCTTCACGCAGGTGGTTCCCAATCCGCATTCGAGCAAGGTGCCGGTCGTGCGCAGATACCGCGACGCCCTGCAGCGCCTGTTCGACGAAGCGCCTTCGCCGGTGAGCCTGGCGGGCTACATGGCCGGCCGTTATGCCGCGGCCGTGCTCGCGGGGGCAGGCCCTGGTGCCACCCGGGCCGGGGTGCTGGCGGAGTTCCAGCGGCGGCGCCCGCTCGAACTCGACGGATGGCGGCTCGACTTCGCCGACCAGCGCCGCGCGAGCAGCTTCGTGAGCCAGACGCTGTTGAATGCACAGGGCAGCTTCATCGGCTAAAGAGGCAACGTTTGCCAGTTGCAGGGCGTCCGCGGGGTAACACAATAGAGCTACATCTGTAGCGGGGACATTGTGACAACCCAGTCCGTCATGTTTGGCGCCGGTGGGGCAAGAGCGACCCTCGGGCCGGAGCGCGCGACCTCCGATCAGATGGACAGTGAGGTGTGGGCGGCAGCGCCGCCAACGCTGGCAAAGCCTCCACCCGCAATCCTGAAGCGCGCGGCGACCTGCAAGGTGGCGGCGCTGCTTTTGTGGGTGCTCGCCCTGGTGCTGGGTGTCATCTACTGGAAGCAGCAGAACGAGGCCGCCAGAGTGCGAGACGTGACCGCGAAGGTGGCGCAGGTGCAGGGCGCCTTGCGCCGAGGCGACCTGGCAGCCGCGGAGCGGGCACTGGCCGCCCTGGCCGCCGCACAGCCGGGTCGTCCCGACGTGAGGGAGCTCCAGGTCGAACTCGATCGGCGGATGCGGGAACAAGTGGCCCGGCGCGAACAGCAGCGCGATGCCATCGAAAACGCGACCCAGCCGCTCGGATTGGCCGAGCCGGCCGTATCCCCCGTCCGGGCGTTGCGGCCGGCAGAAACAGAAGCGCCCGCAGCCGCCGCTCCGGTGCAGAAGTGCAACGACGCGCTTGCCGCGCTGGCGCTTTGCCCAGCAGGAGGAGAGCGATGATCCGGTCGCTGCTGGTCGGGCTGATGTGCATGACGCTCCTGTGCCCTGCAGGCGCGGCGCCCGTGGCGCAGTACAAGATCGTCACTGCATCGAAAAGCGGCACCTACATCGAGATCGGCCGCGACCTGGCCAAATGGATTGCCGAGCCTGTGGGCATCGAACTCGAGGTTCTGGAGTCGAAGGGCTCCGCGGAAAACGTTCAGCGCATGTGCTTCGAGCAGGGGGTCAAGCTCGCGCTCGTGCAGTCCGACGTCTACCAGGCCTTTCTGGACGAGGCCAAGACGGGCAACGCCGAGGCGGGCAACATCATCCGCCCACTGCGCCTCATCATGCCGCTCTACGACGAAGAGATCTACTTCGTCGCCCGAGCGGATTCGCCGCTGGGCGAGATCAAGAACCAGAAGATCGCGGTCGGTGCGATCGGCAGCGGCACTGCGCTCACGTCGAGAACGCTCTACCAGTTGATGTTCGGGGAGCAGATACCGGCGGCCAACGTGCAGTACCTGAGCAACGAGGAGGCGCTCGCCAAGCTCACCGTCGACAAGTCGATCGACGTGGCCATCATCGTTGCAGGACAACCCGCCAAGCTGTTCTCCGAGATGGAGCCCGAGGCGCGCAAGTACATCAAGCTATTGAAGCTGGACGACGCGGCGCCCGAAACGGCGCGTGCCAAGAAGACCTACTTTCCCGCGACGATCCGCGCCGCAAGTTACTCCGCTTGGCTCGCCGCCGATATCCCGACCCTGACGGTGAAGGCCGATCTGGTCACCTACGACTACGGGCTGCAGTCGACGGTCGGAAACCCCGGGCGCTTCGCCGAATCGCTGTGCACTAACTTCGGCAAGCTGCAGGCCAATGGACATCAAAGTGGAAGCAGGTGCGCCTCGAACTGCCTGCGCTGGGCCAGGGCTGGCGCTACTTCTCGCCCATGGAAAAACGTCTGCGCGCATGCATGGCGCGGCAGGCGACGGCCGGTGCAACTGCTGCGGCCAGGCCGCAACCCAAGGCGCGTTTCTGCTCGGAGCGGGAGCTGGTGCTCGGCATCTGCAGGCAGTGAGCCGCAAGCACGGAAGACGCGCCTTGCTCACTCCATGGCGAGCATGCCGCGTTCTTCGATGAAGGCCACCACCTCGGCCAAGCCGGTGCGTGTCTTCAGGTTGGTCATGACGTAAGGGCGCTGCTTTCGCATGCGACGGGTGTCCGCCTCCATCACGCCGAGGTCTGCACCCACGTAGGGTGCGAGGTCGGTCTTGTTGATCACGAACAAGTCGCTCTTGGTGATGCCCGGGCCGCCCTTGCGCGGGATCTTCTCGCCGGCGGCCACGTCGATCACGTAGATCGTCAGGTCGCTGAGCTCGGGGCTGAAAGTGGCTGCCAGGTTGTCGCCGCCGCTCTCGACGAACACCACGTCGGCATCGGGAAAGTCGCGCAGCATGCGGTCGATCGCCTCGAGGTTGATCGATGCGTCTTCGCGGATGGCGGTGTGCGGGCAGCCGCCGGTTTCGACACCCATGATGCGTTCGGCCGGCAGCGCGCCGGCCACCGTGAGCAGGCGCTGGTCTTCCTTGGTGTAGATGTCGTTGGTGATGGCGATGAGGTCGTATTTGTCGCGCATCGCCTTGCAGAGCATTTCGAGCAGGGTGGTCTTGCCGGAGCCGACCGGCCCGCCGATGCCCACGCGCAGCGGCGGCAGCTTCTTGGTGCGGTTGGGGATGTGGTGCAGTGCGGAGCTCATGGCGTTGGAGGGATGTTGTTCAGCTTCTGAAAAGGCGCGAGTACTGGATTTCGTGGCGGGCCGACAGTACCGCGAGCATGGGCGAGAAGGCCTGTCGTTCGTCGTCGGCGAGCGTGACCGCACGGTCCACCGCTGCCGGGATTTCGGCCGCCAGCCTGCCGAGCATGCGCTGGCCGGCGCTCTGGCCGAGCGGCACCGCCTTGACCGCGGCGCCGGTCATGTTCTCGGCCCAGCCGAAGGCGAAGGCCAGGCAGACATCGCGCACCGGCGCTGCTGTGCGGCTGGCCGCGAAGGCGAACGCGACCGGATAGCTCGCCGGCAGTGCGTCGAAGAGGGCCCCGGCGTCGGCATGGTGCAGCTTGAGCCATTCGACGAAAGAGCGGCCCATCTGCTCGGTCTGCAAGAGGAACTCTGCGGATTCGCGTGACTGGAACACCCAGTCGTTCAACGTACGGATGCGTGCCGCGTCGCCGCTGCGCCAAGCCGCGCAGGCCTGCGCCACGACGGCCAGGTCGCCGCGCGCGAGGCTCAGTTGGAGCTGGTCGGCGAGCCAGTCGGAAGCAGCCGCTTCGTTGCCGATGCCGGCCCATTCGATGCCAGCTTCCAGGCCTTCGGAGTACGAAAAGCCGCCGACCGGCAGCGCCGGTGACGCCAGCCAGATCAACTGCAGCAGGCTGGCGGCGGGCAGGGCGCCCGGTGCGTCGGTCATTCGTGCGCGTGCGCCGCGCCTGCATAGGCATCCGGATGCAGCACCGGCCCGACCGGCGCGGCACTGTGGGAATGGCCGTGGGACCCGTAGGCACCGCCCTCGGGTTCGAAAGCCGCTTCGGCCTCGCGCACGATCAGGTGCATCGCGCGCAACATGCCGGCCAGCACATGGTCGGGTTCGATCTTCAGGTGATCGGGCTTCAGCTCGATCGGCACATGACGGTTGCCGAGGTGATAGGCCGCGCGCGTCAGGTCGAACGGCGTGCCGTGGGCGCTGCAGTGGGTGATGACGAGCACCGGCTGCGGTGCGGCGATCACCCTGATCAGCGAGCCGTCTTCGGCCACCAGCACATCGCCGCCGCGCACGGCGGTGCCGCGCGGCAGGAAGACGGCGAGGGTGCGGCCCTGCGAATCGGTGGCGTCGAAGCGGCTTTTCTGGCGCACGTCCCAGTCGAGTTCCACGGTCGCGGCGCGCTTCAAGAGAACCGGTGCGAGGCCGGCGCCCTGGGGCATGAGTTTGTTGGCGGTGAGCATGGAACCAGTGGAACCAGAATTGCTTGAGTTGGCCAGAGGGGTTAGCATAACGATTGTTATAACTCAAGGGAGCCCGAATGTCCGCACTAAAACTGACGCAGATTGGCAATTCGGTCGGCGTGATTCTTCCCAAGGAATTGCTTGCGCGGCTCAAGCTCGAGAAAGGCGACACGCTGTTCATGACGGAGGCTGCCAACGGCGTGACGCTCACGCCCTACGATCCTGACGTCGAAGAGCAACTGAAACTCGGGCGCGATTTCATGCGTGAATTCCGAGATACGTTTCATCAGCTCGCCAAATGAAGGAGTGGCGCTGGATCGATCGCCATTCTCTGATACTGCTGCACGACGAAAGTCTGGCGCAGCATGGTGGCGCGCCAGGCCTGCGCAATGACGGCTTGCTGCGATCGGCGCTGGCGCGTCCTCTGCATCTGGTCGACTACGGCCATCCCGATCTCGGCGATCTGGCCGCCACTTACGGCGTCGGTATTGCCAAGAACCACCCGTTCGTCGATGGCAACAAGCGCGCAGCGCTTCTCGCTGTGGGTTTGTTTCTCGCGCTCAATGGATGGCGCCTGAAGGCGCCCCAGGCGGAAATGACCCTGGTGATGCTCGAAGTCGCAGCCGGGGGGATGGACGACCAGGCCTTTGCCTCCTGGATTCGCGATCATCTCCAGCCCCGCGGCGCCTGAGATCAAAACAGAAAGTACCGCTGCGCCATCGGCAGCGACACCGCAGGGTCGCAAGTGAGAAGCTGCCCGTCGGCCCGCACCGCATAGGTCTGCGCATCGATCTCCATCTTTGGCGTATAGGCGTTGTGCACCATGTGCTGCTTGCGGATGCCGCGGATGTTCTTTACCGCACTCAGGTTCTTCGAAAGGCCGTAGCGCTGGCCGACACCGGCCGCCAGGCCGGCCTGCGAGACGAAGGTGAACGAACTGCGGGCGAGCGCGCCGCCGAAGGCGCCGAACATCGGGCGGTAGTGCACCGGCTGTGGCGTCGGAATCGACGCGCTGGGGTCGCCCATCGCGGCCATGGCGATGCTGCCGCCCTTGACGATGGTGAACGGCTTCACGCCGAAGAAGGCCGGCTTCCACACCACCAGGTCGGCCCACTTGCCGACCTCGATGCTGCCGACCTCGTGCGCGATGCCGTGCGCGATGGCGGGGTTGATCGTGTACTTGGCGATGTAGCGGCGCGCGCGGAAGTTGTCGTTGCGCTCGCCGTCCCCGGGCAGCTTGCCGCGTTGCTTCTTCATCTTGTGCGCCGTCTGCCAGCAGCGGATGACGACCTCGCCGACCCGGCCCATGGCCTGGCTGTCGGAGCTGAACATGCTGATCGCGCCCATGTCGTGCAGGATGTCCTCGGCCGCGATCGTTTCCTTGCGGATGCGGCTCTCGGCGAAGGCCAGGTCTTCGGGAATGCCGGCATCCAGGTGATGGCAGACCATCAGCATGTCGACATGCTCGTCGAGCGTGTTCACGGTGTAGGGCATGGTCGGGTTGGTCGATGACGGCAAAAAGTTC
>JBBJMS010000043.1:0-21778 GCA_037720315.1 Variovorax sp. | reverse complement strand
GATCGACTGGCCGCTGATCGCCGCTGCGGCGTCGCCGCACAGCCAGCGCACCGCGTCCGCCACCTCGGCCGGCTGCACGATGCGGCGCTGCGGATTGACGGCCGCAAATTCGGCCAGCGCGTCGGCTTCGCTGCGACCGGTTTTCTGCACCACGTTGGCCACGCTGTCGCGCAGGATGGCGGTGTCGGTGTAGCCGGGGCAGACGGCGTTCACCGTGATGCCCTTGCGCGCCACCTCCAGCGCCAGCGAACGCGTCAGCCCGATCACGCCGTGCTTGGCCGCCGCATAGGCCGAGACGTAGGCATAGCCCTTCTGCCCGGCCGTGCTGGCGATGTTCACGATGCGGCCCCAGCAGGCATCGAGCATGTCGGGCAATGCAGCCTGCGCGCACAGGAAGCTGCCGGTCAGGTTGACCGCCAGCATGCGCTGCCACAGCGCGAAGGATGTCTTCAGCAGCGGCGCGCTTTCTGCCTGGCCGGCGTTGTTGACCAGGATGGCGATGGCGCCGCGTTCGGCGCGCGCCTGTGCAAAGGCGGCTTGCACGGCCTCGGGGTCGGCCACGTCGGCGACGGCAATGCCGTGGCCGCTGCCCGCGAGCTGCGAAAGGGTGCGTCCCAGCGCATCGCGGTCGCGCCCGAGCAGCGTCAGCACCGCGCCCTGGTCCGCAAGCATCCGGGCGATTTCCGCGCCGATGCCGCGCGCGGCACCGGTCACGAGCGCGTGCCGTCCCCACGTCGAAAATTTTTGCATGCCTGAATGATGAGTCCTGAGGTCCAGCGTCGCGCCAGTCATGAAAGGCGCGGCTGGCGACGCGAGATTGGAGTGACGGGCTGTGCGCTCATGCCGTCTTCAGGCCAGCGCGTGCTGCGCGAGTGCGGCCCGCAGTTTGTGGCCGTGTTCATCGGCCAACGCCGCATCGCGCAGTTCGCGCAGCGTGGCCGGGGCAATCGCCGAGCCGGCGCGCTGGAACGCGTCCATCACCGTGTCGTAGTTGCGCACGCCGCGTTCGTGGGTGTCGCTGTAGCCCTTGACGAGCCGCTGGCACTGCGCCACCTCGACCGCAAGCGCCGGGTCGCGCGGCGCGGTGGACGCGATGCGCTGCAGCCATTCTTCGATGCGCCGGTTCTCTTCGGCATAACGCAGTGTCGAGCGGCGCCAGCGCTTCATTGCGGCGACGGTGCGCAGCATCAGGTAGCCGCGCAGCGAGCTGGTCTGGATCACGCGGCCTTTCTGCGTCAACCGCTCGACCAGCTTGCGCGGACCGCTCGTGTTCATCAGCCAGCGGCCGATGCCGGCCGGCAGCGTCTCGCAGATTTCCTGCAGGCGCGGATGCATGTACTCGTTGATGGCGAGCACCTGGCCGGCCTGCACCCGCGCCTCGCCGCGGACGCGCTCGAAACGCGACGAACGAGTCTTGAGCGCGGCGACGCGGGCCGTGTCTTCGTAGGACATCCACAGCGCGAGATGGCGGCGCCGTTTCGCGCAGCAGCCGATGCGCGTCATCGACCGGCAGCGCTGCGATGGCGGCGATGCGGTCGAGGTACAGGGTGAAATAGGCGATGTCCTGGTAGTCGATCAGCCGGCGCACGCCTTCGAGCAGGAACGCGTGCGCCTCGGCCGGAAACGCCCGCTGCACCCGCTCGACCAGCGCGCGGACTGCCGGATGCCTGGGCTGCGGTACTTCGGCGGCGGGCGTGGCGGCGGGCTCGTCCACGCCGAGCCTTGCGCCCGCAAGAATGCGGCGCCGAACGCCTTCAGGCTGGGCTTGATGCCGACCCCGCCGCGCTCGATCGTCGCTTCGAATTGCGCACGGCTGAATGGCAGCACGCCGGCACCGGCGAGTGCGCCGAAGAGCACGGCGCTGATCACGCTGCCCGATGCCTCGGCCGCCTCGGCCATGTCGAAGCTGATGAAGCGCCTGGCGGCCCGCTCGGCGTGCGCGAGCAGTTCGGCGGTGTCGACCCGGCCGTCGCCGAGTCCGCTTTTCTCGGCGATCGAGAACACCCGGTGCGTCGATGCGACGAGAGTAGTGCGGTCGCGCGGACCAACGCGCGCTGCACCGCGCGGCCGGCCTCCATCAGCTCCGGACGCCAGCACGACGTCGACGTCGCCCGGCAGCGGCATCAGCGCCAGCACCGGTCGGCCGCCGTCGGCCTCGGCCTGCGCTTGCGGGTACAGCTCGACGTAGTAGATGGTGGCGCCGGTGCGCTGGGCCACACCCGGTATCGACGTGGTCTGGGCGAGATACGCATTCGTTTCGCCCAGGTCGACGATCCAGTCGGCCAGCACGCCGCCGCCCTCGCCGCCCATGGCGAGGATCGCGATCTTGATCGGCTGCGTGTGGCTCGTCATTGTTCTCGCGTTCAGAACGAATAGGCGGCGCGACGCTTCGCTTCACCGCGCTGGAGCCAACCGATGACGCCGCTGCGCACGCGCTCGCGCAGCCGGTCCCAGCCGCTTGGGTTGCTGACGATCTGGGCCTTGTAGAACGACGGGCAGAGCACGGCGGCATGCGAGACCTCGCCGCAGACGCCGCAGCCGACGCAGCTGTCGAGCACTGTCGCCACCGGGTCGGTGCGCAGTGGATCGGGATTGGTCTTGATCGACAGCGACGGGCAACCCGAAAGCCGAATGCACGAATGGTCGCCGGTGCAGGTGTCGGCATCGACGCCGAATTTTTCGCGCACCATCCGCTTGCCGTCGGCGATGGCCTTACGCACCAGCGGCTTCTCGCGGCGCTGCTTGTTGAGCATGCATTCCGACTGCGCGATCAGCACCTTCGGGCCCTTTTCCTTGGTGGTCAGCGCGTCCTTCAGTGCGTCGCGCATGCCAGCGACGTCGTAGGTGCGGCGCATGGTCCTGACCCAGTCGACGCCGACGCCGCGCACCGCGCGCTCGATGGCGTGACCGGTGCTGCGGGTCGCGCTCTGCGCGTGGGACGACAGGATGTCCTGGCCGCCGGTGGCCGAGGTGTAGTTGTTGTCAACCACGATGGTCAGGTTGTCGCTCTTGTTGAAGACCGCGTTGGCCACGCCGCTGGTGAGGCCGTTGTGCCAGAAGCCGCCGTCGCCCATCATCGAGATCGCACGCTTGCCGCCGGACCCGCTGAACGCCGCGGCACCGGCGCCGCCCAGGCCGTAACCCATGGTGGTGTTGCCGATGCTGAACGGCGGCAGGATCGAGAATAGGTGACAGCCGATGTCGGCGCTCACATGGTGCGGGCCGAGCTCGCGCTCCACCAGCTTCATCGCGCTGAAGATCGGCCGCTCGGGGCAGCCTGTGCAGAAGCCGGGCGGTCGGGCGTGCACGTTCTCGTCGAGCGGGCGCGATGGCTCGGGCGCCCCGTCGACGCCGATCGCGGCGACTTCGGTCAGCGGGATCACCTTGCGCACGGTCGCCGTCGCCGGCACGGGCAGCGGGGCGAGTCGGCCGTAGCGCTCGCAGAAAGCGCGCGCGCCCTTCAGCAGTTCTGCCGCGGTGTATTCGCCCGCCACCGGCAGCGTGTCCTTGCCGTGCAGCGCGGTCGTCGAGCCGGCCTGGCGCAGGATGGTCGCGAGGTTCTGCTCGACGAAATTGGGCTGGCCCTCTTCCACGATCAGCACCGCGCGCTTGGCCTTGCAGAAGCGAAGCACCTCGCTCTCGATGACCGGGTAGGCGACGTTCATCACGTAGAGCGGTACCTGCGTGTTGCCGTACACGTCGGCCAGGCCGAGCCGCTCCAGCGCGCGCACCATCGTGTTGTAGTTGCCGCCCTGCACGATGATGCCGATGTCGTCGGCGTCCTCAGAGAAGAACTCGTTGAGCTGGTTCTCTTCAATGAAGCGCACCGCGGCGGGCCAGCGGTCCTTCACCTTTTCCTGCTCGTGCACGAAGCTCGCCGGAGGCAGCACGATGCGGCTCACGTCGCGCTGCGGGTTGTCGAGTGCATCCTTCAGGGTGAACGCGGGCCGGACGTTGTCTGCGGCAGTGAAATGCCCATGCACGTGGCAGGCGCGAATGCGCAGCTGCAGCATCACCGGTGTGCGGCTGGCTTCGGAAAGCGCGAAGCCGTACTTGACGGCCGCCACGATGCTCGGCAGATTGGGCCGCGGGTCGAGCAGCCAGATCTGCGACTTCATCGCGAACGCGTGGCTGCGCTCCTGCATGATCGACGAGCCCTCGCCGTAGTCCTCGCCGACGATGACGAGCGCGCCGCCGGTGACGCCACCCGACGCCAGGTTGGCGAGCGCATCGGAGGCCACGTTGGTGCCTACAGTCGCCTTGAAGGTCACCGCGCCGCGCAGCGGATAGTTGACCGATGCGGCCAGCGTGGCGGCGGCAGTGGCTTCGCTGGCGCTGTTCTCGAATCGGATGCCCTGCTCGGCGAGGATGTCCTGCGCATCGGCCAGCACGTCCATCAGGTGCGAGATCGGTGCACCCTGGTAGCCGGCGACGTAGGAAACTCCGGATTCGAGCAGTGCCTTGGCAACGGCCAGAATGCCTTCGCCGCGGAACAGCTCGCCTTCGGAGAGCCGCAGCTTCTTGACTTCCTCTACAAACGAACGCTCAGCCATGATGTGCTTTTTTCCTTGTGTGCATGTCCCGCCGCCCCGACCCGCGGTTCATATAATATTGACAAGTGAATGTATTCACAATCATGAATAACCCTAGACGTGCAAGCTGCGTGCCCGCCTCAAATCCGGGGAACCTTCATGGCAACGGCCGCTGCTGAGCCGCCCCGCTTCGTCGACGACTACCTGCCGGCGCTGCTGGCGCAGGCCAGCCAACTGATCTCGTCGGAGTTCCATGTCGTCGCACGGCAGCACGGCTTCTCGGTTTCCGAATGGCGGGTCATGGCGTCGCTGGCGGGCGGCGAGCCGGTCAGCATCGGCCAGCTTGCGCAGGTCACGGTGACCAAGCAGCCGACGGTGACGCGGCTGCTCGACCGGATGGAATCCAAGGGCCAGGTCGAGCGCCTGCCCCACGACAGTGACCGGCGCGTCACCCTGGTGCGCATCACGCGCAAGGGCGCCAAGACGGTCGAGCACCTGATGGAACTCGCCCGGGAACATGAACTGCGGGTGCTCGAGCCCTTCGGGCTGCTTCGCGCGGAAGAGCTCAAGACCACGCTGCGTCAGATGATCGAGCTGCATGCGCGCGCACCCGGCGAGGCGGAAGCGGACGAGCCGGAAGAGTGATCGTGAGGACGCGCAGCGCCTTTATGGCGGCGCGGCAAATGGGTCGTCGGTGGCACGCACGATCAAGGTTGGCTGTTCAATGCGGGCCGCGCTGGCGGATTGATGTTCTCGCGCCAGTCGCCGGACGAGCTGCTCCGTCAGTTCAGGCGGGCCAACGAAGCCATGCTCGCTTCGGCCAGACCACGCGCAACGGGCCGCTCTGCCCAACTGGAGGCGTTCGCGAGCGTCGCGTTACTGGCCGCGATCAGCACGGTGTGGGTTCGCGCGATCTTGTGCCAGTCGCGCAAGTCGAACGGATCGATCGGACTGCGCACCCCCATGCCGATGAGCGCGGACAACGAGAACTCTTGCCACGAGTTGTAGTGGAACCGTGCCGCCTGCTTCAGCCGCGCAAGAATCTCGGTTGCATGCTCGCGCGACATGTAGCCGGCAGCGAAGCCCAGACGCACGATGTATGCGAGTTGTTGAATGTCCCATGCGAGCGGCGTGAGGTGAACGCCCTTGATCTGCGGCGCCTGCACGATGCAAGCCTCCTTCGCAAGAAACCGGCAGGTTTCGTAGAGGGCTTCGTAGTCTTCCGTCTCGATGACCATGCCGTTGCGCCAAGCAGTGTAGGCCGCCTCCTCGGCCGGCGAAGCGACGCCCATCCAGTAGAGGCGCCGCTCCACCACACGCAGGCATTCGCTCTTCGTGGTCACGCCCCACTGAAGCGCCAGGACCGAGCCGACGCGTTTCTTGCCCAGCGCGCTGCCCAACTGGTTGAAGTTGTCGTGCTCCAGGACCGCCAGATTTGCGCTGAGCAAATAGCCGAACAGGTCATCCGCAGAAACTTTCTCCGATGGCCGGAAAGCGATGTCGCGAGCCCATCCGTCGATGGTTTTTCCATAACGCGCTCGCAGCAACAGCGACGCGGCGATGACCCACGAAACGACCAACACGATTAGGAGTTCCATCTCGGATCCTTGCTGTAGGTCATGTGCAGCCTTCAGCCGCGCGCTTGACCGGTGAGCGCCTTTTCTTCACGTTGCTGCTCAGGCAATAGCCACCGCAAGCGGCGTTGCCAAGCTTCCATGTTTGCGAAGGGCCCAGACTCAATTTGGCGCGAAGCACTTCGACGCTGGCCTCGAGCCATTCGGTCCAGTCCGCATCGGCGGGCTTGTTCACCATGGTCTGCAGCCATGCCGGCGACAGGATGCGGCCCGGGTTGTGAAAAAACTCAAGCGCGAGTTCGAACTGGAAGGTGTCCAGCCGCACGTCGGTGCGAGCGACTCGCACCGACGCGCAAGACGGAAAGAAGCGGTAGCGCCCCCAGGCCAAGCCCGGGTCGCCCATCGGAATGCGCTCGCGGATCATGAGTTCCTCGAGCGCGTTGTAGATATCGGAGAAACACGACTGCACGGCGAGGAACTCGTTGGGCTGCATGCGCCCGGGGCTTCTCAGCGTCTTTGAAGTGATCTCCGGCGTCGCGAACATGACCGGCACCTCTCGGCCGACCACCTCTTTGGCCTCCTCCGCGACCCGCCGTATGTCCGTGACGCCAGCCGGCACACCGAAGCACATCAGCGCATAGGCGCGGGTCGAATTCCCGGCCGCGAGCAGTTCGTCGATGCTGGTGAAAACAAGAGGAGCATGCCCAAGCGCCCTGATCGCACGACGGATATGCTCCCTCGACCGCGGCGCGGGGTCGACCACCGCAACGCGCGGCCGCAAGCCATGAGATGGTTGCATGATCACTGCGCTCCCAGTACTTCGATCTCGACCCGGCGGTTAGCTCGATCGCAGTGCGCGATCCGCGCTGCCTTTGCGATGGGACATTCGACCTGCGGCTGCGTCTCTCCGGCGCCCGCGGCGCGGATGACGCTTGTGTCGATGCCGTGCCGCACCAGTAGATCGCGGACAGCATTGGCCTGCGCCAGCGACCGGGCACCGTTGCGTGCTTCGGAACCAAGGCGATCGGTATGCGCCGTCACCGAAACCGCTCGCACCGACCCGAAGCTTCGGCGGATTTCGCGGGCGAGAAGTTCAACCTGCCGCATGCCCTCTGGAAGCACGTGCGTCGGGCTGGCCCGGTCGGAACCGAACAATCGGTCGGCACTCAGCGTGATCTTGTGCGGCCTGGCCGCCGTCGGTTGCCCGGCCGCAAGCGGCTTCACCACCGGACGCACGGCCGACAATCCTTTCGCGACCGATGCGCAGTCGGGGGTTTGCCAGTAAGCGCCCGTGGTCACCATTTGTTCGCTGAAGCGAACCATGTATTGGCAAGTCACATGCGCGGGCCCTGCACCGATACGGAAGTGGAAGATGTAATTCCAATCGCGCACGTTGTTGAAGCTTTCGCCGAAGTGCGGCCAGCTTAGAAGCCTCCGTACCTGGTCCTGGCCAATACCTGTGCCCATCATCCGCAGCGCCTCGTTGCTCGGGAAGGCACCCTGCTTCCATGTCGCCGATGCAACCGGCGGGAAGTCCCGCTCTGCAGGCGCCGGCCTGACGACCTCCGCGCTGCCTTGCGCCGCCGGTCCGACAGGCCCGCCCGGCGCAGTGCAGGCGGCTATCAGCAGCGTGAAAGCCACCGCCACCAACTCGGCCGGCTTGAAATAGTTTTCGGAAATGGGTTCGTTGTTCATCCTGAACGCGTTTTGCTGGTCAATTGGATTCATGAGGCTCGCTGGATGTGTGAGCTTCGTCTTAGAACTTATGGTTGCGAATGGTGCCGAGCACAGCGCATCGCGGGGCAGTCGCGTGACAATTGATCAGGATTGACCGTGGTTCAGGATGGCTGCTACGACTTACTTCACGTTTCTCGTGCAGGCCTTGGGACGCCTTGGTGAACCGCGACAATTTGCGAGATTTGATTTGTGTGAAAGCGCAAGAATGCGGGCTTCCTTGTTCGAAGACCGGCAATATGCGCATCGCAGTTCTTGATGACGATCCAACCCAGTTGAGCTATCTGGTTCACGCGTTGACGCGGCACCTCGACGCCGGGGAGGAAGGCGTGTGCTGCTGTCCTTTTCTCCAAGGCGAGGACCTGCGCCGATCGCTGCGCAAGAGACATACGACTTGCTGGTTCTCGACTGGAACGTGCCGGACCTGGATGGCGTCGAGTTGCTCCACTGGCTGCGCAATTTCCTGAAGAGCGATGTCCCGGTCATCATGCTCAGCTCCCGCAGCGCAGAGCGCGATGTTGCAGGCGCACTCGGCGTCGGTGCCGACGACTACGTGGTCAAGCCGTTTCGCACGCTCGAACTTTGCGCGCGCATCCGCAGGCTGATGAACCGCCGACCGGCGCCCGCTGCCATGGAGGTCGAACGTTTCGGCGGCTGGAAATTCGACCGGTCCCAGCTCAGCGTCTATTTCACCGACACCGACGGCGCGAGCCAGCACATTCCTTTAACCGACCGCGAGTTTCGTCTGGCGCTTGCATTGTTTCGCCACACGGGCCAACCCGTTTCGCGCGCCTACCTGCTCGAAGTCCTCGGCGTTGCCGGGGGAGAAATGCCCTCGCGGGCGCTCGACAGCCATGTCTACCGGCTTCGCAACAAACTCAGTCTTCACAGCGCCAGCGGCCTGCGCCTGCAAACGGTATACGGACGCGGATATCGACTCGAACGCGTCGAATCCGGTACGGAAAAGTCCGCGGCAGCAGCTATGCCTGGACCAATCGGAGGGACAACAAATGACGCAGACACGGCGTAGATCTAGCGCGATGAGTTATCGGCTTTTCCAACTGGCGCTTGCAATCGGACTGGTGCCAACATTGACTGCGCCGACCCACGCGGAGACGCTGCCCCCGGCAGCAGCGCATTCCCAGCATCTGGTGCGTCCCGGCGACACGCTTTGGGACATCTCAAGCCGCTACATGGACAACCCGAATCGCTGGCCGCAGATCCAGCGAGACAACGCGGTACCAGCACCGAAACGGTTGCAGCCCGGCCAAGTCCTCAGCCTTGGCAGCATGGCCGCCTTGCTCGCTGCTGCGGGGGACGTTGCCGTCCATCGCAAGGACATCGTTCAGCGGCCGGTTGGCGCCGGTTTTGCGTTGGTGCCAGGGGACGTCATCGTCACCGGCCGCGACGGCTTCGTGACAGTTGGCTTCGGAGACGGCAGCAGAGTCGTTGTCCCCTCCAGCAGCGCGTTCAGACTGCTGGTGGCGCACGGCCGTTCGACGCGCCTCGAGTTGCTCGATGGCAGACTCGAGTCTTACGTCGAGAAGCAGAAGGAGCGCGACTTTCAGATTCGCACGCGCACCTTCGCGCTCGGCGTCAAGGGCACTCACTTCCGGGCCCGTTCCGAAGCGGGAGTCGCCACCTTGGAGGTGCTCGAAGGGGAGGTGCTGGCAACGGAAATCGGCGGCAGCAAGCGCAGCATCGCCACCCGCTCCGGCGAAGCTGCCTTGCTGACGGAAGGGGCTGGCGGCGGCGTCAAGGCCCTGCTGCCAGCGCCTGAGCAGCACTTCGTCGAAAAGCGCGATGCAGTCGCTGCGGCCCCGGTGCAGGGCGCGCTGTCGTACCAGCTGCAAGTGGCCCGAGATCCCGGATTCCTTCAACTCTTGGCCGAAGCGCGAGCCGACGATCCGCAGTTCCAATTGCCCAACGATCTGGCGCCGGGGTTCTATCACACGCGGCTCTCAGCCTTCGATGCTCAAAGGGTCGAGGGGATGGCCGGCGCGGGACTGGTCTTTGCCTCCAACGGACCATCGCCCGAAGAAAGCAAGGTGCAGCGGATTGACGACGGTACTTACGAGATTCGCTGGACACCACAGCCGGGCGAAAGCCATACTTTCGAACTCGCGCGCACGGCCGATTTCGCAGCACCTTTGGTCATCGAAACGGGCAGCTACCCAAACGGCGTGACTGTGGGGCCGCTCGATGCGCCCGCTCGCTATTACTGGCGTTGCCGCGTGAAGACAGAAGGGGAGCCATCACTGCAGCCTTTCTTGGGAGGCAGTTTCGAAGCGCCTCCCCGGTGACGCGGGGGGTTTCCTGAGGTGGCTCATGCGCCAAGTGCGCCGTCGGTTCCTTGTCGAATGGGTGTTGATGTTCCTGCTGCTGCCGTCGGCCATCGTCTGGCTCGACGGCAAACCGGGGCTGACGGACGCCAATGCGGCTCTGTACGATCGATTGCTGCGAAACGACCCGCCCATCCCCTCCGACGACATCCTGATCATCGGAATCGACAAGCGAACGATCGACGCGCTAGGCCCCTGGCCATTTCCGCGCTCGGTACATGCTCGGCTGCTTGAACGGCTGGCTGCACACGAACCCCGGGCGGTCCTGCTCGACGTCTTTTTCGACGGGTCGGCCGCAGACCCTGCCCAAGACGAGCAGCTGGCCGCTGCAATGTCGCGCTTGCCTGTCTATTTGCCCTTGAACTACACGGCCCCCGCGCCCGGGCAGGTGGGGCATCCTGTTTTCTCGCCGCCGTTGCCGGTGCTTGCCAAACAGGCCGCAGGCATCGGGCACGCCAACGCCACGCCCGATCCGGATGGAATGGTCCGCGGCATCTGGCGCTTCGAGGGCGATCGCAACGGAATCTGGCCCTATGTCGGGCTGGCGATTGCAGAAGGAAAGCCGTCTGCAGTGCCAAAGATTGGGTCAAGCGGCGAAGATCGCGCCTGGGTCAAGCAGGGTCGATTCGGCGTCGCCTTTGCAGGCCCTGCCGGCACCTACCCAACCATCCCCTACCTGGACGCCTTGCGGGGCGATACCGCGGACGGAATGCTGCGCGGCAAGCTGATACTGATTGGCGCATTGGCAAACTCAGGCCTCAATGACACGATGCCGGTGGCTGGGATTGGTCCCTACGCCGAACTGCCCGGCGTCGAAATCCATGCCAACGCCGCAGACGCGCTCCGGCACAACCGCATCATCGAAGTTCCGACGGACTGGCGCCGCGTGCTCTGGATCTCTGTTCCGATCTGGGTGGTGCTGGTCCTGTTCCTGCGCAGCGCCGGGCACGCGGTGACCATCACGTTCACGGTTGCGCTGGCGTGCATCGCCATCGACTACGCATCTCTCGCCTACGGGCACTTTGCGTTGCCGCTTGCATCGCCGCTGAGCGGTATCTGCCTTGCGTACCTTCTATGGAGCTGGCGCCGACTGGATGCACTGCTCGTGTTCTTCCGGCAGCGTGCCGACGCCCTTAACGCGGTGCCTGCAGGCGCGTTCGAGCCACCGATGCCGCCCGGCCCGCCGGCGCTCGATTCGGTAGAACGCCGTACACACGCGCTCGACCGGGCGATCACCCGCTTGACCCGGCTGCAATCGCTTCTGACGGAAGGCGTCTGGCAGTTGCCGGTGCCTGTGCTCATCTGTCGCCCCGACGGCGTGATCAATCAAAGCAACGCTGCTGCACAAGCGTTGTTGGCGCCCGGCACGCCTGGATCGGAGGCGAGCCCTTCCGGCCAGTCAGATCCGCTATGGGGAGTGAACCTGCCACACACGCTTGCTGAAATGGAGAAAGTCGAGCTCCCCGGCTGGCCGTCGGAGGCGGTCGACGACTTGTGGGCCGCAGCCTTGACGAGTGAGTTCACGACCAGGCAAGGCCATGTATTCAGACTGCGCGCAGCTTCGCTCGGCAATTCCGCAGAAGCGTCGACGACGGGGTGGATCGTCGTCCTGCCGGATGTCACCGCCGAACGCAAGGCGCAGCGGGAGCGCGAGCAATGGTTCGGCTTCCTGTCGCATGACTTGCGCGGGCCGCAGGTCACCATTCTCAATCTGCTTGCGCTGCATGCGGAGAACGCCCCAGGCATGGACATCGAGCGGTTGACCAACGGCGTCGAGAGCGAAGCGCGACGAACGATCGCGCTCACCGAAAATTTCATGGACATGGTCGAAGCGGAGTCGGGTGTTTATCGGTTCGCGGAAATCTTTGCCGGCTCCGTGGTCCTCGATGCGGTCGACGCCGCCTGGGCCACGGCGCAGGCGCGCGGCGTGCTGTTGGCGCCGCGGCTTGGTGGATCCGACTGCATGATCTCGGCCGACATGTCGCTGCTTACGCGCGCGCTCGTCAACCTGCTGAACAACGCCATTCGTTGCAGCGAAAAAGGAAGCACCATTTACTTATGCCTGGAAGCGGACGGCGAGTCGCAGGTGCTGATTTCCATCAGGGATGAAGGAATCGGCATGAATGAGAACCAGTCGCCCAGGTGATGTACGCCGGCGACAGGCGCAAGTCGAACGCGAGCTTGTTTGCGCGCGAGCCCGGCCAAGGCTGGGGAATAGGCATGGCCATCGTGCATGCGGTGGTGGTGCGTCACGGCGGCTGGATCGACGTGACGAGCGCTATCGGCGTAGGGACGACGTTCCTCATCGGCCTGCCGTTGGCGTAAGAAGAACAGCAGACTGTGAACTAAAGCACACGCTGCGGACGCGATCCGTGCGTTCGCAGCCGATTGTCGATTTGAGTCAAGTCCGATGCCGGCCTCGAAGCGATCTAGCTAATTAGCCCGCCATTTCGCCAGGCCCGCACAACCTGATGAATTGTCGCGCGGGGTCTTCGCGGTCCAGGCGCAAAGCTAATCTGACTGCCAACTCGACCTTGGGGAGAGCGATCAAAAGCTGCTTCAAGGCCGGACCAGTCCGCAAGGATGACGTTGGGAGCGACGAGTCGAAACCGACGCAGCTAGCAATAGATTTTTATGGTTGCCGACCCGAGTCATGTGCATGCAAGCTGCAACACCGTCTCTGCCGTGTTTCGTCCCTACGTCGTTGTCGGGCGACTCCCCGCTCCCGGATGCTGTCGCTCCAGAACGATCCGGACGAACAACCTTGCCCCCGTACGCGGCAACGCTCAAGTTCTCTAACTGCGAACTTTTGATCGAAAAGCGCGAGCTCGCGATTGACGGCCTGGTTCAGCGCGTTCAGCCGCGTGTATTCGATCTCCTGCTCTATTTGGTGCAGCACCGTGACCGGGTTGTCACACGCGAAGAGTTGCTGCGGCAGGTCTGGAAAACCGAGCACATGTCGGAGTCCGTGATCGGACGCTGCATCATGAAGGCGCGCAGGGCCATCGGAGACATCGATTCCCATGCGCCGATCATCAGGACGCTGCCTCGCGCCGGATACCGGTTCGTGGGCGACGTCGTCGCACCGCCAGTCAACGCGCCAAGCGACATCTCGCGCGAGCCCGTCCTGGCGCGGAGCAAGCGATCGCTTGCCGTCGCCACATTGCCGTTCCGCAATTGCACGGGAAGAGACGAGTTGCTGTGGGTGGAGTTCGGGCTCGCGGCACTGATCAATCGGGAACTTGAGGCGCAGCGCGTATTTGCCGTCGTCCCCATCATCGACGTCATAAACGTTTTGAGACGGGAGTCGGACGGTCATGGCGGGTCGACGCCAGTGCAGCTCGTCGCCGATCGTCTGGGCGCCTGCGCCGTTGTCGCCGTCGAGGTGCACGCGTGCGAAGCCGGCTACGAGCTGAGGCATGAAGTGCACTACCAGTCCCGCGTGTGCGATGCCGGGACCACTGCTGGCCCCGATCTTTCCCAATTGACGGTCGGCCTCGGGCGGAAGTTGAGCGCGGAACTTGCGATGTGCAGCCCGCCCGAACCATCGCTGCTCCATGGCGACGCGTTCACTGCCGAAGCATTTTCCCGCGCGTTGCGGGCTGCAAAAGAGCAGCGGTTCAAAATTGCACGCGACTATCTGGAGGTGTGCGTGGTCGCGGAGCCGCACCCCCTTGAAATGGACGTGGCCTACGTCGACAGCCTGGCGGCCATGGATCATCCGGAAACCCACGCGAAAGCCGAGCAGGTACTGGCTCGCGCGGCCGAGTCGGCCGATGTGCTGGCGCAAGTGGGAGTTCTGCGCGCGCTCTCGTGCTATCACTATGCCCGCGGAAGCGCTGCGCTGGCCCGCAGCTTGATTCAACGCGCCCTGACCCTCGCGGGCCAGATCGAAGAGAGCCCCTTGGCGGCAACCATTTCGCTCGAACGCTCGGACATGGCCATTGCCGATCGCGAGTTCGACCTTGCCCGAAGCATCGGGCGGCGTGTTCTTGCGGTCGCCAAGCCAGGCGACGAAGACCGGCTCTTGTCGCGCTGTCTGCGCCAGGAGGGCGTCATCGCCCATCTGCAGGGCTATGCCGAGCATGCCTTGGATGCACTGTGCCGTTCGGCGAAGCTCAGTCGCATGCCGCCCGTGCAGCACGCGGATCTCGCACGCACCTTGCATCGGATCGCCATCGTCTACCGCGATGCCGGGCGCATGCAAGACGCCATGAACGCGGTCGACGAGGCCGTCGACTGCGCACGAACAGCCGGAATGCCGGTGCGACACGCCCTTTCGCTGGCGTTTCAGCTCACAGTGCACAGCTACGCGGGGAATCAAGCGGTTGCCGACGATGCATACGCCCGACTGGAGTCGGTGTCGATGCCCCAATCTCTCGCGATTCAATTTCTCTCACAATCGACCGGCGCGTGGTTGAGCTGGCGCGCCGGACATATCGACGAAGCTCTCGCGCGCATAGCTTCCGCACGCGCGCTCGCTGGCGAGCTGCGCTACTTCTGGCTCAGCTTCGGCATCTTCATGAACACCGGCATGGCCATTGCGGGCGCCCGCTACGACTTGGCGCGCGAAATGCTTGCAGACATGGAAGCCCATTGGCGCTTCTACGAGAACACTTGCCTTCAGGGCCTCGCCGGCTACTTTCGCGCCGCTTTGGCGCACGCTCAAGGCGACAGGGTCGAAGCGTGGCGCTCGCTTCGAGATGCCATTCGTATTTCTTCGACTGGCATCGTCCGTTCCAACGCCTGCCTGGCTGCAGCCTGGCTCGCCTGCGAGGAAAGGTCGCTGGACGAAGTCCCGGGCTGGCTGGCCCAGGTTCCTGCATGGACCGAGGAGCATCCGCTCGGGATCATGGCGCTGGCTCGCTTCAGGTTCGAAGCGGGCGACTGGGATGCAGCCGCTGCACATCAGGCACGCTACGTCGAACACTGGCCGCAGGAGGAGGTCACTCTCTCCCAGCGCCAACTACAGGATGCCTATCGCGCAGCCTCGATCACCAAGAAGGCAACGGCCATTGCGCGCTTGCCGCATCTGCTTACCTTGCGGTTCTGACGCGACCCGCGGCCGTCAGCAGTTGGCGTTGCGCCAGTCTCGCGGAGAAGACGCAAACCGCTCCCGGAACGCCCTGCTGAAGTGAGCCGCGTCGTTGAAGCCACGAGCGTAAGCAATGGCGCTCACCGACGTTTCCGCCAGCCGCGGATCGAGCAGGTCCCGGCTGCAGGCCTCCAGCCGCCGGCTCAGGATGTACTGGGAAAGTGAAATGGCTTCCGATTTGAACAGCCGGTGGACGTGCCCGGAAGAAACGCCGACCACGCTTGCAATGAAGGCGACGCTGAGATCCGGATTCGCAAGGCTGGCATCGATCAACGCCTTGATGCGGGCAAGGCGACCGCTGGTCTGGTTGGTCAAAGAGGCCGTCCTCGTTGCGCTCGGCAGCGCTTGAAGCCCGGCAACCAGAATATTCAAGACCCCGTTGGCAACAGCCAGTGCAGACGCAGGTTGCAGCGTGTCTATATCGTCCTTCAACGTCCGGATCATGCCGAGCAAAAGGTGACCCGCACCCTCCCGGCCCGACACCTTGGTCGCTGTCAGGCCTTGCGTCTCGCGAACCCGATCTCGCAACCGCTCTCCGGGCAACTTGAGCACGATCTGCTCGAAATCCTCGCGAAACAGCAACTCGTACGGGCGCGTGCTGTCGTAGAGCGCGAAATCGCCGGGTTTGAGAACGGCATCGCGCCCGTCCTGCCGCACCACGCCAGTGCCCGCGGCCTGGATGCTCACCAGGAAGTAGTCGTCGGCCGAACGCGAGATGTGCCCGACGGTCCGCCGGACGCTCTGCGCACGCGATCGCACCACCGAAAGATCGAGACTCGGGAGCTTTTGATTGCGAATGTGGCCGGTGAAATCGCTCGTGCGCGCCGGATCGCAGCCAAGTTGCACATAGACATTGCAGATCATGTCCGTCCAGTACGCAAGGCGGTCCTGGCGGGGCACGGCGTCGGTGGAAAGAATCTGGTTCATGGCAGTTGCGAGACGGGATTCTGCGCGCACCGTGGGCAAGCTCGATGCGGATCCTGCCAATGAGCCATTCCTGAACAAGAACGCTGCGAGTTCTGGACAAGCCCGAACCATCTCCCAACTTTAGTCTCCGTTGCACCGCGCCAATCACGCGGGAACAGCAACTCAACGCACCGCTCGCAAGCGTTCCCAACCCGGAGTTCTCTTCATGCCAAGCAAGACACATCCCCGACTTCGCGTCGCCGCGGTTCAAGCCGCACCTGTATTCCTGGACCTCGACGCGACGATCGACAAAACGATCGCCTTGATGCGCGACGCCGCCAAGGAAGGCATCCAGCTTCTGGCTTTCCCCGAGACCTGGCTGCCGGGCTATCCATGGTGGATCTGGCTCGACTCGCCGGCGTGGGGCATGCAGTTCGTCCAGCGCTACCACGACAACTCGCTGGTGATCGGATCGCCGGAATTCGAACGCCTCAAGGATGCCGCTCGCAGACACAAGGTGTGGGTGTCCTTCGGCTTCAGCGAGAAGGCGGGTGGCAGCCTCTACATCGCTCAGGCCCTCATCGACGACCAGGGCAACACGGTGCAGACACGCCGCAAGTTGAAGCCAACGCACGTGGAACGTACCGTGTTCGGTGAAGGCGACGGCTCCGATTTGCACGTATGCGAAACCGCCATCGGAAACATCGGGTCGCTCTGCTGCTGGGAGCACCTGCAGCCCTTGAGCAAGTACGCCATGTATTCGCGGAACGAGCAGATCCATTGCGCTGCATGGCCGAGCTTCTCCCTGTACCGTGGCGGCGCCTATGCCCTTGGCCCCGAGGTGAACAACGGTGCAAGCCAGCTCTATGCAGCGGAAGGGCAATGCTTCGTGATCGCGCCTTGCGCCACGGTCTCGAGCGCAATGGCAGAAATGCTGTGCACCGACGCGGGAAAGAAGCAACTGCTGCTCGAAGGCGGCGGGTTCGCTCGAATCTACGGCCCTGACGGCGCGCCGCTGGGCACTGCCTTGTCGGAGCACGAAGAAGGTTTCGTCGTCGCAGACATCGATCTCGGAATGATCTCGCTGTCCAAGGCGGCCGGCGATCCGAGCGGCCACTACTCGCGCCCCGATGTGACCCAATTGCTCTTGACCAAGACGCGCCGTGAAGCCGTGGTGATGCAGATGCCGCCTGCCGGTCGCGCCGTAGAGAGCGCGCCGCCGGCCGAACCGTCTCCTGCTGCGGTGCTGAGCGCCTGATCGAGCAGCACAGGAGCTATTGATGGAATCATCGATCGACCAACACCTGGTTTGCCCCCGCACCCGCACCCGACGCATCGACGACGACTACGCGCCGCCCTACCCCTGCTGGAGCGCACGCGGCTCTTCATCGGTCAAGCAGGTCGTCATGGGCTACTTCGGGGTGCAGTCGCAAGGCAAGGTAATGCAGGGCAAGGCGTGCGCTGCACTGATGAAGATCACCGCCAGCTTCAATGAAAAAGACGGTCCCAAGCATCACGACGTTGCCCACTTCGTCGACGCGCAAGGCTACGACAACATGCTGGCCATCGCGTATTGGGATGACCCTGCCGTCTTCACGCGCTGGCGCGACCTGTCGACTGTCGATGCGTGGTGGACATCCGACGAGCGCCTGCAGGATGGCATCGGCTACTTCCGCGAAATCGTGTCGCCGCGCGTCGAGCACTACGAAACGATGTTCAACACACCGGATCGGCTGGAAGGAATCGGCGTCGCGATGGGCGCCATGAGCGGCGACATTCAGGAGCATGGCTACTGGGGCTCGGCCCGTGACCGCATTCCGCTGGCGCAAACGGACGCCTTATCACCGGTCGGTTCGCTGCGCGTCGTGGCCGAGACGCCGGCGCACGGCAAACGGATCCGCGTGGCGGGCCATGACAACGTGGCCATCATCCGCTCCGGGCAGGAGTGGACCGAGACGCAAGGCAAGGAGCGCGAACTCTACTTGCAGGACATGGAGCCGGTGCTTCGCGAAGGCATGGATTTTCTTCGTGACCGCGGTACTGCGATCGGGTGCTACTCCAACCGGTACATGACGCATCTGGATGCATCGGGCAAACCCATCGAGAAGACGTTTGGCCTGAGCCTTTGGCGCTCTCTCGGCGACATGGAACGCTGGTCAGAGTCCCACCCCACCCATGTGGCCATCTTTGGCACCTTCATGCGCATCGTGCAGGAACTGGAATTCCAGCTGAAGCTGCGCGTTTACCACGAAGTGTCCGTACTCAAGCCGGACGAGCAGGAGTACGAATACATCAACTGCCATCCGAAAACAGGCTTGCTCAACGCCGTCTCGCCGTGAAAAAGCAGGCCGCCGGCCTGCTTTCCGTTCAAAAAAATCAATCAGGAGGAAACACATGTCGTTCTCGAAAAAGCGTTCCGCGATCGTCTTCATCGCCGCAATCGCGGCATTCCAATCTGCGTCGGCTCTGGAGGTGACTGCCGGCGACTACGAGGTCTATCCCGCCAACGTCAACATCCTGCCGCTTTACTACCAGCATGCAGAGCGGTCGGCTTTTTACGTCAATGGCGACAAAGTCCAAAGCAACTTCTCCCTGAAGTCCGACATCGGACTGGTCCGCTACATCCGACCCGTCGAGTTGTCGCCCAGCGTCTTCCTCGATCCGCAAGTGATCCTGCCATTCGGCCAGCTGCGAGGCGGCAAGGACGCGAGCTTTCTGGGCAAGGCCAGCGGCACCGCTGACCTGATCCTCGGCGCTCCGGTGAAGTTTCTTCTCGACCCGACAACCCGCGACGCATTCAGCATCGGCACGTTCGTCTACCTGCCAAGCGGCGACTACGACAGCAGCAAACCCTTGAATCTTGGCGAGAACCGCTGGAAAGCATTGCTGCAACTGGCCTACGTCAAACACTTCGGCCCCGATTGGGCTTTGGACGTGGTGGGCGACGTGTTGGTGCACGGCAAGAACGACGACGCCAGCCCGCTCGGCGGCACGCGGAAGCAGGACCCCCGCTACGAGACCCAGGCGCACCTGCGCTACAACCTCTCGCCCGCGACAGCGCTCTCCGTGGGCTACGGCTACTACTGGGGCGGTGAAACCAAGCTGAATGGCGTCGAGCAGAACGACAAGCTGAAAACGCACTACGCCCGACTGACCGCCACGCATTTCGTGAACCAGACGCTGCAGGTGCAGGTTCAGTTGGGCAAGGACCTCGCGGTCGAGAACGGGTTCAAGGAAAAGGCCCGCCTCAACCTCCGTGTGACGAAGATCTTCTGATGCCTGTTCCCGCACGCGAGACGATCGGATGGACGCGCGGACCCCGATGACAGGGCTCGCGTGAAAGCCGCGCTGGAGACGATGCAAAACGTGGATCTCGGTGGACTGACGATGAGCTACCACCCCTCTCAGCATGTGGCCCTCAGGTTCCTCGATATCGCGGCGATCTCCGAGGCCGGCCGCTTGCCTTACTGAGCGTCAGGCGATCGCGCGCTCTTGTGCCTGGGCGCGCCATTCACGCGGCGACAGTCCAACCTGCTTGCGAAAGCTGTGGCTGAAATGAGCTGCATCGTTGAAGCCCCACGAAAATGCGATGTCGCTGATGCTGCGCGCCGACGATCGCGGGTCCACCAGTTCGCGCCGGCATGCTTCCACCCGCTGCTGCCAGATCATGCGCGACAAGGAAACAGGTTCGTTACGGAACAACCGGCTTATGTGATCCGGCGACAGACCCACCGCTTTCACAACAGAGCCGATCGAAAGCGAGGGATCGCGCAAGTGCTTCTGCACATGCGCCATGATGCGGGCCAGGTGATAGGCAGTGAGGTTGGACGGCCTGCGCACGTTGGCGCCGGGCAGGCTTCGCAATCCAGCCGCGATGATGCTCGCGATGCCTTCCGACACGGCGATAGCGGACGACGGGTGCAACTGGTCGATGTCCCGTTGCAAGGTGTCCACCATCGACAGCAGAAGTTGCCCCGGAGCGCCATCGCCGCGCACCGTCACGGCTGTGAGTTCTTCGAGATTGCCCACCTGGTTTTCAAGCTGTGCGCGCGCAAGCCGCAGCACGAAGAGTTCGTGACCTGATTGCTCGAACAACAGCTCGTACGGTCGTGTGCAATCGTTGAATACGAAATCACCCGGGCGAACCGTCGCTTCGCGACCGTCCTGCCGCACCACTGCGTTGCCTTGACGTTGAATGATGACCAGGCAATGGTCATCATTGCTGGCACTGATGCGTGCCGGCGTGCGCCAGACGCGCCGCCCGTTCGATTTGAGCCGGGTGAAATGTAGATCCCCAATCCGGCTGAACTGGATATCGCCAAAGATCGCATCGTCCTTCGGCGGCTCGCACTCAAGTTGGCAGTACAGCGAGCCCACCGTCTCCATCCAGTAGTCCAGCCGCTGGCCGGTCGGCACGGCTGCTGTGCTCAGCGACTGCCGAGCCGAAGCGGCAAGGACGGAATGGGCGTGCATGGTGTCGTTTTTGCGAGTGGTTGCTAGCGGATCCAGCAACTACTGGGCCAACACTCGAAAATACAGTCAAGCGGACGCTGCGACACGGGGGTTATCCCCAAAATCACCCCGGGAAAAGAGCATTTGGGTGACTTCTCCTACGGCATCTTTCTTCGCACGCCGAAGGGATCGAAGTGCCAGCGCCGCACGATCAAGCTCCACGCCCCGCCCGGCGCGAGAAGCATGGTTGCAATCGTGAGCATGCCGAGCCCGATGAAGTACCAGGCGCCATAGCCCGCGAAGGCTTCGCGCAGAACACAGTAGACCAGTACGCCCAGGATCGGACCTTCCAGAGTTCCGATGCCGCCGAGCACCGCGACGAAGATCGCGACTGCGGTCCAGTTGAGTCCAAAAGACGCATCCGGCGTGACTTGCAGGGAGTTCATGTACGAGATGGCGCCGGCCGTGCCCGTCATGCAGGCGGCGATCAGCCAGAGCTGGAGTTTGGTCCGCCGTACCGGCACGCCGCACGCGGCCGCCGCGCTCTCGGCATCTCGCAAGCTGACCAATGCCAGCCCGAGGCGCCCGCGCAGTACCGCGCGTGCTCCCACGAAGGATGTGATACCGACAGCGAGCGCCGCCCAATAGACGCCGGCATTGCGCTCGAAGCGCTCGTACTCGCGCATCATCTCCAGCGGCAGACCGCCGCCTGCGCCCAGCCAGTCGGCATTGAGCACGCCGATGCGCGCCATTTCGGCCAACACCCAGGTTCCGACCGCGAAATGAGCGCCACTGAGCCGGAACATCGGCCATGCACTCAGCAATGCGAACAGCGCGCACGCAACCGTCGCCAGGGGCAAGAGCAGCCACGGGTTGACCTGCAGGTGGTTGGAAGACGCGAACAGCACATACGCGCCGACGCCGACGAAAACATGCTGCCCGACGGCCACCATGCCCGCATACCCGGCCAACAAATTCCAAGCCATAGCAATGGTGAAGACCGTCAGCACTTCGACCAGCAAGCGCTGCGTCGCAAAGCTCGTGTACCAGGGTGCGGCCGCCAGCACGGCGACCAGAAGACCGCCGAGCGCCCAGCCGGTGCCCTGCGGCCATTTGCCGTACGCACCGGACGCGTTCGCAGGA
>JBBJMS010000176.1:0-7071 GCA_037720315.1 Variovorax sp. | reverse complement strand
GCGTGCTGCCGAAGCGGTTGTTGGCGCTGCCGGCGGCCGGCGCGCCCGCCTGCTCGACGAGTGTGTTCCAGGCGTCGCAGTTCGGACAGCGGCCAAGCCACTTGGGACTGGTGCCGCCGCACTCGGAACAGACATAGAGAGTTTTTTCCTTGGCCATCGGCCGAGTGTAGGGAGCACGCCGGACACGGCCGATCGGCCCCAAGGGAATACCCGATGTCAAACACCGCGCCAGGCACTTGGAAATTAATTTAACAAGTTAAATAATCGGAGCCTTCATGAGCACGCCCTTCGTTCATCGCAACCTCCCGCGCCTGCTGCTCCAGGCGCGCGAAGCCGTCATGCTGCACACGCGGCCCAGCCTGCGCGAGCAGGGCCTGAGCGACCAGCAGTGGCGGGTGCTGCGGGTGCTGGGCGAGCACGGCACGGTCGAAACCGGGCGGGTGGCGCGCGAGGCCTTCATCCTCGGCCCCAGCCTGACCGGCGTGCTGGCCCGCATGGAGCGCGACGGCCTGATCCGCCGCGAGCGCGACCCCGCCGACCAGCGCCGCACTGTCGTCGATGCCACGGCCAAGGGCCGGCGCCTGGTCGCCAGGCTCTCGTGCGCCATCGAGGCGCACTACGAGTGGATGGAAAAGTCGCTCGGCAAGCAGAAGCTCACGCAGCTGTATGCGCTGCTCGATCAGGTCATCGAACTGGAGCAGCCATGAGCTTCCTGCCGACCGGCACCGTGTACGGCGTGCTGCTCAACTTTCGCGGCGAGGTCGAGCGCCTCGCGCCGCAGATGCATCAGCCGCCCTACAACGCGCCGCCGAGGGCGCCGGTGCTCTACGTGAAGACGGCCAACACCTGGAGCCCGCACGGCCGCACGATCGCGCTGCCGGCGGACGTGCCCGAGGTCGAAGTGGGCGCGACCATCGCGATGGTCATCGGCGCCGACGGCGACATCGAAGGCTTCGTGCCCATGAACGACCTGTCGATTCCACACCCGAGCTTCTTCCGGCCGCCAATCAGGTTCAAGTGCATCGACGGTTTTCTCGGCATCGGCCCGGCGCTGCGCGATGCGCAGGAGGTGAGCGATCCGTCCGCGTTCAGGCTCGAAGTCCGCATCGACGGCGAGCTGCGCCAGTCGATCGATTTTTCGCAGATGGTGCGCAGCGCCTCGCAACTGCTGGCAGACGTCGGCGCCTTCATGACGCTGGCGCACGGCGACGTACTGATGCTCGGCTGCGACGCCGACCGGCCGCTCGCACGCGCCGGCCAGCGCATCGAGATCGGCGGCCCCGGCTTCGAGAGCCTGATCAACACGCTGGTGGGGGACGCGGCATGAAGCACGCCCGCATCGTCTTCGAACGTGCCGAGCATGCGGCGACCGAACGCGACGGCCGGCTGCTGCTCGCCGATGGCCGCACGGCCGGCTTCGATGATGTCGACTGGCTGCCGCCTTTCGCGCCGACGCCGCGCCCGCGCACCATCCTCGCGCTCGGCCTCAACTATGCCGACCATGCAAAGGAACTCGCGTTCAAGGCGCCCGAGGAGCCGCTCGTCTTCGTCAAGGGCGCGAGCACACTCGTGGGCCATCGCCGCTTCACGCAGCGCCCGCGCGACGTGCAGTTCATGCACTACGAATGCGAGCTGGTGGTGGTGATCGGCAAGACGGCGCGCAAGGTGCGGCGTGCCGACGCCTTCGACTTCATCGCCGGCTACACGGTAGCCAACGACTACGCCGTACGCGACTACCTCGAGAACTGGTACCGGCCCAACCTGCGGGTGAAGAACCGCGACACCTGCACGCCGATCGGCCCCTGGCTGGTCGATGCGGCGGACGTGCCGGACCCGATGGCGCTCACCTTGCAGACCACGGTGAACGGCAAGGTCACGCAGGCCGGCAGCACGAGGGACATGATTTTCGACGTGCCCTTCCTGATCGAATACTTCTCCAGCTTCATGACGCTGTCGCCCGGCGACCTGATCCTCACCGGCACGCCCGACGGCGTGGTCGACTGCCGGCCCGGCGACGTGGTTGTCACCGAGATCGAGCGCATCGGCGCGCTCATGAACACCATCGAAGGCACTGCATGAGAGTCGATCACCTGATCAACGGCAAGGCGGTCGCGGGCCGTGACTACTTCCAGACCGTGAACCCGGCCACGCAGGAAGTCTTGGCTGAAGTCGCGTCGGGTGGCGAGGCAGAGGTGAATGCCGCCGTCGCGGCAGCGAAGGAAGCCTTTCCCAAATGGGCAGCGACGCCGGCCCCGCAGCGCGCGCGCCTGATGCGCAAGCTCGGCGACCTGATCGCCGCGCATGTGCCCGAGATCGCCCGCACCGAAACCGACGACTGCGGCCAGGTCATCTCCCAGACCGGCAAGCAGCTGGTGCCGCGCGCGGCCGACAACTTTCATTACTTTGCCGAGATGTGCACGCGGGTCGACGGCCACACCTATCCGACCGAGACGCACCTTAACTACACGCTGTTCCATCCGGTCGGCGTGTGTGCGCTGATCTCGCCGTGGAACGTGCCCTTCATGACGGCGACGTGGAAGGTCGCGCCATGCCTCGCCTTCGGCAACACGGCGGTGCTGAAGATGAGCGAGCTCTCGCCGCTGAGCGCCGCGCGCCTCGGCGAGCTGGCGCTCGAAGCGGGCATTCCGCCAGGCGTGCTGAACCTGGTGCACGGCCACGGCAGGGATGCGGGCGAGCCGCTGGTCGCGCACCCGGACGTGCGAGCGGTTTCCTTCACCGGCTCGACCGCGACCGGCAACCGCATCGTCAAGGCAGCGGGCCTGAAGAAGTTCAGCATGGAGCTGGGCGGCAAGAGCCCCTTCGTCGTCTTCGAGGATGCCGACATGGACCGCGCGCTCGACGCCGCCGTGTTCATGATCTTCAGCAACAACGGCGAGCGCTGCACCGCGGGTTCGCGCATCCTGGTGCAGCGATCGGTCTATACGATGTTCGCGACGCGCTTCGCCGAGCGTGCAAAGCGCATCGCGATCGGCGACCCGCAGGACGAAAAGGCAATCGTCGGCCCGATGATTTCGCAGGCGCACCTGGCCAAGGTGCGCAGCTACATCGAACTCGGCCCGAAGGAAGGCGCGACGCTGCTCTGCGGTGGGCTCGAAGTGCCCGACCTCCCTGAGCGCGTGAAGAAGGGCAACTATGTGATGCCCACCGTGTTCGCCGATGTCGACAACCGCATGCGCATCGCGCAGGAAGAAATCTTCGGCCCGGTCGCCTGCCTGATTCCGTTCGACGACGAGGCCGACGCGATCCGCCTCGCGAACGACATCGCCTATGGCCTGTCGAGCTACGTGTGGACCGAGAACATCGGCCGCGCGCACCGGGTGGCCGCTGCCGTCGAGGCCGGCATGTGCTTCGTCAACAGCCAGAACGTGCGCGACCTGCGCCAGCCCTTCGGCGGCACCAAGGCCTCGGGCACCGGCCGCGAAGGCGGTACCTGGAGCTACGAGGTGTTTTGCGAACCGAAGAACGTGGCGGTGTCGCTCGGCTCGCACCACATTCCACATTGGGGAACGGCATGAATGCCGAAAGCCGGAAGGGAGAGGCATGACCATGGGCACGCTCGCACTGGCCGCCAAGATCACGCATGTGCCGTCGATGTACCTGTCGGAGTTTCCGGGCCCGAACTTCGGCTGCCGGGCCGCGGCGATCAACGGCCACAAGGAAATCGACCGCCGCTGCCGCGAACTCGGCGTCGACACCATCGTGGTGTTCGACGTGCACTGGCAGGTCAACAGCGAATACCACATCAACTGCGGCCCGGCCTTCGAAGGCAACTACACCAGCAACGAGCTGCCGCACTTCATCAAGAACATGCCGTACGCGTATGCGGGCAATCCACCGCTTGGCCACCTGATCGCCGACATGGCCAACGAGATGGGCGTGAAGAGCCGCGCGCACAGCGACACCACGCTCGAACTCGGCTACGGCACGCTGGTGCCGATGCGCTACATGAACGCCGACCGGCACTACAAGGTGATCAGCATCAGCGGCTGGTGCGACTGGCACGACCTGCACGAGTCCGGCCGCTTCGGCCTCGCGGTGCGGCGCGCCATCGAAGAGCGCTACGACGGCACGGTGGCGGTATTTGCGAGCGGGTCGCTGTCGCACCACTTCGCCGACAACGGCCGCGCGCCGGAGTTCATGCACAAGGTCTACGACCCGTTCCTCGAACAGGTCGACCGGCGCGTAGTCGAGCTGTGGAAGGCCGGCGAGTGGAAGACCTTCATCGGCATGCTGCCGATGTACGCCGACAAGTGCTGGGGCGAAGGCGACATGCACGACACGGCCATGCTGCTCGGCCTTTTGGGGTGGGACGGCTACGCCGCACCGGCGGAAGTCGTCACGCCGTATTTCGGCAGCTCGGGCACCGGGCAGATCAACGCGATATTTCCGGTCACGCCGCTGCCTTGAGGAGACAACCATGCCGCATCTCGTGATTCTCTACACCGCCAACATCGAATCCGATGCCGGCATGCCGGCGCTGTGCCGCACGCTGGCCGATGCCATGCTCGAACAGCGCGACGACGAAGGCAGGCAGGTCTATCCGGTCGGCGGCACGCGCGTGCTGGCGTATCCGGCGGCGCACTTCGCGGTGGCGGACGGCACCGGCGACCACGCCTTCGTCTACCTCAACGTGCGCATGGCGGCAGGACGCTCCGATGCGGTCAAGCAGCGCGTCGGCGACGCGCTGCTCGCGAAGGTGAAGAGCCATTTCGAGCCGCTGCTTGCCCAGCGCCACATCGGCATCACCCTGCAGATCGACGAAGCGCCGGGCCTGGTCTACGACGGCAAGTGCGGCAACCTGCATCCCCTGTTCGAGGGCAGATAGCAAATGCTCGACAAGACTTTCATCCGCCAGCTCGCCGCCGAACTTCACGAAAGCGAAAAATCGCGCGTGCAGGTCGCGCATTTCTCCACGCGCTTTCCCGAGATGACGATCGAGGACGGCTATGCGATCTCGCGCGAATGGGTGAAGGCCAAGCTGGCCGAAGGCCGCGTGGTCAAGGGCCACAAGATCGGCCTCACCTCGCGCGCGATGCAGCAGGCAAGCCAGATCACCGAACCCGACTACGGCACGCTGCTGGACGACATGTTCTTCGAGCAGGGCGAGATCCCTTTCATGCGCTTCATCGCGCCGCGCGTCGAGGTCGAACTGGCCTTCGTGCTGGGCAAGCGGCTGCAGGGGCCGAAGGTCACCATCTTCGACGTGCTGGCGGCCACCGACTACGTGGTGCCGGCGATCGAGATCATCGATGCCCGGATCGAACAGTTCGACCGCCACACCCAGGCGCCGCGCCGCGTGTTCGACACCATTGCCGACAACGCTGCCAACGCCGGCATCGTGACCGGCGGGCGGCCGGTCAGGCCCGACGCCGTTGACCTGCGCTGGGTGAGCGCGCTGCTCTTCAAGAACGGCGTGATCGAAGAGTCGGGCGTGGCCGCCGCGGTGCTCAACCATCCGGCGACGGGCGTGGCGTGGCTCGCCAACAAGCTCGCGCCGTGGGACGAGTGCCTCGAAGCCGGCGAGGTCGTGCTCGGGGGTTCCTTCACGCGGCCGGTCACGGCCTTGCCGGGCGACAACTTCCATGCCGACTATGGTCCGCTCGGCTCCATCTCATTGCGCTTCATCTAAGGCCGCTTCATGAAAACCCCCGTCAACACCTTCAAGCAGACGCTGCAATCCGGCCAGCCGCAGATCGGTCTCTGGGTCGGCCTGGCCGACGGCTACGCCGCCGAGATCCTGGCCGGCGCTGGCTTCGACTGGCTGCTGGTCGACGGCGAGCATGCGCCCAACGACGTGCGCTCGGTGCTGGCACAACTGCAGGCGATATCGAGCGCTTGGTCGGCCCAGGCCGAGGGCGCGCCGCGCTCGCAGCCGGTGGTGCGCGTGCCGGTCGGCGAGACGGCGCTGATCAAGCAATACCTCGACATCGGCGCGCAGACCCTGCTGGTGCCGATGGTCGATACCGCCGAACAGGCGGTGCGCATGGTGCAGGCCGTGCGCTATCCGCCTGAGGGCATCCGCGGCATGGGCAGCGCACTGGCGCGCGCCTCGCGCTGGCAGGCATATCCCGACTACCTGCACGAGGCCAATGCGCAGATCTGCCTGCTGGTGCAGGCCGAAACCGTGGAAGCGATGAAGAACCTCGACGCGATTGCGGCGACGCCCGGCATCGACGGCGTGTTCATCGGCCCGGCGGACCTTTCGGCTTCGATGGGCTTCGTCGGCCAGCCCCATCATCCCGACGTGCAGGCCGCCATGGCCGACGGCATCGCGCGCATCCGGGCGGCCGGCAAAGCGGCGGGCATCCTGTCGACCACCGAGGAGCAGGCGCGCAAGTGGCTCGCGGCCGGCGCGTCGTTCGTGGCCGTGGGTGTCGACACCATGCTGCTGACGGCCGCCGCAAGAAAGCTGCTGTCGCTCTACAAATCGCCGGCCGACGCGCCGAACGTGAGGTAAACGCGGGGGTCGGGCACGGCGCCTTGCTGGAAAAATACGCGCCTCTACACACATTCCTTTTCGGAGCATTTTCATGACCTTCACCCGCCGCCACCTGCTGCAAACCACCGGCGCCTCGGCGCTGCTCGCGAGCATCGGCCAACAGGCCTTCGCCCAGCAGCAGATCGAGACCGCCAAGATCATCACCGGCTTCGCCGCCGGCGGCACGTCGGACACGCTCTGCCGTCGCGTTGCGACCAAGCTGGCACCCGGCTATGCCAACAGCGCCGTGGTCGAGAACCGCACCGGCGCCGGCGGCCAGATCGCCGTCAGCGCCGTGAAGAGTGCCGCGCCCGATGGCGCGACGATCCTGCAGACGCCGACCTCGATCCTCACGATCTATCCACACATCTACAAGAAGCTGCCTTACGACCCGATGGTCGACCTGACGCCGGTGTCGGTGGCCTGCATCTTCGACTTCGGTTTCGCGGTCGGTCCATCGGTTCCGGCGAGCGTCAAGTCGGTGCCCGAGTTCCTGGCCTGGGCCAAGGCGAACCCGACCGGCGCCAACTTCGGCTCGCCGGCCGCCGGATCGACCCCGCACTTCATCGGCG
>JBBJMS010000042.1:0-21816 GCA_037720315.1 Variovorax sp. | reverse complement strand
GGTGGCGCACCTCCGCTCGCTTCAATCCATCTCATGACGAATCCCGCTTTCGATGTCGCGCTGTTCGACGAGGCCATGCTGCTGCTGGTGGCCGACCGGCCCGGCCCTATCGAGTCCGCGACGGCGTTCCACAAGCGCACCGCCGGCGCCGAGACCAACGTTGCGATCGGACTCGCGCGCCTGGGCCTGAAGGTCGGCTGGGCCAGCCGGCTCGGCACCGATTCGATGGGCCGTTCGCTGCTTGCGACCATGCAGGGCGAGGGCATCGATTGCTCGCATGTGGTGTGCGATGCGGCGCAGCGCACCGGCTTCCAGTTCAAGGCCCGCGTGACCGACGGCAGCGACCCACCGGTCGAATACCACCGCAAGGGTTCGGCCGCGAGCCAGATGGGGCCAGCCGATGTCGACCCGGCGTGGCTGACGTCGGCGCGCCATCTGCATGCCACCGGCGTGTTCGCAGCCATCTCGGACACCAGCCTCGAAGCTGCCATCAACAGCATGGACGTGATGCGCGCCGCCGGCCGCACCATCTCGTTCGACCCGAACCTGCGGCCCACGCTGTGGTCGTCGCCCGAGCGCATGCGCCACTGGATCAACGAACTCGCCTCGCGCGCCGACTGGGTGCTGCCCGGCATGGAAGAGGGCGTGTTGCTCACCGGCGAGAACACGCCCGAAGGCGTGGCGCGGTTCTATCGCGAACGCGGCGCGAAGCTGGTGGTCGTGAAGCTCGGCGCCGACGGTGCCTGGTACGACAGCGATGTGGCCGGCACCGGCCGTATCGATGGATTCCCGGTAGCGGAGGTGGTCGACACCGTCGGCGCCGGCGACGGCTTTGCGGTCGGCGTGATCAGCGCCTTGCTCGAAGGCAAGAAGGTCCCCGCCGCGGCGCGGCGCGGCGCCTGGATCGGCGCCCGCGCGGTGCAGGTGCTGGGCGACACCGAAGGCCTGCCGACGCGGGCGCAACTGGAAGAGGCGGGACTGTGAATCTCAATCACAAGAATGTGCTGGTGTTTCGTGAGCTGCCGGCCGACCAACTGGCGCGGCTGCAGGCGGCGCACGAGGTCACCGTGGCCGACCCGAAGATCGCGGCCCAGCGCGCGGCCTTCGATGCCGCGCTACCGTTAGCGCATGGCCTCATCGGTTCGAGCTTCAACGTCGACGATGCATTGCTCGACAGGGCCCCGAAGCTGGAGGTGATCTCGAGCGTCTCGGTCGGCGTCGACAACTACGCGCTGGCCGCACTGCAGGCGCGCGGCATCATGCTGTGCCACACACCCGGCGTGCTCGACGAAACCGTCGCCGACACGGTCTTCGCACTGCTCATGGCCACCAGCCGGCGAGTGGTCGAACTCTCCAATCTCGTGCGGGAAGGGCGCTGGACCAAGAACATCGGCGACGACCTGTTCGGCTTCGACGTGCATGGCAAGACGCTCGGCCTGCTCGGCTTCGGCCGCATCGGCCAGGCGGTCGCGCGTCGTGCAGCGCTCGGCTTCGGCATGCCGGTGCTGTACCACGCGCGCAGGCCGGTCGACCTGGCTGCGCAGGCGCCCGAACTGCAACGCCATGCGACGCACACGCCGCTGCCGGACCTGCTCGCGCGCGCCGATTTCGTGGTCGCGATGCTGCCGCTCACCGACAGCACGCGCGGCATGGTCGATGCCAGCGTATTCGGTGCAATGAAGCCGGGAGCGGTCTTCATCAACGGCGGCCGCGGCGCCACCGTGCAAGAAGATGCGCTGCTTGCCGCGCTCGACCACGGCACGCTGCGCGCTGCGGGCCTCGACGTGTTCGCGACCGAGCCGCTGCCCGCCGCTTCGCCTTTGCGCACGCATCCGCGCGTCACGCCGCTGCCGCACATCGGCTCCGCGACTCACGAGACTCGCCATGCCATGGCCGAGCTGGCGACGACGAACCTCCTGCACGCGCTCGAAGGCAAGCGCCCGCCGGCGGTCTACGACACCGCCTTCGCTTGAACGCGAGAACCCCCATGGGACGACCTGCGCGGGCCACCATCGGCGACGTGGCCAAAGCTGCCGGCGTGTCCAAGGCCACGGTGTCGCGCTTCCTGAATCATCGCGAGCGCCTGTTGAGCCCCGACATCGCGGCGCGCGTCGAAGCCGCCGTGGCGCATCTCGCCTACACGCCGAGCCCGATGGCGCAGGCGTTGAGCCACGGCCGCTCGCGGCTCATCGGCCTGATCGTGGCCGATATCACCAACCCCTATTCGGTGGCCGTGCTGCGCGGCGCCGAGAAGGCGTGCCAGGAAGCCGGTTATCTGGTGATGCTGTTCAACCTCGGCAACGACATCGACCGTGAGCGCGAAGCCATCGATGCACTCGCGGGCTACCAGGTCGACGGCTTCATCCTCAACACGCTCGGCCGCGGTGCCGGCGTGGCCGATGCCGATGCGCTGCATGGCAAGCCGGCCGTGCTGGTCGACCGCCGCCACGCCGGCATGCACACGGATTTCGTCGCGCTCGACAACTCCGCGGCCATGCAGACAGCCTGCGGCCACCTGGTGGACGGCGGCTGGCGCGAGCTGCTCTACATCACCGAGCCGCAGAAGGGCGTGAGTTCCAGGCGCGAACGCGCCGCCGCCTTCGGCGGCTGCGTCGCGGCGCACGAACCGCGCGTGGCGGGCGAAGTGTTCGAGAGCACCGGCGAGGATGCCGACGCACTGGGTGCCGCGCTACGCGCGCTGCACAAACGCGCCAAGCGCGGGCGCCGAGCCGCCGTCATCGCGGGCAATGCGGTGGTCACCTTGCGCGTCGCAGCAGCAATGGCGCGCCTCGGGTGGCACTTCGGCCAAGAGCTCGGCTTCGTCGGATTCGACGACGTCGAATGGGCGCCGCTGATCGGCCCCGGCCTCACCACCATCGCCCAGCCCACCGACGAAATCGGCCGCGCCGCCGCGCAATGCCTCATCGAGCGGCTGCGTGGATTGGAAGTGCCTGCGCGGCAACTGCTGGTGCCCGGCGAGCTGATCGTGCGTGGCTCTTCGCGGGCGGGCTGAAGGGCCTGTAGCCGCGTTGGCGCCGCCATGGCGCGGCGGCAAGAATTGATCAGATTTGCTGCGGCTTAAACGCCGTAGCATTCGGCCGTTCTTGACAAGGCAATCATCAGACGTTGCCGTCACGACAACAGTTGCCGGATGCGGGCTCCCCGAGCACGCGCTACCGATTCCAAAACAGTGCGAGTACGCCAGCAAGTCGATTGGCGTGCGGGAAGGTCGCAGCAATGTTCGATTTGTGGATGGAGCCACGAAATGCGTTTTGGGGAAAGGTTGGGCGACGCAATGGTCGCAATGCGCTCGGCGGCAACATCGAGCACAAATGCGATGCGGGTTGTGGTGTTGCCGGGTTGTTGAACGGCATTCAGAAGCAGTTGCGCGGAAAGGATGCCGACGGCAACCCGAAGTACGCCCTCATCCCCGCACGCATGCCCAGCGTGGGCTACCTGAACGACCCCGATGGGCTGAACTACGACAGCGGCCCCGGCCACCTGTACCTGCAGTGGACGGACAACCAAGGTCAGCTGCAGCGGCGCTACTACGACGGCGATGGCGAGCGGTCGGATGGCAGCGGCTGGAACGAGAGCAGCAATGACGCTCTGTGGGAGCGAGTCGCATGAACTTCCCTTTGAGGCAGCGCAAGAGGCAAGGCCGCTCCAAATGGCTCGTGCTGGCGATATTGCTACCGGTGCTTTCTGGCTGCGATGCGCAGACTGCAGACACGGGCTCCTTCGCGCCTTATTCGCTGGCGCCACCGCCTGAGGCGGTCATTGGCGATCTCGGCGGCGTCCCGGTGTCGATCCCTCGCGAGTACGCACGGCTCGTCGAATACGAGGGCGACCCGCACTGGCTTGAGAAGCCAAAGGGAGCGAAGCCGGTGCGCACCTTCGAATCGAAGCTCACGAGCTTCGGCATCCTGGCGCACTACCCCGACATGAAGCCGCTCTCGAAGGAAACGCAGGAGAGCTATCGCACGACGCGATTCAGGGATTCGGAGTGGATCAGCATGGGTGTCGTTGCCGGATCGAACCTGCGTTTCGGGAATGACCCGCTGGACCGTCCATACGAATCCAGGGTGCCTGGACACGAGCCGCATCCTTTCTTCACTTACGAGCAGCTCCCAATGGTTCATGGCATGACGCCGTACCAAGCCGTTAAAGATATCGGTCCCAATTTGATACTCGACGACGAGAACCGAAGTCATAGCGCATACAACCACATCCTCTATTTCGCCCGCGAGAACGACAAGATCGTCGCCTTCATCAAGTGCGGTTCGGGCTTGGCCGCGGCGCCTGGTGGAACGAAGACTTGCGAACACCATTTCGTTTTTTGGCCCGAGATGAAGGCGCAAGCCGAGCTTCGCTATGCGCCCGATTTTCTGCCCAACTGGCGCAGCTACCAAGCGAGCTATCGCGCACTCCTTCTAGGCTTCCGAGTAGACCTTGGCGCCAACCCTCAACCTGTTCCAAGCCTTAAGCGGAGCACACGATGCCAGCAACTATTTCGACAATCGAGCTTGCGAGTCTTCGCACGCTTGTGACTCAAGGCAACTTGAGCGCGGCATATGCCTACCTGTCGGACCGCGGCTACAACTATGCGAGCTGGGCCAACGGCGTTGCGACAGGTAATTCGCTCGCCGGCGCCTCGGCAATCGTCTATCTGCAGAACAGCGCGGTTGCAGGTCTGGGTTCGGACGCATGCAAGAACCTGACCCCCGCGCAGATTCAGAGGATTCGGGTGAGCATGGCTGAGGGCTACCTGAACATGCTGGGTAGTCAGGATCCTGCAACCACGAAAGATGTGACCGCAGATCAAGCCAAGGCTTTCCATGAGAAGGCATTCAAAGACAACCACCTTGGCATAGAGAACTGGACCCTAGACACCCCCTTCAAGCTCCTGGAACGAAACGGCGGCCCCGAAGCCGTAGAGCGGTACTGGCAAGGCTTGATGCAAAGCGGCGGCAGCGGCATCGATGCACTGGCAGCCAACACCTCCACCTATGCCCTGGTGCTCGGCGCCACCTACAACCGCGACCCCGAGGTGCGCGCCATGGCGCAGGAGTGGCTCGACAAAGTCCCTGGCGTCACCTCCGCACCCGCGCTGAGCGGCTTGGGCAGCGCCGTCCTTCGTTTGATCAAGGAAGGCTACATCGACCCCGCGGCAGTCGACCTGCGGGAGATGCTGCGCGACATCGGCGGTCAAATCGACCGGCTGATCGACTCGTTGCCGCTGTCCGATGCGACCGGCGCCGAAGGCGTGGGCGAGGCCCTGGCACGACAAGGCGACCGGCCCACCCAGGTGGCTGGCGGCGCAGGCGCCACCGACGGCCCCGATCCAGGGCAGGAAGCACTCGCAGCCGAACTGCAATCGCACGATGCACGCGCCGCATCGTGGACCGCCATGGTGCAAGAGCGCTACGGCGACGACGTGTCGCTTCATACCCTCGCAGACGGCACCCGAGTGCTGGTCGATGCGCAAGGCCAGCCCGTTGCGATGGTCGTCGCGGCCGGCGACGGCGTGAGCCTGATGGACCTGCAAGACGGTGCGGCCATAGGTCTCGACCACGACGCGCAGGTAGTGGCGCTCGCGTTCGTTCCCGGCGACACCGCTGCACCGGTGGTCGCGCCTCCTTCGCCTTCCTTCACCCTCGACGACTACTTCGCAGGCGCAGGCGCCATGCTCACGCCTTTGCAGCGCACCGCCCTCACCAGCACCCTTTACGCCCTCAACCTGGGTGGGTTGGACGATCTCGCCATCGTCCCCTTGCCCGGCGGAACGACCGCCCTGATCCAAAACGCCGACGGCGACATCGTGGGCGAAATCACGCGCCAGCCCGATGGCTACAGCCGCGTCGCCGGCGTGCGCATCAATGCCGATGGCAGCACCTCCGACACCGTCAGCTACCTCGACCCCCAAGGCCGCAGCCACACCGCGGAGCAGTACGCCGAAGGCGTCAACGCCACCCAGACCGCCAACGCCCTGGGCCTGGTCAACGTCCTGCTCGGGCTGAACAGCTGGGCGGACATGAGCGACGTGCAGCGCGCCGGTGCCTTGGTGGCCATCTACAACGCGGCCGACCGCTTGGGAACAGGCGAACTGCCGGGCGACCTGGGCGGGGTTGCCGCCGCCCTCGGCTTGGTCGGCGCGCTGGAGAGCGGCAACTACGGCGCCGCCCTGTACAGCGGCATCGCCCTGGTCGACTCCGTTGCCAGCGGCGCGGCCAGCCAGGCCATCGGCAATGCGATCGGCGTACAGGCCTCCACCGTGCTGCCCGTGCTCGGCCTGGTGCTGGCCCTCGACAGCGGCGACCCGTATGCCATCGCATCCAGCGCCGTCAGCCTGGCGGCGGCCTGCAACGTCATCCCCGTGTACGGCCAGATCATTGCCGTCGTCATCCTCGTGGTCGGGGCGCTCATCGAAGAAGACATCCCCATGAGCGAAGGCCATGCGGCCACCTTCTGGGACAGCGAAGGCGACGTGCACGCTCATGCCGAGCGCGACGCGCACGGTGGTGGCGCCACGGCGCTGCGCACCATGCAGCAGCTGGTGGACGGCATCCAGCAGCACCTGGGCGAAGCCAGGGACGCCGACGGCAACCCGAAGTACGCCCTCATCCCCGCACGCATGCCCAGCGTGGGCTACCTGAACGACCCCGATGGGCTGAACTACGACAGCGGCCCCGGCCACCTGTACCTGCAGTGGACGGACAACCAAGGTCAGCTGCAGCGGCGCTACTACGACGGCGATGGCGAGCGCAACGACGGCAGCGGCGAGACGCTCGCGGGCGACTTCGTGCGCCACATGGTCGAAGGCGGTGCCATCGTGCCGACGTGGCAGCGCGACACCATCCTCGCGCACTGGAACGAGACGCTTGCGGGCGACGGCTTCGAAGCCGCCAACCTGCAGGCGCTGCAGCAGGGGCGCGAGGCCAGCGCGCCCGAGCTTGACGCGGGCGGCCTCACGCAGAGCCTGCGCGCGCTCACGGTCGCGGCGCCGGCCGTGGCAGGCGCCAACGCCAGCAGCACCGGCCTGATCGACATCGACGCCGACGGGTACCTGGAGCGCACCGACTGGGTGGCCGCCAACCGCGCCATGCTGGCCATCGACCTGGATGGCGACGCGCTCGTGCACAGCGGCGAGCTGCTGCAGCTGGACGACGACCGGCGCCTGGACAGCGTGCACTGGCTCGATGCCGACCGCAACGGCAGGCTCGATGCGCGCGACCCCGCCTTCGCCGCCCTGCGCCTGTGGATCGACCTCAACGGCAACGGCGAAGGCTCGGCTGGCGAAGTGCGCAGCCTTGCCGCGGCCGGCATCGCAGCCATCGACTTCGCCGCCCGGCCGCCGCACATCGAATACGCCGACGGGCGCATCGAAGCCCTCACCGAAGAACACCTCACAGGCGACGTGCGCGGTGTCGCCTACGAACTCACGCCAAACGGCCTCGTCGAGGTGCAGGAGGCGGCGGCGCCACCCTGCATGCGATCAACACCTGCGCCTTCGACGGCAAGGCCGCACACACCCACGGCGGCGATGCCGATGCGGACGGCGGCGCTGCGGCAATGAAGCCGGTGACCGGCGTCTGGCCAGCACCACCGCGCGCACCGTCGCCAACACCGGCATCCAGGCTGCTGCCGTCTGCCGGGCGACATCCGCATCGCCACCGGCGCAGCGGGCCGGCCGCAGCAGGGCAGGGTGCGGGGGCGCAGGCCGACAGCATCCTAGCGGCCGGCGACAGCCGCATCCGCTCGGCACCGCTCGCCTTCGTGAGCGGCGCCCCTTCCAGCGCGGCGCAGGCGATGCGGCAGGCGACCGCCGACATGGTTCGTGCGGCGGACCATCCGCTCTTTGCCGCCGGCTCGGGCGCCGCACCGCTGATCGCTGTGGCTGCCGGGGCGGCTGCCGTGCAGTGGCCGGTTGTGGCCAGCGCTGTCGAGGGACCGACCTCGCCCGCACCGCAGCCGGCATTTGTTGCCGCAAGCGGCGACGCCGGCTTGGCGGCGACGAACGGCAGCACGCGTGGGCAGCGATGCCTCCGCCGTTCGCGTGGACCTGATCGATGCTGCAGGTCAGGTGCAACCCTTCGATCTGCGCACGCTGCCTCTGCAGGGCGCGCGGCCCGGCAACGTCGTGAGCAGCGACGCACCGTCTGGCGATGGGGCAATGCCCCGTTGCCGGTTGGGGTGCCAGGCGCTCAGCTGCGTTGGCCTCCACCGCACCCGCAGCGGCCGCGTCCCTGGCGCCGGGCGATCTGCCACCCGGCAACGACGCCCCGCCACGCCCGACGAGCCCGCTCGCCGCCGACCCGCTCGCCGCCCTGCCGCGCGTGGCGGGCGAGCGCGTCGAGGGCGCCGAGGACGCGGGCCTGCGCATCCGTGCGACCGACCTGCTGGCCAACGACAGCACGGCGAACAGCGGCACCCCGGCCGGCATGCCCGTGCTGCGCATCACGGCGGTGGACCAGCCGACGCACGGCCGTGTCGGCCTGCACACCAACGCCGATGGCGAGCGCGAAGTCGTCTTTATCCCCGATGCCGATTTCCACGGCCGCGCCAACTTCCGCTACACGGTTGCCGACGCCTATGGCCTGAGCAGCACCGCCACTGCCTGGGTCGATGTCGACGCGGTCAACGACGCACCCGTTGCGCAAGGCGAGCAGGCGGCGGGCGACGAAGACCACGCCCTCATGTTCCGCGCGGTCGACCTGCTGGCGAACGACCGCGATCCCGACAGCGCCGTCGATGGCGACCTGCTGCGCATCAGCCGCGTCGGCGACGCCGAGCACGGCAGCGTCTCGCTCGACGTGGCCGGCAACGTGCGTTTCGTCCCCGATGCCGACTACAACGGGCCGGCGCGCTTCACCTACTGGGTGAGCGACCGCTGTTGGGGCAATGGGCTGGGGACCGGCCGTGGCCCTCGCGATCGTCGCCGCCAACGACCTGCCGCTGGCCGCGGGCGAGCAGCTCGATTCCGACGAGGATGCGACGCTGCTGATCGAGCCGCATCTGCTGCTGGCCAACGACAGCGATGTCGACACCGCCATCAACGCTCAGGTGCTCTCCATCGTGGCGGTCGGCGGCGCCAGCCACGGCCAGGTCCGCCTGCGACCCGACGGGAAGATCGAGTTCGCGCCCGAGCCCGACTACAACGGCCCGGCGAGCTTCGGCTACACCGTCTCCGACGGCGCAGGCGGCACCGCCACCGCCACTGCGGTGGTCAACCTCGCAGCGGTCAACGATGCGCCGCAGGTGACGGGCGAAACCATCGCCATGCAGGAAGACACGCCCCTGCAGCTCACACAGGCCGCGCTGCTCGCGAACGACCGCGACATCGACAACCCGCACGCCGACCTTCGCATCGTCTCGGTCGGAAACGCCACGCACGGCGTCGTCTCGATGGGCGCGACGGGTGTCATCCACTTCGCGCCGGATCTCAACCACTTCGGCGCTGCCTCGTTCACCTACACCGTTGCCGACGGGGCGGGCGGCTTTACGGTCGGCACCGCGCAGTTCGACATCGCCGCCGTCAACGACGCGCCCGATACCGTGGGCGAGACTGTCCGCCTGAACGAGGACGAGGTGGCCCGCTTCAGCACGTCCGCCTTGCTCGCGAACGACAGCGACGTGGACAACCCTGCCGCAGACCTGCGCATCGCTGCAGTGGGGCAGGCCACCGGCGGCGCCGTCGCGCTGGTCGACGACGAGATCGTCTTTACTCCCACGCTCGACTTCAACGGCGCAGCCAGCTTCACCTACACGGTGGACGATGGTGCGGGCGGCCGCAGCGAAGCCACCGTCAGCCTGAGCTTCGCACCCGTCAACGACGCCCCCGTTGTCAACGGCGAGCGCCTGACCGGCAAGCGCGACGTCGTCTACACGCTCACCCAGGCCGCGCTGCTGGCCAACGACACCGATGCCGAATCCCCCGCCGGTCTTCGTGTGGTCGGCGTGCGCGCCGCCGAGCACGGTGCGGCGCAGTTGAACGCGGACGGCTCCGTCACCTTCGTGCCCGAGGTGGGCTACATCGGCGTCGGCTCCTTCAGCTATGTGGTGCGCGACCCCGAGGGCGCCGAGAGCACTGGCACGGCCGAGATCGACTTCTCGCGCGTGAACGTGAACCCCACGGCGGTCGACGACAGCTTCGAAGGCTACGAGGACGTCGCCTTCGCCATCGGCGCGGCGCAACTGCTCGCCAACGACAGCGACGCCGACAACGCCGCCGCGCAGTTGCGCATCTCGGCCGTCGGCCAGGCCAGCAATGGCACGGTTAGCCTGGACGCGCAGGGCAACGTGCGCTTCGAGGCGGCACCCAACTACAACGGCCAAGCCAGCTTCCAGTACCAGCTCTCCGACAGCGACGGCGGCCAGACCTGGGCCACCGCGCACCTGAACATCGCTGCGGTCAACGATGCGCCCGTGATCGAGGCCATCTGGCCGGGGCGGCCTATTTATGGCTACCGCTGGGGAAGCGATGGCGTGTTTGCATGGACCCTCGTGGAGGTGCGCGATGAAGCAAGCGCCCTGGCGCTGGCCGCCAACCCGACCGATCGCGTGCAGGACCCGGGCGGCAACTGGGTGCCCAACAGCTTATTGGATGCGCACGGCCGCGAGATCGCCATCAGCCGCTACCAGAACGGCATGGTGCGCCCGATCGACTTCAGCCAGATCGACGCCACGAACCGGTTGAGCGAAACCGCGATGGACGATCCGTACCGCATGAACGGGCGGTTGATCGCCTGGGATCCCGACGGCAATTCGGGCCAGCTCTTGTTCAGTCTGGCGGAAGGACCGCAGCACGGGCATGTGGGTCAACCGATACACCGACGTCTCCACGAATGCCTACAACACCCACACCTCTGCTCCGTTCCTGCCCTGGGTCGACGAGCGCGGCGCCTGGCAGCACTACAGCCACCTGGGAGACCCTTACGGCGGGTCGGACCCATTCACCATGCGGGTCACCGATGCCCAGGGCGCCTTCACCGATGCAGTGGTCACCCCATCCACGTCGGCAGCAATGTGGAGCAGGACGGCGCAGCTGCCCCATCGTCCTCGACCTCAAGAACGATGGCATCGAGCTGCTGCGCCGGAAGACTCCAACGTCTTCGCCGACATCAACGCCGACGGCTGGCGCGAGCGCATCGGCTGGGCGGCGCCGTCCGACGCGGTGCTGGTCTTCGATGCCAACCAGGACGCCAGCGTGGACCTTGACCGCGAGGTGAGCTTCGTCGGCTACCTGCCCGGCGCGCGCACCGACCTCGAGGGTCTCGCCGCCTTTGACACCGATGGCGACATGCGCCTTGGCGCAGCGGACGCAGACTGGCACCGCTTCGGCCTGTTCCAGGACAAGAACGCCAACGGGCGCCAGGACGAGGGCGAGTACGTCACGCTCGACGAAGCCGGCGTTGAAAGCATCGGGCTCGAGCGCGAGGGAAGCCGGTCATGAACAGCGGCAACGTCGTCTTCGGCACCTCCGTTGTGCAGTGGAGCGACGGGCGCACATCGCAGGCGGGTGACGTCATGTTCGCCGGCGAGAACGTGCCGCTGCCCCGAGCCGCGCTCGATGTGCTGGCAGCGGCCGAGCAGGCAGACGCCGCCACGGCACGCATGCACCGCATGGCCAGCCTGTTCGTGCAGGTGCTCGCCACCGACGGCGCCAGTGAGCAGGCGCCTATCGGTTTTGTGCCGTTGGATGACGATTCACCAGGGCACGCTGTTGCCCTGCAGGAGCAAGCGATGGCGCACTGGCAGGCGGCTTGAACATGCAAAGCGCCACTCAGATCCGGCTTGCAGTTTCGGCTGACGAAGACGCCGTGCTCTCGCTTGGCAGGGCCCTGCATGCCGAATCGCGTTTTCGAAATACCGCCCTGAATGTCGCGCGAACCCGTGTTGCCATCCGGGCGTTGATCGAGGGTGCGCCCGCAGGATGCGTACTGCTCGCCGAGCACCGGCACGCCGGTGTGATCGGGATGCTTGCAGGCTACGTGAGCGAGTATTTCTTCGCCGACGTCCGGGTTGCGCAGGACAAGTGCTTCTATGTCTTGCCGCAATACCGCGGCAGCGCAGCCGCGCTCAAGCTCTTGATCGCCTTTCGCCGGTGGGCCGAGAACAGGGATGCGCGGGAGCTGTGCGTCAACATGAGCGTGGACATCGATCAGGAAAGATTCGGTCGCTTCATGCGGCACATGAAGTTCAGCGCATGCGGCTCGAATTTCGTACTGGCTTTGACGCCAGCACATGCAGTCGGATAGTCAATAAAAAAGTCAGGGAGAGCAATGTGAGCATTCAGGAAATCGCGCCGGACGCAGGTCCGGCGGGAGGGGCGGGCGCGGCTGGCGAGGCCGATTGGGAGCTGTTGGGCGCGTTTGCCCAGTTGAACGGAATCCGCGCCGATGCCGGATCGCTGCGACAGCACTTCGCGCTGCAACCGGGTTTCGTCGGGCTCGCCAAGGCGGCGGAAGCGGTGGAGGTTCTCGGTCTCGAAGCCGCGCTTCGGCAGGGTGCGCCGGGCAAGCTCTCCAAATCTTCGGCGCCCGTCCTGGCGTGCGCGAAAGACGGCGGCTTGATGATCGTGGCGGCCGACGCGAAGAACTTTTTTATCGTGCAAACGGCTGGCGATGGCGGCACGCCGCGACGCGTCGACAAAGAAACGCTCGAGTTCCTCTGGACCGGCGAGTGGGTGGTGGCCAGCCGCCGTGCCGGCCACCCCACTGCCGGCGGCGGCAGCAGCACGAAAGCCTTCGGTGTTGGCTGGTTCTGGGCTTCGCTGCGCAAGCACAAAGGGCTGATGGGAGAGGTGCTGCTGGCATCGTTTTTCATTCAGGTCTTTGCTTTGCTGACTCCATTGATTTTTCAGGTGGTGATCGACAAGGTGCTGACGCACCGCACGCTCACCACGCTCGACGTCATGGTGATCGCGTTGGCCGGCGTCAGCCTGTTCGAGGTCGTGCTCGGCGCGATGCGCCACTACCTTTTTACGCATACCACCACGCGCGTCGACGTCGAACTGGGCAGCAAGCTCTTCCGCCATCTGCTGCATCTGCCGTTGAGCTACTTCGAATCGCGCCGCGGCGGTGAAACGGTGGCGCGCGTGCGGGAACTCGAGAACGCCCGCGCGTTCCTCACGGGCCAGGCGCTTACCAGCTGGCTCGACCTGTTCTTCGCCGCGGTCTTCCTGGCGGTGATGTTCTATTACAGCGCCACGCTGACACTCATCGTCCTGGCTGCGCTGCCGGTGTTCTTTCTTGCTTCGTGGATCGTCACGCCGCTCTTGCGCGACAGGTTGGAGGACAAGTTCTCGCAGGGCGCAGAGAACCAGACCTTTCTGGTCGAGACGGTGACGTCCATGGAAACACTCAAGAGCCATGCGGTCGAAGCTTCATGGCAGCGCGAGTGGGAGCACCGGCTAGGGGGCTACGTGCGTGCAGCATTCGACGCGGGGCAGCTTGGGCAGGCCACCAACCAGTTCATCGGTCTGGTCAGCAAGACACTCGTGGTGGTCCTGCTGTACTTTGGCGCCAGGCAGGTCATCGACGGGGCTCTCACGGTGGGCGCGCTGATTGCCTTCAATATGCTGGCCAGTCGCGTCAACGCGCCCATTCTCAAGCTGGCTTCGCTGTGGCAGGACTTCACGCAGATGAAGGTCAGCATCCGCCGGCTGGCCGACATCATGGATGCGCCTGCGGAGCCGGCTTTCAGGCCTGGCCGGTCCACTCCGCCGGTGGTTCTCGGGCGCGTCACCTTCGAGCATGTGAGCTTTCGCTATGCGCCGGCGTTGCCCGAAGTTCTTTCGGAACTGAACATGGAGATCGAGGCCGGCGAGATCGTGGGCGTGACCGGGATGTCCGGCGCGGGCAAGACGACGCTGATGCGGTTGGTGCAGCGCCTCTACACCCCTGAGCGTGGACGCATCCTGCTCGACGGCATGGACCTGCACCTTGCGGATACCGGGTGGCTGCGCCGGCAGATCGGCGTGGTCGGCCAGGACACGCTGCTGTTCAACCGCTCCGTGCGCGACAACATCGCGCTGGGCGACCCTACTCTCTCGATGGCGGCCGTCATGGAAAGCGCGCGGCTGGCGGGCGCCGACGAATTCATCCTCGAACTGCCCGACGGCTACGACACGATGATCGGCGAGCGCGGCACCAAGCTGTCGGGTGGACAGCGCGCCCGCATCGCCATCGCCAGGGCGCTAGCGACCAATCCCCGCCTATTGCTGCTCGACGAGGCCACGGCGGCGCTCGACTACGAAAGCGAGCGTGCGGTGCACGACAACATGGCGCAGATCTGCCGCGGCCGAACCGTGATGATCGTGGCGCACAGGCTTTCCACGCTGCGCCTCGCCAGCCGCGTACTCGTGCTTGACCGCGGGCGCCTGGTGGAAACCGGCAGCCATGCCGAACTGATGCGGCGTGACGGCCGATACCGGGCGCTGTATCGCGCGCATCAGGTACTGGAGGCGGCGTGATGAGTGCAAACCTTCCGGTCGACGCATCGAACGAAACTTTCGCCAACCCGGCCAATGCGCTTCAACACGCGCCGCCCTGGCCGGTCGCTCGCATGATCTCGCTGGCGCTGTGCGCAATGGCCGTTGCTGCGCTGGCATATGCATGCCTGGCGTCGGTGGACATCGTGGTGACGGCGCAGGGCCGCGTGATTCCGCCTGGCAGAAGCAAGGTGGTGCAGCCGCTCGAAGCGGGCGTGGTCAAGGCAATTGCCGTCAGGGACGGCCAGAGCGTGCGCGCAGGCGACTTGCTGGTGGAACTCGACAGTACGGCCACGCACGCCGATCGCGATCGGCTCAGGCGGGAGTTGTGGGAGTCCGAGGCCGATGTGCTGCGGCTGTCGCGCATGCTTGCCGGGTCCGCGGTGATGCCGCCGGCCAAAGACGTTCCCGAGGACATCATGGCGAACCAGCAGGCCATCCTCGCCGGCCGCATGGCCGAGCAGCGCTCGAGGCTTGCCGCGATGGATGCGGACATTGCACGCCGCAAGGCGGACGGCGACGCCGTTGCGGCCGGCATCGCCCAACTCGGCCACAGCCTGCCGCTGATGAAGAAGAAGAACGGCATGCGCGAGGAATTGGCGCAGACCGGTCACGTCGCCGAAACCAGTTTGATCGAGACGCGGCTGGAACTGATGGCGATGGAGAAGGAAATCGCTGTGCAGGGCAATCGCCTGAAGGAAGCCCGCGCCGGCTTCGCCGCAGCGGTACAACAGCGAGCGCAGGCCGAGGCGGAGTTTCGCGCACGCGCCAGTGCCGAGCGCGTGGACGCAGGCAAGAAGCGCGATGCGGCGCGCCAGGAGCTCATCAAGACGAGCCAGCGCATCGAGCTGCAAAGGCTCAGAAGCCCGATCGACGGGGTGGTGCAGCAGCTTGCCGTGAGCACGGTCGGCGGCATCGTCACCCCGGCGCAGGCGCTCTTGACCGTCGTGCCCGCCGACTCCGCGCTGGAGGTGGAGGCGCAGGTTCTCAATCGCGACATCGGCCATGTGAAGGTCGATCAGCGAGTCATCAACAAGATCGAAACCTTCGACTTCACCCGCTATGGCTACATCGAAGGCACGGTGCTGTGGGTAGGGACGGACGCCATCACCGACCAGAAGCTCGGCCCGGTCTATCCGGTGCGAATCCGGCTGGCCAGCCCGCACACGCCCGGCGCCGTGGCGGGCCGGCCGGGCGCGGTGAGTGCGGGCATGAACGTGACGGTCGATATCCGTACCGGCGACAGGCGTCTGATCCAGTACTTCCTTGCGCCGCTGCTGCGCTACCGGCAAGAGGCATTGCGTGAGCGCTGATCGATTCCGCCGCGCGGCAATCGGTTCGATGCTGGCGCTGGGCTGCTGCTGCGCGCTCGCGGACGACCTCATGGAAGTTCATCGCAAGGCGAGCGAGCGTGACACGGTGCTGCGTGCCGCCGCCTATGCCTTGCAGATGGCAAACGAGCGGGTGCCGCAGGCGCGCGCCGGGCTGCTGCCCGCGCTTTCGCTCGTCGGCGGCACCGGCCGGCAGGAAGGTCGGGCGTCATTTGGCGAGGAGCCCTACGAAGATCGCAATGCACGCAACTGGAACTGGAACCTGCAGCTCACGCAGCCGCTTTGGCGCGCGGCAAGTTGGGCCGCGCTGGGTGTGGCCGCTCAGGAAGAGCGGCTCGCGCAGGAGCAATTCAGGCTGGCCGAGCAAGAACTGGCACTGCGCGTAACACAGAGCTACCTCGACGTGCTCGTCGCACAAGAAGCCGCCCGTGTGGCGGGCCTGCAAGTCGACGCCATCGATCAGCAGCTGGCTCTGGCGCGCAGGAATTTCGAGGTGGGGACGGCGACGGTGACGGATGTCCACGAGGCGCAGTCCAGGCTCGACCTCTCGCGTGCGCAGGCGATCGCCGCGCGCAACGACTTGGAGGGCAGGCGAACCGAGCTCGAACGCATTCTTGGGGAACCGGTCGAGCGTTTGGCCAGCCTTCGGGATGACGGTCGCATGCCGGCCGCGGATCCCAACAACGCGCAGGAGTGGGTCGACAGTGCGCGGGCGCAGTCGCTGCAAGTGCGGATCGCGCAGGCGGCGCGCGAGGTGGCAGCCCGGGAGGTCGAACGCAGCCGTGCTGCCCACTCGCCGAGCCTCGACCTGACTGCGGGCTATGGCACCAACTACGGCTCGGGCAGCGTTTCATCGCCCGCCAACATTGCCGTGCGGAGCCGTTCGGGCCAGATCGGCGTCAGTTTCTCGATGCCCTTGTATGCAGGTGGCGGCGTGCAGGCGCGCGTGCGCGAAGCCATTGCTGCGCAGGGCAGGGCGGAGGAAGAACTCGAAGCGGCAAGGCGCCAGGCGGCTGCGACCGCGCGACAGGCCTTTGCTGGTGTGGTGAACGGGCGTGCCCAGATCGACGCGCTCGACTCGGCGATTCGCTCCAGCAAAAGCTCGCTTGAAGCAAACCGCATCGGCTATCGCATCGGCACACGCATCAACATCGACGTGCTGAATGCGCAGCAGCAGCTCTATGCAGCCCAGCGCGACTGGCACAAGGCGCGGGCCGAGACCCTGATGCAGGGCTTGCGCCTGAAGGCGGCGAATGCAAGCTTGGACGCCACCGATCTGCAGGCCATCAACGATCTTCTGAAAGACGACACACCATGAGCACGATTCCCGAGACTGTTGCGCAAGACGAGTTGCCTGCACTCGCTCGCCTTGCCAGAGAAAGCGCGCAGAAGGTGTTCGACAAGCTGCCCATTCTTGGCCCGGTAGCCTGGCTGATGATGCAGCAGGCCGGCAGCCGGCACACGCTGTTGAGTGAACTCGAATGGCGCGTCATGCCGGCCCTGGCGCTCGACCAGGCCAAGCTCTACTTGAAGGGCACCACGCCGATTGCATTTGTTTCGTGGGCCAGGCTCGGCGAGGCGGCAGCCGAACGCTATTGCAATGCACCGCATCACCTGGCGTCATCCGATTGGACTTCAGGAGATCAAGTATGGCTGGTCGACATCCTCGCGCCATTCGGCAATGCAAAGGAAGTGTTCAGTGACGTGCGCGAGAACATGTTCGCAGGGCAGGTTGTTCGTCAACTGCTGCCGGATGCCTCGACCCGCGCGCGGGTGATGGCCTGGCCGGCTGCATAGCGGTCCGCTTAAGGCGCACCCCAAGCTGGATTTCTCTTGTCGATGAAAGCCTGCACCCCTTCGAGGGCAGCGCCATCCATCATGTTGCAGGCCATCGTGCTTCCTGCGTCCTCGTAGGCTTGCGCAATGCCTTTTTCGAGCTGGCGGTAGAAGAGCGCCTTGCCCATGGCGACCGCCACCCTCGGCTTGGCGACGATGCTCGATGCCAGCCGCTCCACTTCGGCGTCCAGTTGCGCCGGCTCGACGACCCGGTTGACCAGGCCCTGCCGTAGCGCCTGCGCGGCATCGATGAATTCGCCGGTCACCAGCATCTCGAACGCCGCTTTGCGCGAGAGATTGCGCGACAGCGCGACGCTGGGCGTGGAGCAGAACAGGCCGAGGTTTACGCCGCTCACTGCAAACGCGCGTCGGACGATGCAACCGCCAGGTCGCACATCGCGACGAGTTGGCAGCCGGCTGCCGTCGCAATGCCGTGCACGCGCGCGATGACCGGCACCGGCAGTTGCAGAAGGCCGAGCATCACGCGCGTGCAGCGATCGAACAGCGCCTGGTAGTAATCCTGCGAGGGATCTGCGCGCATCTCCTTGAGGTCGTGTCCACCGCAAAATGCGCGGCCGGCGGCGGCGAGGACGACCACGCGCACCGATTCGTCGCTTGCCACGGCGTCGATGACGGCCTGCAAGGCATCGAGCATCGCTTCGGAGAGCGCATTGAAAGCCTGTGGGCGGTTCAGTGTCAGCGTGACCACGCCGCGTGGGTCGCGCGCCGACAGGACCAGCGGTTCGGTTTCGTTAGGCATGACTGTCCTCCTTGCCTGCCGCCGAGCGATCTTGGGCCCGGCGTTATTCGACTTCGGCGATCAGCTCGATCTCGACACACGCGCCCAGCGGAACTTGCGCCACGCCGAAAGCACTGCGTGCGTGCGCGCCCTTGTCGCTGCCGAACACTTCCGCAAACAGGTCGCTCGCGCCGTTGGTCACCAGGTGCTGCTCGGTGAAGGTGCCGACCGAGTTGACAAGGCTCATCACCTTCACGATGCGTCTGACACGACCCAGGTCGCCGACGGCTGCGTGCAGCGTGCCGAGCAGGTCGATGGCGATGGCGCGTGCAGCCTGCTTGCCTTCGTCGGTGGTCATGCCGGCGCCCAGTTGGCCGACCCACGGCTTGCCGTCCTTTCTGGCAATGTGGCCCGACAGGAAAACCAGCTTGCCGGTCTGCACCCAGGGCACGTAGGCGGCAGCGGGCACGGACACCGGCGGCAGCGTGATGCCGAGCGAGGACAGCTTGTCGTAGACGGTCATGAAGACTCCTTGGGTTGTTGCGGTGGCGATTCGTCAAGGGGCTGGACGGTCACGCCAACATCCAGCGTGTGGCGCGCGCCGCCGTGCAGTACGCCGCGCATCGGCGAGACGTCGGAATAGTCGCGGCCGATGGCGAGCGTCACGTAGTCTTCGCCCGGCTGACGACCGTTGGTCGGGTCGAAATCGGCCCAGCCGCCGGGGCCATCGTCGCCGGGCAAGTAGACGGACACCCAGGCATGCGATGCGTCGGCGCCGACCAGTCGCGCCCGGCCGGGCGGCGGCTGCGTCAACAGGTAGCCGCTCACGTAGCGTGCGGGCAGGCCGTTGGCGCGCAGGCAGGCGATCATGATGTGGGCGAAGTCCTGGCACACGCCCTTGCGCTGCGCGAGCGCCTCGATGGCCGGCGTGCTGATCTCGGTGCTGCCGCTGTCGTAGACGAACTCTTCGTAGATGCGCAGGGTGAGGTCCATCGCGGCATCGAACAAGGGCTTGCCGGCGGCGAAGCTCGACCGCGCATACACGGCGAAATCGTCGTGCCTCGGCACGTAGGGCGACGCGAAGACGAACTCCGCCGCCGCATCGAAGTGCGAGTCTTTCGCAAAGCGGAAGCGCTCGCGCACCGCTTCCCAGGCGATTTCGCGCGAGGCCGCCTGCGACAGCTCGGGAGTCGACGTCTCGACCACGCTTTCGGCCGTGACCACCAGTTCGTTGTGGGTGGAATCGAGCGCAAAGAACGCGCGCATGTTGCCGTGCACGTCGGGCGACTCGGTGCACTGCGCCGGCTCGGGACTGATCGCGAGCGCATGGCTCACCAGGCGCTGCGACGCGGTGTTCATCGGTTTCAGGTGCGCGAGATGCTGCGCCGTCGCGACCGGCGGCGTGTACGCATAGCGGGTTTCGTGGGTGACTTTGAGCAGCATAGGGAATGTTTAGGCGCCCACCGAGCGTACCGACTCGGACGTCAGCGTGAAGTAGCGGATGCCGATGGCGTCCGACACCTGGTAGGCAGCGTGCTCGCAGGTCTTCAGCACTTCTTTCAGGGCAGGGTGGTGGCCGGCATCGCCGGCTTCGCAAAGCCGTTCGAGCGTCCATTCGGCCGGGTCGGGCAGCTCATGCGACAGCGCGCACAGCTTGCCAGGCGCGCTGCCGGCGAGCCGTGCGATGCGCCCGCGTAGCGTTGCGCAACCCACGCCAGGGAGCGCGGGTTGTCTGCGTCCAGTACCAGCAGATCGACCAGCGTCGCGACGTCGCGACGCTGGTGGTAGCGCGCATGAAAAGTGATCGTGCTGTCGAACAGCGCGACCATGGCTTCGAAGCCGCTGACGTCGTGCGCGGAGCCGATCTCGAAGCCGGCAGCCAGCGCGCTCGACAGAAAGCCGAGCCGCTCGATGTGGCGGCCGATCGACAGCAGCCGCCATGCGTCGTCGCGCGTCATGCGGTCGGTCTGGGCGCCGGTCATCGCGGCAAGGGCGGTGCTCGCCGATTCGAGCAGGCGCAGCGCGCCGGCGCTTGCATAGCTGCCTTCGCCTTTCTCGGCGGCCTGCTCGGTCGCTCGTCGCAGGAAATCGGCCTCGGTGCGAACGATCTGGTTCCAGTGGTCCTGCGACAGGCGCTCGCGCACGCCGGCGGCGGCTTGGCGCACGCAGCGCAGGCTCCAGCCGACGCTGCCGCCCTCGTCGACATCGCCCAGCTCGGCGATCAGCGCGCGCTCGAACACGCGCCGCGACTTGGCGCTGTCGAGCACCTCGCGCGGCACCAGCGCATTGCGCACGGCCAGCCGGTGCAGCCATGCCATCGGCGTGGTCGACGACTGGTCTTCGCCGCCGAGCACGTCGAGCGTGAGTCGCGCAAGGCGTACCGCGTTTTCTGCACGCTCCGTGTAGCGCCCGAGCCAGAACATGTTTTCCGCCGCGCGGCTGGTGACGGGCGCCCGGTGCCGCGCCAGCGAGGCTGGCGTAGGGTGCGGTTGCAGCAGCGTGGTGCGGTCGACCTCGCCGCGGGTCTGCACCCACACGTCGGCGCTGCTGCCGCCGCGCTGCATCGAAGCGATCTGCGCCTCGGCGCCGGCCAGCCGCGCCAGCCCGCCCGGCAGCACCCGCCACGACTTCGCGCCGTCGCTCACGGCAAAGACACGCAGCAGCACCGAGCGCGGCGCGATGTGGCCGCGGCCGAAGTCCTGGGTCCAGGTCGGCATCTGCGACAGCGGAAGGTAGCTCTGCACCGTGTGCGCTTCGCCCTGGCGGACGATGCGCCCGGCCCACTCGTCGAGCTCGCGCCGCCGCATGCGGCTGCCGAGCACGGCCTCGAAGCCTGGATGGGATTCGTCGCCCGGATAGGTCGATTTGATCGCGCAGCCGTCGAGCTGCGGCAGCACCGCTTCCATGGCCGCGCGTTCGCCACACCACCAGGTCGGCAACGCGGGCAGACGCAGCTTCTCTCCGATGAGGCGGCGGGCCAGCGCAGGCAAGAAACCGAGCAGCGCCGGCGACTCGAGAAAGGCCGAGCCCGGCATGTTGGCGACCAGCACGTTGCCGGCCCGAACCGCCTGCAGCAAGCCGGGTACGCCCAGCGTCGAGTCGGGCCGCAGTTCGAGCGGATCGAGAAACTGGTCGTCCAGCCGCTTGATCACCCCGTGCACGGGCCGCAGGCCCTGCAGTGTCTTCAGGTAGAGCCGCTGGTCGCGCACCGTGAGGTCGCTGCCCTCGACCAGCGTGATGCCGAGGTAACGCGCCAGGTAGGCATGCTCGAAATAGGTTTCGTTGTAGGGCCCGGGCGTCAGCAGCGCGATGTGCGGCGGCTGGCCCGCCGGGCACATGCGCTGCAGGCCGTCCATCATCGCGTGGTAGGTGGCGGCGAGGCGCTGCACATGGAGCGCCTCGAAGGCCTGCGGAAACTG
>JBBJMS010000175.1:0-7094 GCA_037720315.1 Variovorax sp. | reverse complement strand
GATGGATGTCGGCGCTGCGGTCCAGGGCCACCTGTCGAGGGTCGAGCCGGCGCCGGCGGGCGGCAACGTCGTCGAGCTCGGCGCCGACAAGGCGGGAGCGGAGCGGCGCGGTCCCGGCTGACTTCGCGCCGTTGCGCAATCATGCGGACTCCGCCCGACCTGGAGACCTCGCATGACAGACCTTTCCGGCTTCGCCATCACCCGCAAGTGGCCCGCTCGGCACCCCGATCGGATCCAGCTCTACTCGCTGCCGACGCCGAACGGCGTCAAGGTGTCGATCATGCTCGAGGAGACCGGCCTGCCCTACGAGGTTCACAAGGTGAGCTTCGACACCAGCGACCAGATGACGCCGGAGTTCCTCTCGCTGAGCCCCAACAACAAGATTCCGGCGATCCTCGATCCGAACGGCCCGGGCGGAAAGCCGCTCGGACTGTTCGAGTCCGGCGCGATCCTGATCTACCTTTCCGACAAGTCGCAGGGTGCTTTCGTGCCGGCAGACGCTGCGGCGCGCTATCAGACGATCCAGTGGCTGATGTTCCAGATGGGCGGCATCGGGCCGATGTTCGGCCAGCTCGGCTTCTTTCACAAGTTCGCCGGCAAGGACTACGAAGACAAGCGGCCGCGCGATCGCTACGTGGCGGAGGCGAAGCGCCTGCTCGGCGTGCTCGATCGTCGCCTCGACGGCCGCAGCTGGGTCATGGGCGACGACTACACGATCGCCGACATCGCCACCTTTCCGTGGGTGCGCAACCTGGTCGGCTTCTACGGCGCCGGCCGCTGGTCGCGATCGACGAGTTGGCGAACGTGACGCGCGCGCTCGGCCTTCGCCGCTCGAACGGCGGTCGTGAAGGGTCTTTCGATTCCGGCCGCGCCGGTTTCCCTAGCGGCGCGCTCGCCGGCGGCCGGCCATCCGGTCTTGGCCAGCCACTCGACCAGCGCATCAAGGGCCGGCGTTCCCTTTGCGGCTTCCGGATCGGTGACGATGAACGAGACGGCGTAGACCTTGCCGCTGCGGGCGCGCCATGCCGGCCAGCGCGCGCGTGTCGGAGCGTGTGCCGGTCTTCAGGTAGGCCTGCCCGGCGGCCGCGCCGCGCGTCATGCGATGCACCAGGGTGCCATCGACGCCGGCGATCGGCAGCGAGTCGACCAGCGCCTGCGAGTTCGGTCCGCGCCAGGCGCTGCACAGCAGGTCGACGAAGGCGCGCGGCCGGCCGCGCTCGGCGACCGGCCGAGCCTTCGACCACCGTGATGTCGCCGTCGGCCAGGCCCTGGGTTCGCAGCCAGGCCTTGATGCGTCCTGGGCCGCCTTCAGCGCGCCGCCGCGCCCGGCAGCGCCCGAAGCCAGCGCCAGCAGGACGCCGTGCGCCGCTTCGTTGTTGCTCGTCTTGTTCATCTCGCGCAAGACCTCGACCACCGGGGTCGCGAGCTCGCTCGACCAGCGCCTGGCACGCGACGCCGGCACGGACGCATCGCTTTCGACGACCTTGCCGCGCAGGCTGCCGCCGGCCGCAGCCCAGAGCTCGGCGACCATGCGCGGCGCCGCGATCGGCATCGCCGGCGCCGCGCCCAGCTCGGGTGCCAGCTGCACGCGGGCAGCGGCGGAACGTAGGCGATGTCGTCCTTGCCGCACTCGGTGCTCCAGCGGCTGCGCACCCAGAGCTGCAGCGGCGGCCCGGTCTCGATCTCGTCGGCGCTCTTCCAGCGCGCCCAGGCGGCACAGCCGCCGCCCATCAGGACGTCGTTGACGACCAGCACGTTGGCGGGCCGTGGCCGTAGCGTGACCGCTCGCTCGCCGGCCGCCGGCCGGACCGAGACGAGCAGCTTGCCGCGGTTGTAGGTGCGTGCGTCGATCGGCGTCTCGGCGACCCGCTCGAGCTCGGTGGTTCGTGCCTGTTTCGGATCGCGCTCGTGCAGCAGGGCGACACTGGCGAGGGCGATGTTGCCGGTCACCGTCTGCAGCCCTTCGCCGCGCATCTGCGCGAACCAGCGCCGCAGCTCGTTGCCGGTCAGGCCGATGTCGCCGCCGGCGATGACCAGATCGCCCCGACAGCCCGGCCACCACCGGTCCGGTGGCGTGGGCGGTGGTCCGCCAGCTGTGTTGCGGGCCGAGCAGATCGAGCGCGGCGAGCGACGTGACGAGCTTGGTCGTCGACGCGAGCAGGAACGGCCGCTCGGCGTTCAGCGCCAGGAGCGGTGCCGACTCGCCGCTCTCGACCGCTCGCACGGCGAGGCCGAAGCTGGCTGTGGGCAGCCCCGACTCGCGCAGGATCGCCGCCACCGCGGTGGGCAGCGCCGGCGCGGGTCGGGTGCGCGGCTGCAGCGGCGTCGCGCTGCCGCGCTGGCGCGCACTCGCAGCGACCGCCGGCTCGCCGACCATGGCCAAACAGAGCGCGGCAGCAAGCGCGCGTGCGATCAGCGGGTTGCGGTCCATGCAGCGAGGCCGTGCCGGCGCGGCCGAGCGGTCCACGGGGGATCGTTACGCGGCGAGACCCGGCAATGCAGAACCCTTCGCAGTCTCGCGAACGATGCGCCAAGGCGTCGGCGTCGGCGTCGGCGTCGGCGTCGGCGTCGAATTCGACATGCGATATTCGCTGCATGACCGGATCGCGGCTCCAGTGCGGCACTCGCGCCGGCACGCAGGCAGCCATGACCGAGGCCGAGCCGCCGCGCCCGGAGGTCACGTTCGCTGCCGCGGTCCGCTTCGGCTCCAGCTCGGGTTCATCAGCTTCGGCGGCCGGCGGGGCAGATCGCGCTGATGCACAGCGAGCTGGTCGAGCGACGCCGCTGGATCAGCGAGCAGCGCTTCCTGCACGCGTTGAATTTCTGCATGCTGCTGCCGGGCCCGGAGGCGCAGCAGCTGGCGACCTACATCGGCTGGCTGATGCACCGAACCCGGGCGGCATCGTCGCCGGCGCGCTGTTCGTGCTGCCGTCGCTCGTGATCCTGATCGCGCTCGCGGATCTATCTGCGCTTCCGCGACGCCGATGGTCGCCGGCATCTTCTACGGCATCAAGCCCGCCGTCACTGCGCTGGTCCTGCATGCTGCGCACCGCATCGGCACACGCGCGCTGCAGAACCGCTGGATGTGGGGCATCGGGGCGGCGGCCTTCGTGGCGATCTTCGCGTTCGACACGCCGTTCCCGGCGATCGTGATCGGGGCGGCGCTGATCGGGCACTTCGGCGCCCGCCGCGCGCCCGAGGTGTTCGCACTCGGCGGCGGCCATGGCGGCGCGGCGCAAGGCTGGGGCCCGGCACTCATCGACGACGACACCCCCACGCCGCCGCACGCGCGCTTCTCGCGCGGCCATCTGGCGAAGCTGCTGCTGGTCGGCGCAGGGGCGTGGGCGATCGCGATGGGCACGCTGATCGCCACGCACGGCGTGCATGGAACGCTGACGCAGATGGGCTGGTTCTTCACCAAGGCGGCGCTGCTGACTTTCGGCGGTGCCTATGCGGTGCTGCCCTACGTGTACCAGGGTGCGGTCGAGCAGCACCAGTGGCTGTCGGGCGCGCAGATGATCGACGGCCTCGCGCTCGGCGAGACCACGCCAGGGCCGCTGATCATGGTGGTGGCCTTCGTCGCGTTCGTCGGCGGCTGGATCGCGCAGGTGCTCGGGCCCGACGCGGTGTTCCTCGGCGGAGCGCTGGCGGCGGCGGTGGTGACCTTCTTCACCTTCCTGCCTTCGTTCGTCTTCATCCTCGCCGGCGGACCGCTGGTGGAGTCGACGCACGGCAAGCTCGGCTTCACCGCGCCGCTTTCGGCCGTCACCGCCGCGGTCGTCGGCGTGATCCTGAACCTGGCGCTCTTCTTCGCCTATCACGTACTCTGGCCGCAAGGCTTCGGCGGGCGCTTCGATGCGGTGTCGGCGGTCATCGCCGTGGCTGCCACGGTGGCGCTGTTCCGCTACAAGATTGGCGTGATGCCGCTGCTCGGCGCCTGCGCGCTGGCGGGGCTGACGGTGACACTGATCAGGCCGTGACGGCGCGGGCTTTCAGCGTGGCGATCTCGGCATCGCCGTAGCCTACTTCTTTCAAAAGCGCGATCGTGTGCTCGCCCAGGAGCGGCGGCTGCAGCCGAATGCCAGGCCGCTCGCCGCCGAGCGTGAAGGGCATCAGCGGCACCTTCGATTCGCTGCCGTCGTTCATGCGCACCGTTGCCAGGCCGCCGGTTCGATTCAGGTGCGGATCGTCGAACAGTTCCTCGGGCTTGGTGATGGGCGCAAAAGGCAGCTCGTTCGCCTCGAACACGGCGCTCAGTTCGGCTGCGCTGTGGCTCGCCAGGTGCGAGCGCAGGATCGGCATCATCCACTCGCGCGCACGTACCCGGTCGTGGGTGGTGGCAAGGCGCGGGTCGGCCAGCATTTTGCCCAGGCCGAAGGCCGTGCAGAAGATCGTCCACTGCTTGTCGCGGACGGCTGCGAGAAAGATCTGCTCGCCGTCCTTGACCGTGAAGACGTCGTACACGCCCCAGGCCGATATGCGGCTCGGCATCGGGTCGGCGGCGCGGCCGGTGGCGGCGAACTGCATCATGTGCTGCGCGACCAGGAACACGTTGTTCTCGAACAGGGCCGACTGAACCTCGCAGCCCTCGCCGGTGAGCTCGCGCCGGCGCAGCGCGGCCATGGCACCGATGGCGCCGAACATGCCACCCATGATGTCGTTCACGCTGGTGCCGGCGCGCAGCGGATCGCCTGCGCGCCCCGTCATGTAGGCCAGGCCGCCCATCATCTGCACCACCTCGTCGAGCGCCGTGCGGTGGTCGTACGGGCCGGGCAGAAAACCCTTGTGGCTCACGTAGACGAGGCGCGGGTGCAGGCGCCTGAGCGTGTCGTAGTCAAGCCCCAGCTTCTTCATCGTGCCCGGCTTGAAGTTCTCGCTCACGATGTCGGCGGTGCCGATGAGGCGCAGCGCGGCCTCGATGCCTTCGGGCTGCTTCAGGTCCAGCGCGATGCTCTTCTTGTTGCGGTTGAAGGTCGGAAAGAAGCCGGCGCCGGAGCCGAGCAGGCGCCGCGTGCTGTCGCCGTCGATCGGCTCGACCTTGACGACTTCTGCGCCCAGGTCGCCGAGCAGCATGCCGCAGGTCGGGCCCATGACCATGTGGGTGAACTCGACCACACGGATGCCTTCGTAGGGCAAAGAGGTGTGTTCAGGCATGCGCTCGTCCTTGGATGAATCCCTTCGGCAGCCCGGCTTCGGGGGTCATGCCGTAGACCGGCTCGCCCGGCAGGCCGGCGATGAGCGGCGCGCGCGCCGCGATGAGTTTGTGGAGGTCGATGCCGGTGGCGACGCCCATGGCCTCGAACATGAAGACCAGGTCTTCGGTGACCACGTTGCCCGATGCGCCCGGCGCATACGGACAGCCGCCGAGTCCGCCCAGCGATGCATCGAAAGTACGCACGCCTTCTTCCCAGGCCGCAAGGCAATTTGCCAGCCCGAGGCCGCGGGTGTTGTGCATGTGCGCGGCGCCTGCTCTATCACCCAGCTCGCTGCGCAGACGCCGGAAGAGCCGGCGCACCTGCGCCGGATTCGCATGGCCGACGGTGTCGGACAGGCCGGCCTCGTCGGCGCCGGCTTCGATGCACTGCGCCGCGAGGCGTATCACCTCGTCCTCCAGCACCGCGCCCTGCAGCGTGCAGCCGAAGGCGGTCGAGATGCCGGCTTCGAGCCGCACCCGCGGCGCGCGCTCGCGGCAGAGCGCGGACACGGCGCGCAGCTCTTCGACCATCTCCTCGCGCGTTTTGCGCACGTTGGCGAGCGAATGCGCCACGCTGGCCGAGACCGGCATGGTTAGCTTGTGTACGCCCGCCGCGAGGGCGGCTTCGGCACCGCGCCGGTTGGGTACCAGCGCCATCACGGTCCAGCCCGGCAGGCCGATGGCGTGGCGCACCACCTCGGTGGCATCCGCCATCTGCGGCAGCAGGCGCGCCGGCACGAACGAAGCCACTTCGATCTCGCGCACGCCGGCGGCATGGAGCGCGTCGATCCAGCGCAGCTTGTCGGCAGTCGGCATGGTGGCCGCGACGGATTGCAAGCCGTCGCGCGGGCCGACCTCGCTGATGAGCACATCGGGATTCGTCATCGGCTTATTGTGCAGACGCATCCCGCCGTCTCCCGATTACCTGTTGTTTGGTCATCAATCAATCGCCTTTTGCCTTCTCAATGCTTTGGCCGGTATCAAATAAAGTATCGGCATTCACTGTTTCAGAGGTTTCCGCATGTCCGAACGCACCAGCATCCACGGCCTTCAAGTCGCCACCGAGCTTCATCGCTTCCTTGAAGACAAGGTTCTGCCGGCGGCGGGCATCGCGAGCGAGCACTTCTGGAAGGGTTTCGACCAGATCGTTTCCGACCTGGCGCCGAAGAACCTGGCGCTCCTGGCCGAGCGCGACCGGCTGCAGGCCGAGATGGACCGCTGGCACAAGGCGCATCCCGGTCCGATCGCCGACATGCCTGCATACCGCGCCTTCCTCGAATCGACCGGCTACCTGCTGCCGCAGCCGAAGGACGTGAAGACGACCACCGCCAACGTCGATGCCGAACTCGCGCAGCAGGCCGGCCCGCAACTGGTGGTGCCGATCCTGAATGCGCGCTATGCGCTCAACGCCGCGAATGCGCGCTGGGGTTCGCTGTACGACGCGCTCTACGGCACCGATGCCATCGCCGAGACCGGCGGCGCCGACAAGGGCAAGGGCTACAACCCGGTGCGTGGCGCCAAGGTGATCGCGTTCGCCCGCGACGTGCTCGACCAGGCGGCGCCGCTCGCCAACGGCTCGCACAAGAATGCGACCGGCTACAGCGTGAAGGACGGCAAGCTCGTGGTCGCGCTGCAAAGCAGCAGCACCGGCCTGGCCGAGCCGGCGCAATTCGTCGGCTGGCAGGGCGATGCGGCAGCGCCGGGCGCCGTGCTGCTCAAGCACAACGGCATTCACATCGACATCCGCATCGACCGCACGACCACCATCGGCAAGACCGATCCGGCCGGCATCAGCGACGTGGTGCTGGAGGCCGCGCTCTCCACCATCCTCGACCTGGAAGACTCGGTGGCCGTGGTCGACGCGGCCGACAAGGTGCTCGCCTATGGCAACTGGCTCGGC
>JBBJMS010000174.1:0-7132 GCA_037720315.1 Variovorax sp. | reverse complement strand
ATGGGCAGCTCGGCGCAGGTGGCGAGCCAAGCCAGCGGCGTGCCGGCACCGCTGATCCTGGCGCAGGCCGCGCTCGAATCGGGCTGGGGCAAGCGCGAGATCCGCGGCGACGACGGAACGCAGAGCTTCAACCTGTTCGGCATCAAGGCCGACCGCAGCTGGAAGGGCCCCACGGTCGAGACCCTGACCACCGAGTTCGTCGACGGCGAGCCGCAGAAAGTGCGCGCGAAGTTCAGGGCCTATGCCTCCTACGACGAAGCGTTCACCGACTACGCCAAGTTCATCACACGCAACCCGCGCTACGCCGGCGTGCTGGCCACCGACAACGCGGCCGAGGCCGCGCACGGCCTGCAGAAGGCGGGCTACGCCACCGATCCGCAGTACGGGCAGAAGCTCCTTCGCATCATGAAAAATTTCAGCTAACCCCCGAAGCGCCTGCGGCGCCTCCCCCTTAGGGGGCAACACCAGCGGCCCGGCGAAGCCGGTTCCGCGGTGTTCCTGGAACAGGCCTGCAACGCATGCGCTGCGGATCGATTGATTAACTCTCCTTAAGCTCCCGTGAAAAATCTCAACATCGGCACCCGCCTGGGCATCGGCTTCGCGCTGGTGCTCGCACTCCTTGCGAGCATTGCGGCCATCGGCGTGCTGCGCCTGCAGGCCGTGGGCCACGCCACGCAGGACCTGACCCAGCGTTCGCTGAGCAAGGAGCGGCTTGCCGCGAACTGGCTGCAGAACACCAGCAACAACAGCGTGCGCACCTTCGCGCTGGTCAAGAGCAACGACCCCGAGGTGCAGGACTACCTGCAGAAGAACATGACCCGCACCAGCGCGCTCATCTCCGACACGCAGAAGCAGCTCGAAGCGATGCTGGAGACGCCCGAGGAGCTTGCCCTGAGCGCCGACATCAAGGCCAAGCGGGGCCAGTACATCGCCCTGCGCAACGCGATCATCAAGCTCAAGGCCGACGGCAACGAGGCCGAAGCCGCGCAGGTCACCAGCGGCAAGCTGGTGCCGATGCTCGACATCTACGACGGCAGCATCCGCGCGATGCTGACCCACCAGCAGGCCGAGATCGACAAGACCGCGGCCGGCATCGATGCGCTCTACCGCTCCGGCCGCGCGCTGGTGATCGCGCTGAGCGTGATGGCGCTGGCGCTGGGTTCGGCATTGGCCTGGTGGCTCACGCGCGGCATCACCCGCCCGCTCGGGCAGGCGCTCGGGCTGGCGCAGACGGTGGCCTCCGGCGACCTGACCCACCAAGTGACGGTGACCAGCCGGGACGAAGTTGGCCAATTGCTGCAGGCGCTCAACGACATGAACGCCAGCCTCGCCCGTGTCGTCGGCGAAGTGCGCAGCGGCACCGACACCATCGCCACCGCCTCGGGCCAGATCGCGGCCGGCAACCACGACCTCTCGTCGCGCACCGAAGAACAGGCGAGTTCGTTGCAGCAGACCGCAGCCTCGATGGAAGAACTCACCAGCACCGTCAAGCAGAACGCCGACAACGCCCGCCAGGCGAACCAGCTGGCCGTGTCCGCATCGGAAGTGGCCGTCAGGGGCGGCAGCGTGGTCAACCAGGTGGTCGACACCATGGGCTCGATCAATGCGTCCTCGCGCAAGATCGTCGACATCATCGGCGTCATCGACGGCATCGCGTTCCAGACCAACATCCTGGCGCTGAACGCGGCGGTCGAAGCCGCAAGGGCGGGCGAGCAGGGCCGCGGCTTCGCGGTGGTGGCGTCGGAAGTGCGCAACCTCGCGCAGCGCTCGGCAGCGGCGGCCAAGGAAATCAAGACGCTGATCGGCGACTCGGTGGACAAGGTCGAAGAAGGCAGCAAGCAGGTGGCCGAGGCGGGCAAGACGATGAACGAGATCGTCGACAGCGTGCGTCGGGTGACGGACATCATGGGCGAGATCACCGCGGCGAGCCAGGAGCAGACCTCGGGCATCGAGCAGATCAACCACGCCATCACGCAGATGGACCAGGTGACGCAGCAAAACGCGGCGCTGGTGGAAGAAGCCTCGGCGGCAGCGCAGTCCATGCAGGAGCAGGCAGGCAACCTGGTCGGCGCGGTGAGCGTGTTCAAGCTCGAAACGGCGACGGCATAGCCGCTTTCGTGACGAAAGTCCTCAAGACCGGCGCCGAATTGCCGATAACCGATCGGCAGCCCCGCATTCGTCGTCACTCCGCACGCAACAAACACCCATGGCTAACCTGATGAATTTTCGTTCGCTGAGCATCGCCAAGAAGCTCGGACTCTTTACGTTCAGCGCACTCGTCGGCATCGTCGTGCTCACCGCGCTGTTCCTGGTGTCGGAGCGAAAGCTCGTCATGGAAGAGCGCCAGGCCAGCGTGCGGCAGGTGGTCGAATCGGCGCACGGCGTGCTGGTCCACTTTCATGCGCTGGCGGCCAAGGGCACCTTGACCGATGAGCAGGCGCAGCAGCAGGCGATGCAGGCGATTCGCGGACTGCGCTACAGCGGCAACGAGTATTTCTGGATCAACGACATGCAGCCGCGCATGCTGATGCATCCGATCAACCAGGCGCTCGAGGGCAAGGACCTGTCCGAGAACAAGGACCCGACGGGCAAGCGCCTCTTCGTCGAGTTCGTGAACACGGTGAAGGCAAGCGACGCCGGCTTCGTGCCTTATCTGTGGGCCAAGCCGGGCAGCGACAAGCCGGTGCCCAAGGTGTCTTACGTCAAGGGCTTCAAGCCCTGGGGCTGGGTGCTCGGCTCCGGCGTGTACGTCGACACGGTCGACGCAGCCATCATGAAGCGCGTGGCCAGGTTTTCCGTTGCCGCGCTGGCGCTGGCCGCCGTGCTGCTGGCAATCGGCTGGGCGATTTCGCGCGGCCTGCTCAGGCAACTGGGGGGCGAGCCCACGCAGGCGGCGGACATCACGCGCCGCATTGCGGAAGGCGACCTGGCGGTTCCGATCGAGCTGAAGAAGGCCGACCAGTCGAGCCTCCTGCATGCAATCAAGGGCATGCGCGATGCGCTCGCCAAGGTGGTCGGCGAAGTGCGCAGCGGCACCGACACCATCGCCACCGCCTCGGGCCAGATCGCGGCCGGCAACCACGACCTCTCGTCGCGCACCGAAGAACAGGCGAGTTCGTTGCAGCAGACCGCAGCCTCGATGGAAGAACTCACCAGCACCGTCAAGCAGAACGCCGACAACGCCCGCCAGGCGAACCAGCTGGCCGTGTCCGCATCGGAAGTGGCCGTCAGGGGCGGCAGCGTGGTCAACCAGGTGGTCGACACCATGGGCTCGATCAATGCGTCCTCGCGCAAGATCGTCGACATCATCGGCGTCATCGACGGCATCGCGTTCCAGACCAACATCCTGGCGCTGAACGCGGCGGTCGAAGCCGCAAGGGCGGGCGAGCAGGGCCGCGGCTTCGCGGTGGTGGCGTCGGAAGTGCGCAACCTCGCGCAGCGCTCGGCAGCGGCGGCCAAGGAAATCAAGACGCTGATCGGCGACTCGGTGGACAAGGTCGAAGAAGGCAGCAAGCAGGTGGCCGAGGCGGGCAAGACGATGAACGAGATCGTCGACAGCGTGCGTCGGGTGACGGACATCATGGGCGAGATCACCGCGGCGAGCCAGGAGCAGACCTCGGGCATCGAGCAGATCAACCACGCCATCACGCAGATGGACCAGGTGACGCAGCAAAACGCGGCGCTGGTGGAAGAAGCCTCGGCGGCTGCGCAGTCGCTGCAGGAGCAAGCCGGCAGCCTGGTGCAGGCGGTGAGCGTGTTCAGGCTCGACGACAGCCAGCATGCCGTCCGCCCGGCCGCCGCCCCGGCCGCTGCACGCGCCGCAGTTGCACGCCAGCCATCGAAAGCCCGCAGCCCTGCGCGGCCCAAGCCGAGCGCGGGCAGAAAGAACGAACGCGGCCGCACGCCGGCACTGGCCGGCGACACCGGCTGGAACACCTTCTAGGCAACCACCACCAAGGACCTCAAATGAACGCAACACCGTCGGCCGACAAGCCACATGAATTTCTGTCCTTCACGCTCGGCGAGGAGGAGTACGGCATCGATATCCAGAAGGTGCAGGAGCTTCGCGGCTACGACGCAGTGACGCGCATCGCGAACGCGCCGGCCTACATCAAGGGCGTGGTGAACCTGCGCGGGATCATCGTTCCGATCATCGACATGCGCATCAAGTTCGACCTGGGTACGCCCAGCTACGACCAGTTCACGGTGGTGATCGTCTTGAACATCTGCGGCCGGGTGGTGGGGATGGTGGTGGACAGCGTGTCCGACGTGATCACGCTCACGCCCGAGCAGATCAAGCCGGCGCCCGAGATGGGCGCAGCACTGGACACCGACTACCTGATCGGACTCGGCACGCTGGACGACCGCATGCTGATCCTGGTCGACATCGACCGGCTCATGTCGAGCGACGAGATGGGGCTGGTCGAGGCGGCTGCCGCCTGAACCTGATTTTTCTGATCCGAATTTTTCGCAGGCTCCAATGAACTTCCTCTCCAATGTGCGCATCGGTACGCGCCTCGCCATCGGCTTCGGCCTCGTTCTCGTCCTCACCGTGGCTGCTGCTGGATTCGCCCTGGTCAGTGCCAGGAGCAATGCGGAAGCCACCCGCATCATGATGCAGAGCCCGCTGGTGAAAGAGCGGCTCATCTCCGACTGGTATGTGCTGACGTACTCGGCCATCGCGCGCACCGCGATGATCGCCAGGACCACGGACGACACGCTGCCCGTCGTTTTTGCCGACGTCATTTCGGACAGCGTCAAGAAGGGCAGCGCGGTCATGGGCAAGGTCCAGGCGCTGCTGGTGGTCGACAGCGAGAAGGAGATTTTCAAGTCGATCGTCGATCTGCGGGTCAAGTACCAGACGGCCAAGGACGTGGTGATGAAGGCCAAGGCCGGCGGCAACGCGGTCGAGACTGAGCGTCTTTTCAACGACACCTTCACGCCGGCGGCCAAGGCCTACGAAGGCAAGCTGCTCGAACTGCTGGCGGACCAGCGCGGCGCCATCGACCGCATGAGCAACGAGATCGACCAGGCCAACGCGCGCAGCTTCAACCTGCGCATCGTGCTGACGCTGCTCACGGTGCTGATCGGCGCGTTCTTCGCCTTCGTCATCTCGCGCAGCATCACCCGGCCGCTGGCCCATGCCGTCAAGGTGGCCCAGACGGTGGCCGGCGGCGACCTCAGCGCCCGCATCGAAGTGCAATCCCGTGACGAGACCGGCCAATTGATGCAGGCCTTGAAGAACATGAACGAGAGCCTCGCCAAGGTGGTCGGCGAAGTGCGCAGCGGCACCGACACCATCGCCACCGCCTCGGGCCAGATCGCGGCCGGCAACCACGACCTCTCGTCGCGCACCGAAGAACAGGCGAGTTCGTTGCAGCAGACCGCAGCCTCGATGGAAGAACTCACCAGCACCGTCAAGCAGAACGCCGACAACGCCCGCCAGGCGAACCAGCTGGCCGTGTCCGCATCGGAAGTGGCCGTCAGGGGCGGCAGCGTGGTCAACCAGGTGGTCGACACCATGGGCTCGATCAATGCGTCCTCGCGCAAGATCGTCGACATCATCGGCGTCATCGACGGCATCGCGTTCCAGACCAACATCCTGGCGCTGAACGCGGCGGTCGAAGCCGCAAGGGCGGGCGAGCAGGGCCGCGGCTTCGCGGTGGTGGCGTCGGAAGTGCGCAACCTCGCGCAGCGCTCGGCAGCGGCGGCCAAGGAAATCAAGACGCTGATCGGCGACTCGGTGGACAAGGTCGAAGAAGGCAGCAAGCAGGTGGCCGAGGCGGGCAAGACGATGAACGAGATCGTCGACAGCGTGCGTCGGGTGACGGACATCATGGGCGAGATCACCGCGGCGAGCCAGGAGCAGACCTCGGGCATCGAGCAGATCAACCACGCCATCACGCAGATGGACCAGGTGACGCAGCAAAACGCGGCGCTGGTGGAAGAAGCCTCGGCGGCAGCGCAGTCGCTGCAGGAGCAAGCCGGCAGCCTGGTGCAGGCGGTGAGCGTATTTACGTTGGCGAAAGGCCATGGCGCAGAGGCCGCCGTGGTGTTGGCCCAGGTTCAGGCCAGCAGCAGGACGGCATTGCCGCCAGCCCGCACCGGGCCCGCACTCGGCAACTCCGCCAAGAAGCTGTCAGCGGCGCCGCGCAAGGCGCTGGCAGCGCCGCGCGTCGAACCCGCCGCAACCACCGCCGCAGCCGGCGAGTGGACCGAGTTCTGACGACGCCTCATCGCCCCGGGAGAAACATATGCAGTGGTTCCAGAATCTTCGCGTCAGCCTCAAGCTGATCATCAGTTTCCTGCTCGTCGCAACGGTCGGGGCGGCGGTCAGCGCGCTCGGCATCTTTCACATGGGGCGCATCAGCGCGGGCACCGAAAAGCTCTACAGCCACGAGCTGCGCACGCTGAAGGCCGCGCAGGCCGCCAACATCCACCTGCTCTATGCGAGCAGGGCGCAGATGGGCCTCTTGTCGGCCTCGACCAAGGGTGAACGCAATGCCGGCGTCGCCGAGCTCCGGAAGGCCGGCGTCGGCTTGGCCGAACGCGTGGCAGAGGTCAAGTCGGTGCTGGAGGAGAGCGAGGAGGGCGGCAAGCTCTACAAGCAGTACGAAGCCCTGTCGGCACCGCTCAAGAAGGGCATGGGCGAATTCGTGACGCTGATCAGCGCGCAGTCTCTCGACAGCTCGCAGTTCGAAGGCCGCGTGGCCGAGGACAGCGCACAGCTGCTGAAGGATTCGCGCGCCCTCGAGCAGGTGCTCGAGAAGATGGTGGCCCATTCCGACGAACTGGCGCGCCAGAGCATGGAAGACGCCACGCAAACCTTCAAGACCTCGCGACTCATGATGATGGCGATGGCATTGGCCGGCGTCCTGGTGAGCGTCGCGCTCGGCGTGCTGGTTTCCCGCGTGCTGTCGCGGCAGCTCGGCGGCGAGCCCGGCTATGCAGCCGATGCGGTCGGCCGAATCGCCACCGGCGACCTGACGAACGAGGTCGACGCGCAGAGCGCCCGCACCGGCAGCGTGCTCCACTCGATCAAGCAGATGCAGGACCAGCTGACCCATGTGGTCGGCAAGATCAAGCTGTCCAGCGATGCAATCGCCACCGCATCGGGCCAGATCGCCGCCGG
>JBBJMS010000173.1:0-7160 GCA_037720315.1 Variovorax sp. | reverse complement strand
TCTTTCGTCTCGGAAAATTCAGAACTGCGCAAATGTATCCTTTTGTACGCGTGTTGTCGCTGGGCTAAACTCACGCTTCAATGTTCATTCAACACGTCATCCAGACAGGTCAAGGCAGCCGGGGAGCCTGGCCTTGGCGCACGCCAGCGTCGTTGCCTGTTTGACTGCGCGGCGCCTGCCGCGCGCCCGCGGCCATCGGTCATTCCAGACCCGGCCACCGACCTGAATGACACCGCCGGCGGCCATGCGCGCCGCTGGCCGACGGAGACCCCACCCGTGATCACCGAACTCGAATTCAAGAGCCTCAGCGCCCAGGGCTACAACCGGATTCCGCTGATGGCCGAGGCCTTTGCAGACCTCGAAACCCCGCTCTCCCTGTATCTGAAGCTGGCCCACACCAAGGACGGCGGCAAGCACAGCTTTCTGCTCGAATCGGTGGTCGGCGGCGAACGCTTCGGCCGCTACAGCTTCATCGGACTCCCGGCGCGCACGCTGCTGCGCGCAAGCGGCTTCGGCGCCGACGCGCTCACCGAAGTGGTGACCGACGGCAAGGTGATCGAAACGATTGCGGGCAACCCGCTCGACTTCATCGCGGACTACCAGAAGCGCTTCAAGGTGGCGCTGCGGCCGGGGCTGCCCCGCTTCTGCGGCGGGCTGGCCGGCTACTTCGGCTACGACACCGTGCGCCACATCGAGAAGAAGCTCGCGCAGAGCTGCCCGCCCGATGCGCTGGGCTGCCCCGACATCCTGCTGCTGCAGTGCGAGGAGTTGGCCGTCATCGACAACCTGTCGGGCAAGCTCTACCTGATCGTTTATGCCGATCCGGCGCAGCCCGAGGCCTACGCCAATGCCAAACGCCGCCTGCGCGAACTGCGCGAGCAACTGAAGTATTCGGTGAGCGCGCCGCAGGTCAGGCCGACGCAGGCCCATCCGCCCGAACGCAGCTTCGCCAAGGCCGACTACCTGGCCGCGGTGGAGCGCGCCAAGGACCTGATCGCCGCCGGCGATTTCATGCAAGTGCAGGTCGGCCAGCGCATCAGCAAGCGCTACACCGAGTCCCCGCTGTCGCTCTACCGTGCGCTGCGTTCGCTCAACCCGTCGCCCTACATGTACTACTACCACCTGGGCGACTTCCATGTGGTCGGCGCGTCGCCCGAGATTTTGGTGCGCCAGGAGCACACCCCCGGCGGCGAGCAGAAGATCACCATTCGTCCGTTGGCCGGCACGCGTGCGCGCGGCGCCTCGCCCGAGCTCGACAAGGCGGCGGAGTTGGAACTGATCAACGACCCGAAGGAGCGCGCGGAACATGTGATGCTGATTGACCTGGCGCGCAACGACATCGGCCGCATCGCCAAGACCGGCAGCGTGAAGGTGACAGAAGCCTTCGCCATCGAGCGCTACAGCCATGTGATGCATATCGTGAGCAACGTCGAGGGCACGCTGAAAGAAGGCATGACCGCGATCGACGTGCTGAAAGCCACCTTCCCGGCCGGCACGCTGACCGGCGCGCCCAAGGTGCACGCGATGGAACTGATCGACCGGCTGGAGCCGACCAAGCGCGGCATCTACGGCGGTGCGTGCGGCTACATCAGCTATGCGGGCGACATGGATGGGCGATCGCGATCCGCACCGGCATCGTGAAAGACCAGATGCTGCATGTCCAGGCGGCGGCGGGCGTGGTCGCCGACTCGGTGCCCGAGCTGAATGGAAGGAAACCGAAGCCAAGGCGCGGGCCTTGCTGCGGGCTGCGGAGCTGGTCGAGGAGGGGTTGGAATGAAGCTCCTCATGATCGACAACTACGACAGCTTCACCTACAACCTGGTGCAGTATTTCGGCGAGCTGGGTGCCGAGGTCGAGGTGCATCGCAACGACGAGATCACCGTCGACGAACTGCATCTGCGCGTGGCCGCGGGCGTCGAGCGCCTGGTGATATCGCCCGGGCCGTGCTCGCCCGCCGAAGCCGGCGTATCGGTGGCGGCCATCCGCGAATTCGCGGGCCGGCTGCCGATCCTGGGCGTCTGCCTCGGGCACCAGGCGATCGGCGCCGCGTTCGGCGGCAAGATCGTTCGCGCGCGGCAGCTGATGCACGGCAAGACCAGCGAGATCACAACCACGCAAGGAGGCGTGTTCGTCGGACTACCGCAGAAGTTCATCGTCAACCGCTATCACTCGCTCTCGATCGAACGCGCCACCTGCCCCAGCGAACTGGCAGTCACCGCATGGACCGCTGACGGCGAGATCATGGGCGTGCGCCACAGCGCTTTCGCACAGGCGGTCCGCATCGAAGGCGTGCAGTTCCACCCCGAATCCATCCTCACCGAGCACGGCCACGCCATGCTCAAGAACTTCCTGAAGTGACGCTCATGCCCACGACCCCGACGACCTTCATCGACCTCCGCAGCGACACAGTCACCCAGCCGACCGCCGCCATGCGCGAGGCGATGTTCGCTGCACCCCTGGGCGACGACGTGTTCTTCGACGACCCGAGCGTCAATGCGCTGCAGCAGCAGATTGCGGAACTGCTCGGCTTCGAGGCGGCGCTCTTCGTGCCTACCGGCACTCAGAGCAACTTCTGCGCGATCCTCGCGCACTGCCAGCGTGGTGACGAATACATCGTCGGGCAGCAGGCGCACGCCTACCGCTGGGAAGGCGGCGGCGCTGCGGTGCTCGGCAGCGTGCAGCCGCAGCCGCTGGAGCATCAGCCCGACGGCTCGCTGGCACTGAAGGACATCGAGGCGGCCGTCAAGCCGGACGATGCGCACTTCGCGCGCACCCGGCTGCTGGCGCTGGAGAACACGATCGGCGGCAAGCTGCTGCCGATGGCTTATGTCGAAGAGGCGACGCAGCTCGCGCGGCGCCTTGGGCTGGCGCGGCATCTCGATGGCGCGCGGCTCTTCAACGCGGCCACGGCGCAGGCCGCACAGCGCGGCAGCAAGGACGTGCGCGCCGAAGCGCGTCGCATTGCCGGCTGCTTCGACAGCGTGTCGGTCTGCTTCAGCAAGGGCCTCGGCGCGCCGGTCGGCTCGGCGCTGTGCGGCAGCCGCGAACTGATCGCGCGCGCCCACCGCATCCGCAAGATGGCCGGCGGCGGCATGCGCCAGGCTGGCATGCTCGCGGCTGCGGCTTCGCACGCACTGGAGCACCACGTCGAACGCCTGGCTCAAGACCATGCGTTGGCCCGCCGCCTGGCGGATGGACTGGCTGGCATCGACGGGCTTGAGTTCGAGGCGCCGCAAACCAACCTGTTGTTCGTCGACCTGACCGGCGACGCGAAAGCGCGAGGCGCCGAACTGTTGGCGCACCTGAAGCAGCACGGCGTGCTCGCCACCGGCCTCTACAGGCTGCGCTTCGCCACGCATCTCGATGTCGACGCAGCCGGCATCGACCACGCCATCGGCGCGATCCGGAGCTTCTTGCGTGCCTGAATTCGATTCGCTGCTGCTGTTCGTCGCGGCCGGCCTGCTGCTGAACCTCACGCCGGGCCCGGACGTGCTCTACATCGTGAGCCGCGCGCTGCGCCAGGGTGCGCGCGCTGGCATCGTGGCAGGCTTTGGCATCACGGCCGGGTGCTTCGTCCATATTGCGGCCGCGGCACTGGGCGTGAGCGCGCTGATGGCGGCGTCGGGCACTGCTTTCGCGGTGCTCAAATGGCTCGGCGCCGCGTACCTCTTGTGGATCGGGCTGCGGATGCTGCTGGCGCGAGCGCCCGCCGACGCGGCTGGCCTGCCGGCGACGAGCTTGGAGACGACCCCTGAAAGCCTGCAGAGCATCTTTCTCGGCGGCTTCTGGACCAACGCGCTCAATCCCAAGGTCGCCTTGTTCTTCCTGGCCTTCGTTCCGCAGTTCATCGCGCCCGACACCGCCAACAAGCCGCTGGCTTTTTTCCTGCTCGGCACGCTGTTCAACTTCAACGCGGTCTTCGTCAACATCGGCTGGGCGCTCGCGGCTGGCTGGACAGCGCGCCGCGTGGGCATCGTGCAGCGCGGCATGCGATGGCTCGAACGCGGCGCGGGTGCGATCTTCGTCGCATTCGGGATCAAGCTCGCACTGACAGACCTGCCGGTTGCCACAAACCCGACCCACTGACTCCAGGGAGATATTCGCCATGCCCATCACACCCCAGGAAGCGCTGCAACGCACCATCGAACACCGCGAGGTGTTCCACGACGAGATGCTGCACATCGTGCGCCTCATCATGAGCGGCGAATGCTCGCCGGTGATGATGGCGGCGCTCATCACCGGCCTGCGCGTCAAGAAGGAAACCATCGGCGAGATCACCGCGGCGGCGCAGGTGATGCGCGAGGTGTCGACCAAGGTCGCGGTGGCCGACACCACGCACCTGGTCGATATCGTCGGCACCGGCGGCGACGGCTCGCACACTTTCAACATCTCGACCTGCGCGATGTTCGTCGCCGCGGCGGCGGGCGCCAAGGTCAGCAAGCACGGCGGGCGCAGCGTGAGCAGCAAGTCGGGCAGCGCCGACGTGCTGGAGTCGCTGGGCGTCGACATCAACCTGTCGCCCGAGCGCATCGCGCGCTGCATCGACGAGGTTGGCATCGGCTTCATGTTCGCGCCCAACCATCATCCGGCCATGAAGAACGTGGCGCCGGTGCGCAAGGAACTGGGCATCAAGACCATCTTCAACATCCTTGGGCCGCTGACCAATCCGGCCGGCGCGCCCCACATCGTGATGGGCGTCTTTCATCCGGACCTGGTCGGCATCCAGGTGCGCGCGCTGCAGCGGCTCGGCGCCGAGCATGCGCTGGTCGTCTACGGACGCGACGGCATGGACGAGATTTCGCTCGGCGCCGCCACGCTGGTCGGCGAGCTGAAAGACGGCGAAGTCCGCGAGTACGAACTGCATCCCGAGGACTTCGGGTTCGCGATGTCGAGCAACCGCGCCCTGCGCGTCGATACGCCGGAGCAATCCAAGGCGATGCTGCTCGGCGTGCTCGACAACCAGCCCGGCGCGGCGCGCGACATCGTGGTGCTCAACGCGGGTGCGGCGCTCTATGCAGCCAACGTGGCCGAGTCGATCGCAGCGGGTGTGGAGCGGGCGCGCAGTGCCATCGAGTCGGGTGCGGCAAAGAGCAAGCTGGGCCAGCTCATCAAGGCGACGGCGGCAAGCTAGAGCGAAGGAAAAAGACATGTCCGACATCCTCGACAAGATCGTCGCGGTCAAGCGCGAAGAGATCGCCGCAGCCCAAAAGAGAAGCTCGCTCGAAGTGGTCCGCTTCGATGCCGAGAGCCGCATGCTCACCCGCGATTTCATCGGCGCATTGCGCGCGAAGATCGCCGCGGGCCAGGCAGCGGTGATCGCCGAGATCAAGAAGGCCAGCCCGAGCAAGGGCGTATTGCGCGAAGATTTCATTCCGGCCGACATCGCGCAAAGCTATGCCGAAGGCGACGGCGAGATCGGCGCGGCCTGCCTTTCAGTCTTGACCGATCGTCAGTTCTTCCAGGGCGGCGTCGACTGTCTCAAGCAGGCGCGGGCCTCGTGCGACCTGCCGGTGCTGCGCAAGGACTTCATCGTCGACGAGTACCAGGTCTACGAATCCCGCGCGATGGGTGCCGACGCGATCCTTTTGATCGCGGCCTGCCTGGACGATGCGCAGATGCGCGGGTTCGAGGCCATCGCAGCCGGGCTCGGCATGGCGGTGCTGGTCGAAGTGCACGACGGTGGCGAACTCGATCGCGCACTGAAGCTCGCGACGCCGTTGATCGGCATCAACAACCGCAACTTGCGCATCTTCGAGGTCTCGGTGCAGACCACCATCGACCTGCTGCCGAAGGTGCCAGGCGAGCGCCTGCTCGTCAGCGAGTCCGGCATCGCGACGCGCGACGACGTCGCGCTGCTGCGCGCCGCGGGCGTGCATGCGTTTCTGGTCGGCGAGGCTTTCATGCGTGCGCCTGAACCTGGGGACGCGCTGGCTGAACTGTTTCGATGAATGGGTTGGACCAGCTCTCGAATGCCGAGCCGGCGGATTGGCCGGTCGCGCCGGGCTGGCGGCGCCTGGTCGACGCGTTCTTCGGCAGTCCGGTTGGCCAGAAGCTGCTCAGCTTCCTGCACCAGAGACTGGATGCCGGGGCTGTCGTTTTTCCGCCGCAGCCGCTGCGCGCGCTCGAACTCACGCCGCCTGCGGAAGTGCGCATCGTCATCCTCGGCCAGGACCCGTACCACGGGCGCGGGCAGGCCGAGGGGCTCGCGTTTTCGGTGGCACCGGGCATTGCGCTGCCGCCGTCGCTGCGCAACATCTTCAAGGAGATCGAGCGCGATCTCGGCGTTGCGCCGCCCGCGTTCCCCGTTCCGGGCGGCAGCCTGGTCGATTGGGCGACGCACGGCGTGCTGCTTCTCAACACCTGCCTGACCGTGGAGGAGGGCCAGCCGGGCAGCCATGCCGGCCGGGGCTGGGAGGTGCTGAGCGATGCCGTCATCCGCCAACTGGCTCAGCAGGAGCGCGCGGTGATATTTATGCTTTGGGGCGCACACGCGCAGAGCAAGCGCGCGCTCATCGATGCCGGACGCCACAAGATCCTGGCGGCAAATCATCCGTCGCCCCTGTCGGCGCTACGGCCGCCCGTGCCCTTTATCGGCTGCGGTCATTTCGGTCAGGCGCGTACTTGGCGCGAGGCGCAAGCTGCCGACTCGGCTGGATAGAATGCCGTCCACGACATCGTTCGGCACTCCCGATCGTGCTACATTCCGAGGTTCGCCGGAGAGGTGGCCGAGTGGTTAATGGCAGCAGACTGTAAATCTGCCCTCTTACGAGTACGCTGGTTCGAATCCAGCCCTCTCCACCAGCGATGAAACGGATTTTTGAGGACGCCGAGTGCCCCCTAGGCGGGAGTAGTTCAATGGTAGAACCCTAGCCTTCCAAGCTAATGACGCGGGTCCGATTCCCGTCTCCCGCTCCAGAAATCTGCTTCGCGCGAAGCGAATTTTGACGAGTTTTTGAGATAGCCCATTTGGCTCAGTGGTAGAGCACTCCCTTGGTAAGGGAGAGGTCGCGGGTCCGATTCCCGCAATGGGCACCAGGTTTTGGGTTTGCAGCGGCCGCGCTGCCGGCCCATGTGATTGTGTTGATCTAGTTATTTTTCGGAGTCGAGAAAATGGCAAAAGGAAAATTCGCCCGCACGAAGCCGCACGTCAACGTCGGCAC
>JBBJMS010000041.1:0-22019 GCA_037720315.1 Variovorax sp. | reverse complement strand
GCCGAAGGTGCGCGCCTACGCCATCGAAGCGCAGCTCACCTGGGACGAGCTGCCGGCAGAGCTTCCGCCCGAGCAGCACGAAGCCGACACCGAACCCGACGCCGCCATCGCACCTGCAACCGCAGCACCGCCGCAGCCGGCGCCCGAAGCCGGCGAAGCCGCGTTCAACTCGGCGCAATACGCCGCCACCACGCCGCCCTGGTCGGCCGCCCACGCCTACACCAACCTGCACCCGCCGAAGAACCCCACCACCGCGACGGTGGTCGGCAACTTCAACTGCACCGAAGCCGGCTTCGAGAGCCAGACGCATCACATCGTGCTCGACATGGGCGCCATGCCCTTCCCGGTGCTCGAAGGCCAGTCGATCGGCATCGTGCCGCCCGGCAGCGACGCCAACGGCAAGCCGCACTTCGCGCGCCAGTATTCGATTGCCAGCCCGCGCAATGGCGAGCGGCCCGGCTACAACAACATTTCGCTCACGGTGAAGCGCGTCACCGAAGACCATCAGGGCAAGGCGATGCGCGGCGTGGCAAGCAACTACGTGTGCGACCTCAAGGTGGGCGACAAGGTGCAGGTGGTCGGGCCGTTCGGCACGTCGTTCCTGATGCCGAACCACCCCAGGTCGCACATCGTGATGATCTGCACCGGCACCGGCAGCGCGCCGATGCGCGCCATGACCGAGTGGCGCCGCCGCCTGCGCAAGAGCGGCAAGTTCGAAGGCGGCAAGCTGCTGCTGTTCTTCGGCGCGCGCACGCAGCAGGAGCTGCCGTACTTCGGCCCGCTGCAGACGCTGCCGAAAGACTTCATCGACATCAACTTCGCCTTTTCGCGCACGCCCGGTGCGCCCAAGCGTTACGTGCAGGACGCGATGCGCGAGCGCGCCGCCGACCTGGCCGCGCTGCTCAAGGACGGCCAGAGCCACTTCTATGTGTGCGGCCTGAAGAGCATGGAAGAGGGCGTGGTGCTCGCGCTGCGCGACGCAGCCGTGGACGCGGGGCTCGACTGGGACGCCGTGGGCGCAGCGCTCAAGCGCGAGGGCCGCCTGCACCTCGAAACCTACTGATCGCCTGCGGATGAAGTTCGCCGAATTCCATGCCGGCCAGGTGATCGAGGCCGGCCCCTACGTGGTGACCGAAGCCGAGGTGCTGCAGTTTGCGAATGCCTACGACCCGCAGTGGTTTCACACCGATGCGAAGGCCGCCGCAGATGGCGCCTTCGGCGGCTTGATCGCCAGCGGCTGGCACACCGGCGCCATTGCGATGCGGCTGGTGGCCGACGCGGCACTCGCGGGCTCCGAATCGTTCGCATCGCCGGGACTCGCGTACCTCAAATGGCCCAACCCGGTGCGACCGGGAGATGCGCTGCGGCTTTCGGCCGAGGTGATCGAGGCGAGGCTTTCGGACAAGCGCCCGACGTTGGGCATCGTGCGCTGGCGCTGGCGCATGTTCAACCAGCGCGATCTGCCGGTGCTTGAGCTGGAGGCGACGAGCCTGTTCAAGCTGTGAGCCGCGCTACACCTGCACCTTGATCGGCCGGTGCTTGAAAACGGCGCGGATGACGCCGTGGTCATTGGTGCCATCGGCCTTGTGATCGTCGAAGTTCAGGTGGTCGTTGTTCACCGCCATGCCGTCGAAAAGCCAGCGCCGCTTCTTGCTGTTGTCGTAGAACTGTTCGCTGACCAGAATGTGGTCCAGCGACTCGCGGATGTCCTGGAAGACGTGCGTGTAGTACACGTCTCGCGTGTCCCGGTATTCCTGCAGCGTCTGCGCCGTGTAGAGCGCAACGTCCCCGCCACCGACCGAATCGCCCACCAGATACCTGGGTTGCCCGGTCAGGATGTTGGCGGTGTTGCTGTGCTGGCCGTCGTTGATGTCGCCGAGCACGACCACCGCCGTGTCGTTGCCCTTCATCTGCTCGGTCAGCAGGAAGCGCAGTGCTGCCGCCTCGGCCGTGCGTCGAATCGTCGACAGCGCGGCGCCGAGGCCGGGCGCGTGTTTCGCGTAGGTTGCCTTCTCGGCCTTGAACCAGGCTTCGTTGAACACCTTGGTCGGAGCCTTCGACTTGAAATGGCAGACGTAGACATGGACGTCCGGCTCGTCGGCACGCGGCTTGATCGTGAAATGACCGACCGGCCGTGAGTAACCGGCAATGGCCACGTCGATCAACGGCGTCTGCGGATCGTCGCCGCTCGACTGAAGCTTGAAGTTCTCCGGAAAGTCGCCGATCCAGTCGGGCTCGCCGGTGAGCAAGCCCTTGCGCACGATGGCAGCGCAGACGATCTTGCTGCCGTTCGCGTCGGGCGGCACCAGCATGTCGTAGTCGTCGGACATCCCGGCGGCTTCGAGCGCCCTGGCGAGCGAGGCGGCATGCCACAGCTCCTGAAAGCCGACCACGTCCGATTTCAGGATCGTCAGCTGGCGAGCCGTCCATGCGATCTTGCGGTCGTACTCCTCCTGGCTCCAGCCGTCCCTGTCCGTGTACAGCGCCAGGCCCGGCTCGTTCAGGTTGAACAAGTTGAACGTCGCAAGGCTCAGTTCTTTCAGCTTCATGGTCGAGTCTCCTCGTTGCCCGATCGAACTTATCTGCGATTCATGACATCCATGCAACAAAGGGGCGGGCACAATCGCCGCCTTTCATTGAAAGGTTCTCGATGCTCGAACTCCTGACCGACCCCCAAGTCTGGATCGCATTCGCCACGTTGACCGCGCTCGAACTGGTCCTGGGCATCGACAACATCATCTTCATCTCGATCCTGGTCGACAAGCTGCCCCTGGAGAAGCGCGAGTTCGCGCGCCGCATCGGCCTCTTCATGGCGATGTTCATGCGCATCGGGCTGCTGCTGGTGCTGGCATGGATCGTCGGCCTGGTGGCGCCGCTCTTCACCGTGTTCGGCCAGGAGATCTCGGGCCGCGACCTGATATTGATCCTCGGCGGACTGTTCCTGATCTGGAAGAGCACCAGCGAGGTCCATCAATCGCTGGAAGGCGAGCATGAGCAGAAGACGAGCGCGGTCGGTGCCACCTTCACGTCGGTCATCCTGCAGATCATGCTGATCGACCTGGTGTTCTCGCTCGACTCGATCATCACGGCCGTCGGCATGGTGGACGACGTGCGGGTCATGATCGCCGCGGTCGTGGTCTCGGTGTTCTTGATGATGCTGTTCGCGGGCCCGATCGGCCGCTTCGTGTCGAACCACCCCACCATCAAGATGCTGGCGCTGTCGTTCCTGGTGGTAGTAGGCGTGGTGCTGGTCGCCGAAGGCTTCGGCCACCATGTGCCCAAGGGCTACGTGTACTTCGCGATGGCGTTTTCGGTCGGGGTCGAACTGCTCAACATCCGCATGCGCAAAAAATCGGCCAAGACGGTCGAACTGAACCCGCCGCAGATCCCGGGCGACTGAAGGCGCAGGCCTAACGCTGCACGCCGACCGCGCCCGGCGGGTTGCCGAGCGTGCCGGTGCTGTTTCCGTTGCCCACGACGCCGCCCGGCACCGTGTTGCCCGCGCCACCGGGCGTGCCGCCGACCACGCCGCCGGGCACGGTATTACCGATTGCGCCCAGGGTGCCTCCGCCGACCACCCCACCGGGCACCGTGCTGCCGACGCCGCTCGGCGCAACGGGCATGGGGATGGTGCCGCCGGTCGTGGTGCCGATGGCCATGCCGGGGCGCGGGTCCGTCTGTATGACGGCTGGCCGCTGGCCGGCGGCTTCGGTGCGCACGCCGGTGGTCGTGTTGGCGTTGGGGCGCACGCCCGCGCCCACGCCGATGGCGGGCGCCCCGGTTCCAGCGGTCTGCGCTTGAGCAAGCCCGCCCGCGGTCAGCAGGCCTGCGAGCAATGCGCTCGAAACGGTTCGGTTCGGGTGGTGCAGCTTCATGATGTGAGTCCTTTGTTTCGGGTCATGACCGAACTTAGGCATGCGATTCACGCAACGCTGTGCGCGACAGTCGCCCACCGGTGTGGGAGCCGGCTGTCGGGCTTACTTGGGCGCTGCAGCGTGCCTTGGCAAGCGGGCGGTAAAGGTGGTGCCGTCGGCGTCCGTCGACCGCACCTGGAGACTGCCCTTGTGGGCCGTGGCGATCTCGCTGGCGATGTACAGGCCGAGTCCGAGCCCGGACGATTCGGAAGCGCCGCCGCGTCGATCCAGCGCCGCCCGGTTGAGTGGCTGAAACATCGTCGCCAGCGTGCGCTCCGGGATTGCCGGCCCGTTGTTGTGGACCTCCAGGAACACCTCCGCGTCGTTGCCCGTCAGCGTCAAGGTCACATCGCCTTCGGCGTCGCCATGATGCAACGCATTGGCAAGCAGATTGGTAAGCATCTGGGACACCCTCATCGCGTCCCACTCGCCATCCACATCCCCGGAGATGTTGCAACGCACGTGGCGTCCCGGGTAGGACGCTTCGACCTCTTCTGCAATCTTGGTACACAGCAAGCCCAGGCTGGCCGGCGCCGGCCTGACGGACAGCCCCGTGCCGAGGCGCGCGCGGGTGAAATCCAGCAGGTCCCGGATCAGTCCGTCCATGCGGTCGACGCTTCCGAGTGCCCGCGCTGCGGCTTTCGTACTCGCCGCATCGGTGGAGCCGCTGCGCAGGATGTATTGAATGCTGAGCGACACGGCGTTCAGCGGATTTCGAAGGTCGTGCGCCAGGACTCCAAGGATCATTCCGCGCGACTCGTCGATATTGGTCGCATAGGAAGCGACCGACGCACTCAGAGCCTGATCGATGGCTTCGTTGAAGCGGGTCAGTTCTTCGACTTGCGTGTCGCCGCCTTCCCCGCTCAACGCCCAATGGCGCAGCACGCTGGCCCGAATCGCCCGGAATTCGGCGATCAGCTGATCCAGGGTGAACTGCTCGCCGAGCCGTGCAACCGCGTGCGATTGCGCGGCCCGGGTCAGCGAGGGTTTCGGTGTCGACTGTTTTCCTTTGCTTTTTTTGGCTTGCTCGGCTTGCGACTGCGGTGTCTGCATGTCGTCGACCGCTGCCAGCAGAATCTCTTTCACGTGGTCTCGCAGCGTTGTCGGATCGAGGTCGGCCAGCGGCACCAGGGATCGCGCGAAGTCTTCCCACTCCTGCAAGATCGGCTCGAGATTGTTCCGGATGAAATCTCCCAGCCCGGATGGTCGAGCTTCTTTGCTCTTGCGCGTGGTCATTGCCCAAGCTGCTTCGGGGCGTCGGGTCTGGATGTAGGTCGCGGTCGTGGCATCGTGCAAGCGCCCGACGCCGTCGGCATTTTCCGGGTGGGATGAAGCATCGTTTCCTACGCGGCAGCGAGTTACGGGCTGCGAAACTCAGCGCCTAGACCTGCTCAGTTGCAGGCGCCCATTTCAACCTTGATACGAGCCGTCCCATGATCACCACCGACCGTCCGTTCGTGCGTTCCACCGCCTCCGCCGCCGCGATCCAACCGCGCTTCGAGGACGAGGCCAGCATCAATGTCACCGCTCTGCAGGAGGTCGACCGCTGGGCCGACGCCCTCGGCGTGACCGAGGCGGAGCTTCGCATCGCCGTGGCCGCAGTTGGTGTGTCGGCGCAGGACGTGCGCGAACACCTCGGCAAATGACGACTGGCGCCATACCGACCGATCCCAACGCGCAGATCCGCGGCGTGGTCGAGTACCGAGCGGGCGATGGCCCGCTCCTCGTCGTGCCGGAGGGGCCATGCCATATCGAACTGGCCGCCGACAGCGCAGTTCTGACCTGGCAGGAGGAAGGCGAGTCTGCAACCACCGCGATCCCGCGCATGGACTACGACCGTTTCGTCCAGCAGGGGGCCATCGTGACGGACGTGGCCGGCGGCTAGGCCGGCGGCTAGCCCGCCGGTAACGAAATGGCGGTGGCCTTGGGTGGCTTGGGCGTGGGCTCGCAGCCGGCGAGCGCCGCCACCGCGATGCAGACAAGCGCCAGCACATAGCTTCGGTAAGTCATGGGGTCTCCTTCTTGGATTGCTGCACGATTTTGCGGCTGCAATTCGGCTGGGGCTGTCGGCGGGCGGCTACAACACGAGGGCCATGCGCTTTCCCGCATTGAACAGGTGGGCACCGGCGCGTTAGGCTCCTGCGAGTGAACCCAAGCTCTGTTCCCTTCGTTCCCCGTATCCGCCTCTATCAGGATTGGCTGCGCGACCACCGCGGCATCGTCTTCGATTCGTACGACGCGCTGTGGCGCTGGTCGGTTACCGATCTCGACGCGTTCTGGCAGAGCATCTGGGATTACTGCGAGATGCAGTCGCCCACGCCCGCCAGCGCCGTGCTGACGGATGCGCGCATGCCCGGAACACGCTGGTTTCCGGGCGCGCAGGTCAACTACGTGCGCGAGGTGCTGCGGCACGCTGAAGCAGCCCACGCCGCGGGCATGACGGCGATCGTGAGCGAGAACGAGCTGGGCGAGGTTCGCGAGATGTCGTGGCCCGAACTGCGCCGCCAGATCGCCGCTTTCGCGCTCGCGCTGCGTGAGTCGGGCGTCGTGCGCGGTGACCGCGTCGCAGCCTACCTGCCGAACGTGCCCGAGACGATGGTCGCTTTTCTCGGCTGCTCCAGCATCGGCGCGGTGTGGAGCGTGTGCGCGCCCGACATGGGCACCGCTGCCGTGGTCGACCGCTTTCGCCAGATCGAGCCCAAGGTGCTGATCGCCGTCGACGGCGTGCACTACGGCGGCAAGCCGCTCGACCGCAGCGCGGTGGTGACAGAACTGCGCGCCGCGCTGCCGTCGGTACAAAAGCTGGTGCTGCTGAAGACGCCGTTCGCTGCCAGCGCCGTTGCCGCGGAAATCGACTGGCGCGCCGCCGTCGCGCGCGACGATGCGCAGACGGCCGCGTTCGAACCCGAGTGGCTGCCCTTCGACCATCCGATCTGGATCGTCTATTCGAGCGGCACCACTGGGCTGCCCAAGCCGATCGTGCACGGCCAGGGCGGCATCGTTCTCAACCTGTATGCCTGCGGGCTCCACCACGACCTGGGCCCGAGCTACGGCGCCAACAACTTCGGCGAGCGCTACCACTGGTACAGCTCCACCGGCTGGGTGATGTGGAACTCGCAGATGTCGGGGCTGGTCTTCGGCGCCACCATCTGCATCTACGACGGCAATCCGGCCGCCAGCAAGGAGCGGCCGGACTGGGGCGTGCTGTGGCGCTTCGTCGCGAGGCACCGGGTCACCTTCTTTGGTGCCGGCGCGGCGTACTTCACCAGCTGCATGAAGGCCGGCCTCGACGCCGGGACCTGCGGCGACCTTTCCCGCGTGCGCGCGCTCGGCAGCACCGGCTCGCCCTTGCCCGAAGACGTGCAGCGCTGGGGCACCGCGCAGTTGCTCGCGGCCGGCGCCCCCGGCGTGTGGTGGTACAACATTTCGGGCGGCACCGACTTCTGCGGCGGCTTCGTCGGCGGCCACCGCGAACTGCCCGAGGTGCCGGGCCAGATGCAGTGCCGCTTTCTCGGGGCCGCGGTCGAAGCCTGGAGCGAGGACGGCCGCCCGGTGATCGGCGAGGTCGGCGAGCTGGTCTGCACGCAGCCGATACCGTCGATGCCGCTGTATTTCTGGGGCGACGAGGGCAATGCCCGCTATCTCTCCAGCTACTTCGACACCTACCCCGGCATCTGGCGCCACGGTGACTGGATCAGGATCGGCGAAGACGGTGGCTGCATCATCTACGGCCGCAGCGACGCCACCATCAACCGACAGGGCCTGCGCATGGGCACCAGCGAGATCTACAGCGCGGTCGAAGGGCTGGACGAAGTGCTTGACTCGATGGTGGTCGATCTCGAATACCTCGGCCGCGAAAGCTACATGCCGCTCTTCGTCGTGCTGCGCCCCGGCCTGGCGCTCGACCATGCGATGCGCAAGAAGATCGACAACGCCATCAAGACGCAACTGTCGCCGCGCTTCGTGCCCAACGACATCTTCCTGGTGCCTGAAGTACCGCGCACGCTCTCGGGCAAGAAGCAGGAGCTGCCGATCAAGAAACTGCTGCTCGGCCAACCGATCGACAAGGTGGTCAACCGCGAGGCGATGGTGAATCCGGCCAGCCTCGACTGGTATGTGGACTTCGCCGCGGCACGGCGCACCTAGAGCTTTCCGATCGCCGCCTTTCCAGCAACTGCAGCGCCTTCGCCTCCGTGCGATTCAGTATCGCCGCCGCCCGCGTGCCATCCACCAGGCCGCGAATGCCACCGTGCCCAGCACGACCGCCGCCGCCCCCGCCGCGGCGGTCGCTGCGGCATGCGCGCCTGAAGGTGCGCGGAAGCCACCGTCGACCGCATTCCCGCGCGAGGCTCCGAACAGGTTGCCGTCGGTCTGCGCGGCGGGGTCTGACCGTTCGAGCGCACGCTCGGTCAGCCACATCATCGTGCGTGCAACCAGGTTCGGCGCCACCGCATGCGCCAGGATGCCGGGCAGCGCCGGGCTGCCGATATAGACCGACGCCCTCGGTCTCCGGCTGAGCGACACCAGTGCCGCAGCCACCCTGCGCGGGTCGACCAGTGGCGGCGGCGGCTTGATGGTGCGCCCGGTGTAATTGGCGCCGTGCGAGATGCCGGGCGTGTCGACGAAAGTCGGGTAGACCTCGCACACGTGCACGCCGGGCAGCGTCGAAAGCTCGGCCCGCAAAGATTCGGAAAAGCCGCGAATGCCGAACTTGCTGGCCGTGTAGGCGGCCGCATAAGGCGCCGAAACCCAACCGCCCAGCGAAATCATGTTGATCAGGATGCCGCGGCCGCGCTGGCGGAAGTGCGGCACGACGGCATGGGCGCCGTTCATGTGGCCGATGAGGTTCGACTCGACCACGCGCCGGTGCGACGCCATCGGCGTGGCATCGAACAGGCCCACTGCGCCGATGCCCACGTTGTTGATCCAGACGTCGATCGCGCCGAAGCGCTCGATCGCAGCATCGGCGAGCGCCTGCATTGCGTCGGAGTCGGTCACGTCGGTGGGCACCACCAGCGCATCGGCACCGGCTTCGATGCATTCGGCCGCGACGGCTTCCAATGCCTCGCGATTGCGCGCCGCCAGCACCAGCGCGGCGCCGGCGTGTGCAAAGGCCAGCGCGGTGGCGCGGCCGATGCCGCTGGACGCGCCGGTCAGCACGACGACCTGAGCGAGCTCGGACAAGACAGAGGATGAGGGGAGGGACGAAGACATGGCGCGCGGGTCAGTAGCCGACCTCGCGCCGCGCGCGCTTCTCCTCGCGCTTCTGCGACTCCTGCGGATCCGTCTTCGGCACGTCGGGCCCTGCGCCGGTGCGCTTCCAGACATCGCGGTCGGGGTTGAAGTCGGCGCGGGCCTCGCGCTCGTCGTCCTTCTTCAGCGCCTCCCTGAACTCGGGCGACTTCTTCGCCTCCTCGAGCGGATCGTGGGCGGGCTCGCCCGGTGGTACGGACTTGGAATCTGTCATGGCTGAACTCCTTCAGGCGACCAAAAGTCCAGCCTGTGCGGGACGATCAAGGTGCGAGGTCGGAGAGAAGCCTGAGTGCGCGCGGCCGGCGTCCGACAGCCGGCGGGTGCGTCAGTAAGTTTTCTGGTCGGTCAGGATGGACGCAGCCCGGTAGGCCGAGCGGCCCGCCGTCTTGGTATAGGCGACCAGTGTCTTCCACTGGCGCTCGCGGTCCTGCGGCGACGGTTCGGCGGACTGATTCAGCAGCACCTGGCTGACCTCGAGCAGCGCGATCGCCGAAGTCAGGCAGAAGTGCACCGCCGATTCTTCAGGGTTCTCGGTATAGCGTGCCTGCTCGGCCGACAATGCCATCTCCTGGTCCTTGTTCGTCATGCTGGCGAGCATCGTCGGTCCGTAGAACGGGACTTCGGACCGGTCGCGCTTGACCGTTCCGAGAACCATATCGATCTCGGCGAGCGCGCGCTCGATGCGCTGCAAGGTGGCGGCTTTGGGGGACATGGCGTTGCGTCGCGTTGGATGTTGTCGATGAGCCTTTCGATGTTGCCACCGCCTTGCGGAACGCGGTGGGCAAAACCGCACACTCCCAAATCAACGTTCCCCCCACTGAAAATACCCGTCCGCAAAGGGCAAAACGACTCAGCTCCGGTTCTTCCTCCACACCCAGCGTCCGGGTCGGCCCGAGCGGGGTTCACGGCCTCGGCGCCTTCGCGACGCGCCCGATGCCGGCGTTCACCTTTCTCGGGCTGTACGAAGGCCGGCGCTATTCACGGCACGAGATCGCCGCGCGGGACTGGAACGACCAGCTCACCTATCTTTTCACTTTGTCCAACGACGAGACGATCGACGGCGCGAAGGGCGGCAACGGCACCCGTCACCTGAACCACGCCTGCGAGCCGAACTGCGAGGCGGTGGAGGAGTACGACGACGCCGGCCGCCTGGAATTGAAGTTCCAGACCCTGGTGGCCGTCGACGCGGGCGACGAGCTGTTCATCGACTACTGCCTGACGGCGGACGACGGCTCGCCGGCTTCCGACTATCCATGCCGGTGCGGCTCGCCGAACTGCCGCGGCACCATGCTGGCGCCGGTCGCCGAAGCGGGCTAGCTACAACCAGTTCCCCCTCTCGGGCATCTGGATCGTCGTCGCCGGATCGCTGCCGCCGATGAGAGCGCCGAAGGCAATGCTCAGGAGCGAGACGAAGATGCTGGCGAACAGCGCGGTCCAGAAGCCCGACACCTTGAAGCCCTTCACCAGCGCCGCCACCAGAAGAATCATCAACGCGTTGATCACCAGCAGGAAGAGGCCGAAGGTGAGCAGCGTCAGCGGCAGCGTGAGCACGATGAGCAGCGGCTTCACGATGGCGTTGGCAAAGCCGAGCAGCAGCGCAGCCACGATCAACGCCGAGGTGCTGTCGAATCGGAGGCCGCGGAAGATATGGCTCGCAACCCAGAGCGAGAAGGCGGTGATGGCCCAGTGCAGGAGGAAAGGGACCAGGCTGTTCAGCATCTCGGGGTCTCGTGGTTGGTTGTTGCGTTCATCGCAAGAGGGCGCAAACGATCATTGGGGGTCCGGTTCGAACCGCGATCTGAACGCTGCGCAGAACGCCGCCGTGCCGCCGATCGACAGGCTGACCGTGTGGCGCGGGGCGGCGGCCGGACCGGCCTGCACCCGCAAGCTGCGCGTGGCGGGGTCGTAGTCGATCGTTTCGGGCGCGCTGGTTTCCCGCATGCCATGCAGGTCGTAGTCCCACTCGCCGCCATCGCCGACCGGACCCCTGCGTTCGGAAAAGGTCGCATGCGCCCAATCGAGCACCGCGACGATCTCGGCATGCACGGCGGGCACCTGCAGCGGTCCGGTGGAGGCCATGGCATCGAACACGCCGATGCCTTCGGTGTCTTCGCTGTAGTCGAAGTCGAGGTAGTTCAGGGTCATGGCGGCAGTCTGCATTGGGCGGCGAGCCACTGCCGGAAGTAGACCAGCGCGGCCCGCTCGTCCTGCGTTGCGGGCGCCACCAGAAAGTAGCTGCGCTCGCCGCGCAGGGGCTTGTCGCAGGCGACCACGAGTTCGCCGCGCGCAAGCTCGGCTTCGATCAGCATGCGCGGCATCAGCGCGACGCCGAGGCCGTGCGCCGCTGCGATGGCCAGCATCGAGAACAGCTCGTAGCGCGGCCCGGTGTGCGAGCGCGGCGCATCCACCCGCTGCGCTTCGAACCACTGCCCCCAGCCGTCGGGTCGGGTGCTCTGCTGCAGCAGCGGCAGCTTGGCCACCGCGGCCGGCGACAGCTGCCGGCGCGGCGCGATCAGCGCGGGGCTGCACACCGGCACCACGTCTTCATTGAGCAGCGCCGTCGACTGGGTGCCGGCCCAGTTGGCGGCCTGCGACGGCGTGCCGGCGTAGAGCGCGGCATCGAAGGCGGTGTCGTTGAAAAGAAAGGGGCGGGTGCGCGTCTCGATGTGCACCGTGATGCCGGGATGCTTTGCGGCAAAGTCGGGCAGCCGAGGAATCAGCCAGCGCGTCGCGAAGGTCGGCACCGCCGCGAGCTGAAGGGAGCCGCCCAGGCCCTGGCGCGCCATCGCGTCGAGCGTGTCGCGCTCCATGGTGTCGAGCTGGCGGGCGATCTGCCTCGCGTAGTCGGCGCCGGCAGCCGTCAGCGCCACGCCGTGGCGGGTGCGGCGGAACAGCGCCAGCCCGAGAAAGTCTTCCAGCGCGGTGATCTGGCGCGACACCGCGCTCTGCGTCAGCGCGAGTTCCTGCGCGGCGCGGGTGTAGCTCTCGTGGCGGGCGGCCGCCTCGAAGCAGATCAATGACTGGGTCGAAGGGATTTTTCGTCGCATGGTATGCGGCTGCTACATGAGTTGTTGGTCGAATCGGCCAGTGAAAAGGCCAATCCGGATTGTGCTTTGAAGTGAGCAAAACGCATAACTGGGTGTGGAAACGTCGTTTGCGCTCGGCATGCGGCGCGCTTAGGATTGCATTCAACCTCAGCCCCTATACCGGAGACATCTATGGCCCACGCCGCATTTCATTGGGAAGACCCGCTGTTGCTCGACCAGCAACTCACCGAAGACGAACGCATGGTGCGCGACGCGGCCAATGCCTATTGCCAGGAGCGCTTGCTCCCGCGCGTGATCGAGGCCTTCCGCTCCGGCGAGACCGATCCGGCGATCTTTCGCGAAATGGGCGCTCTCGGCCTGCTCGGGCCGACCATTCCCGAGCAGTACGGCGGCCCCGGCCTCAACTACGTCTGCTACGGCTTGATCGCACGCGAGGTGGAGCGCGTCGATTCGGGCTACCGCTCGATGGCCAGCGTGCAGAGCTCGCTGGTCATGGTGCCGATCAACGATTTCGGCACCGAGGCGCAGAAGCAGAAGTTCCTGCCCAAGCTGGCCACCGGCGAATGGATCGGCTGCTTTGGCCTGACCGAGCCCGACCACGGCTCAGACCCTGGCAGCATGGTCACCCGCGCCAAGAAGGTGCCGGGCGGCTATGCGCTGAGCGGCGCCAAGATGTGGATCAGCAACAGCCCGATCGCCGACGTGTTCGTGGTGTGGGCCAAGGAAGTGAGCGAGAGCGGCGCCGTCGGCCCGATCCGCGGCTTCGTGCTCGAGAAGGGCGCCAAGGGCCTGAGCGCACCGGCCATCCACGGCAAGGTCGGCCTGCGCGCCAGCATCACCGGCGAGATCGTGATGGACAACGTGTTCTGCCCCGAGGAAAACGCATTCCCCGAAGTGCAGGGCCTGAAGGGTCCGTTCACCTGCCTCAACAGCGCGCGCTACGGCATCTCGTGGGGCGCGCTCGGCGCTGCCGAAGACTGCTGGCATCGCGCGCGCAAGTACACGCTCGACCGCAAGCAGTTCGGCCGGCCGCTCGCCGCCAACCAGCTGATCCAGAAGAAGCTGGCGGACATGCAGACCGAGATCACGCTTGGCCTGCAAGGCTGCCTGCGTTTGGGCCGCATGAAGGACGAAGGCACGGCGTCGGTCGAAGTCACCTCGCTGCTCAAGCGCAACTCGTGCGGCAAGGCGCTCGACATCGCACGGCTTGCGCGCGACATGATGGGCGGCAACGGCATCAGCGACGAGTTCGGCGTGGCGCGGCACCTGGTCAACCTGGAGGTCGTCAACACCTACGAAGGCACGCACGACATCCACGCGCTGATCCTGGGCAGGGCGCAGACGGGAATCTCGGCTTTTTCGAATTGAACATGCAGCCCGCAGCGCTCGACGGCATCAAGGTCCTCGACCTGTCCCGCGTGCTCGCGGGGCCGTGGTGCACGCAGATCCTGGCCGACCTGGGCGCCGACGTCGTCAAGATCGAGCGCCCGGGTGTGGGCGACGACACCCGCAGCTGGGGCCCGCCTTTCCTGAAGGACGCGCACGGCCGCGACACCGACCAGGCGACCTACTTCACCGCCTGCAATCGCAACAAGCGCTCCGTCACCATCGACATGGCCACGCCCGAAGGCCAGGCCCTGCTTCGACGCATGGCCGCGCAGAGCGACATCGTGGTGGAAAACTTCAAGACCGGCGGACTCAGGCAATACGGCCTCGACCACGAGAGCTTGCGCGCTGCCAATCCGCGCCTCATCTACTGCAGCGTGACCGGCTTCGGCCACGATGGCCCGCACGCCTCTCGCGCCGGCTACGACCTGATGATCCAGGCCACCAGCGGCATGATGAGCATCACCGGGCGCCCCGACGACGTGCCGGGCGGTGGTCCGTTGCGGGTCGGCGTGGCGTTGACCGACCTGTTCACGGGCGTCTACGCCAGCACCGCCATCCTGGCTGCCCTCGAGGTGCGGCACCGCACCGGCTGCGGCCAGCACATCGACATGGCACTGCTCGACGTGGGCATGGCCATCCTCGCCAACCAGGCCAGCGCTTTTCTCAACACCGGCATCGCGCCGCAGCGCCAGGGCAACAGCCATCCGAGCCTGGCGCCCTACCAGGACTTCCACACCAAGGACGGCGCGATGCTGCTTGCCATCGGCAACAACGGCCAGTTCGCCCGCTTTTGCGAGGCCGCGGGCCAGGCCGACTGGGCGAGCGACGCGCGCTTTACGACCAACAGCCTGCGGGTGCGGCATCGCGAGGTGCTGATCCCGCAGATGGAGGCCGTCACCCGCACCCGCAGCACGGCGGAGTGGATCGCGCTGCTGGAGGACAAGGCCGTGCCCTGCGGCCCGATCAACGACATCGCGCAGGCGTTCGACGATGAGCAGGTCAAGGCGCGCGGGCTCGCGGTGTCGATGCCGCGCAGTGCCGGCGATGGCATCGAGAACATCGCAGGCGTCGCCAGCCCGCTGCGGCTCAAGGACACGCCGCCCGTGCTGCGCCGTGCGCCGCCGGCGCTCGGCCAGCACACCGACGAGGTCCTGGCCGAGCTGGGCATAGACGGAGCGCATCGTGCCGCGCTTCGCGATGCGGGTGTGCTGTAGCAGGTCGCGGAGATTGAACCGATTAATCTCCGCATGAAGTGCGGACCTTGTTCTGGCGCCTGCGGAGAATAAGACGCACAATCTCCGCATGAACAGCGGAGAAAACGAGGTCGAAGAAGGCGTCTACATCTGGCAGCACGCCGAATGGCCGCGCCTGCACTACGACCTGTCTCGCCTGGCTGCGCCGCTGGCCGCCGTTCACGGCGCACAGGGCCGCCTCCTGGGCCGCATGACCGACATGGGCATGTCGCAGCGCGACGCCACGACGCTGCGCGTGCTGACGGAAGACGTCATCAAGACCAGCGAGATCGAAGGCGAGCAGCTCAACCCCGATGCCGTGCGCTCATCCGTCGCGCGCCGACTGGGCCTGGACATCGGTGCCCTGGCGCCGGCCGACCGGCACGTGGATGGCGTGGTCGAGATGGTGCTCGACGCCACTGGTGCGCATGCGCAGCCGCTCACGCGCAAACGCCTGTTCGGCTGGCATGCCGCGCTGTTCCCCGCCGGCTACAGCGGCCTCTCGCCGATCCGCACCGGCCGATGGCGCGACGATGCGAGCGGGCCGATGCAGGTGGTGTCGGGCCCGATCGGGCGGCGCAAGGTGCATTTCGAGGCGCCGCCGGCCGAACGGCTCGAAGCGGAGATGGCCAACTTTCTCGAATGGTTCGAGCTGTCGCGCGGTGGCGATCCGCTGGTCCATGCCGGCCTCGCGCACCTGTGGTTCGTGACGCTCCATCCCTTCGACGACGGCAACGGACGCATCGCGCGTGCGGTCGGCGACATGGCATTGGCCCGCGCGGAAGCATCTGAGCAGCGCTTCTACAGTCTCTCGGGTCAGATCCAGCGCGAGCGCAACGCGTACTACGAACTGCTGGAGCAGACGCAGAAAGGCAGGATGGACGTCACGCCGTGGCTGGCGTGGTTTCTCGGCTGCCTGCTGCGCGCGATCGAAGGTGCGGACGCTGCGCTTTCCGCGGTGCTGGCCAAGTCGCGCTACTGGCAGCGTTGGGCGCAGACGCCCCTGAACGAGCGGCAGATCAAGCTGGTCAATCGCCTGCTCGACGGCTTCGACGGCAAGTTGACGAGCAGCAAATGGGCCGCGATAGCCAAGTGCTCGCCCGACACCGCACTGCGCGACATCAACGAACTGATGGCGCTTGGGCTGCTGAAGAAATCCGAATCGGGTGGGCGAAGCACCAGCTACGAGCTGGCCGAATCCTCATAGCGCACCGCCAACGATCGCCAGCGCGAACACCACGACCCCGAGCGCCAAGTTCACCGCCACCAGCTTGCGAATGGTGCCGAGGTTGGCCGCTGCCGCCGGCCACTCGCCGGCCGCGGCGGCGCGCTTCAGCCGCGGATAGGGCGCAAAGCGCACATGCAGGAAGAGGGCCGTCATCACGAGTGCGCCGGTGAACATGCCGTGCACGCTCCAGTGAACGCGGGCGAAGCCGCCGGCCAGCATCACCATCCAGAGTCCGCTGGCCAGCGAAACGCCGACGGCGATCGACACGCCGACTAAAAAACGCGCCAGCGTCTGCGCCATGAACGGCAGGCGCTGTGGCGGTTCGAGCGTGGCAACGGCTGCCGGACGTACCGCGAAATGCATGACGGCCATGCCGCCGACCCAGAAAGCGGCAGCGAGCAGGTGAAGGAACAGGAGGACTGCGGGTAGAAGAGACATGGCCCGAGGTTACGCGTTCTTCAGCGCGGTTTCTGGAAGCCGCCCTCGATCCATGCCGACGCGCTGTCGGCGTTGAGCTTGAAGCCCGGCGGCACCCGCGCTTCGCCGAGCTGGACGCCGAGCTCGTCGCGCGCGGTGAGCACTGCATGCGGATTGTCCTCGTCCGGCACGATTTGCAGTGCCACGCGAACGCGCTCCGATCCCGCACCCACGCTGACGCTCTTGTTGAGCTGCGCATGCAGCTGCTGCTCGTGGCGGCGCAGCACTTCGGCTGCGGTCTTGACCAGCGTGTGAAAGGCCGGCGCATCGAGCGGCTTGGGGTTCTTCTTGTCGCGGCCCATGGTCCACGGCCCGACCAGCGCCGGCTCGGCATCGCCCTGGCGCGTCATCGACACGGCCCAGCCGTCGTCGTCCTCGTTCTTGATCACGCGCGCTGTCCAGCGCTCGTCTTGCCAGTGGGTGGCCTGCTGGATCGGCAGATCGTTCTGTTCTGTCATGGCGTTTCGTGTTGGCGTCAGATGGAAAGGCCGGTGCGGGCCACGAACGACTCGAGCGCCTTCATGCCCAGCAGCGAGTTGCCGGTGGCGTCGAGCGCGGGCGACCAGACGCACAGCGTGAGCGTGTCGGGCACGACCGCGACGATGCCGCCGCCCACCCCGCTCTTGCACGGCAGGCCGATCGAGAACGCAACGTCGCCAGCCGCGTCGTAGGTTCCGCAGGTCAGCATCAGCGCGTTGATGCGGCGCGCCTGGCGCTCGGTGGTGATTGCGGGCAGGCCGTCGTGCGGATGGGCGCCGTCTCGGCACAGGAAGCCGGCCGCGCGCGCGAGCTGCGCGCAGCTCATGCGGATCGCGCACTGGTGGAAGTAGATGTCCAGCACGGCGTCGACGTCGTTGTCGAGCTTGCCGAAGCTCTTCATGAAATTGCCGAGCGCGTAGTTGCGGTAGCCGGTTGCGGCTTCGGAGGCTGCGACCTCGGCATCGAAGCCGATCGGCTCGCCGCAGAGGCTCGACATCAGTTCGAGGATGTCGGCCTTTGCGTTGCCATGGGTCGCGAGCCGGTCGGCCACCGCAATGGCGCCGGCATTGATGAACGGATTGCGCGGCTTGCCCTGCTCATGCTCCAGCTGCACCAGCGAATTGAAGGGGTTGCCCGACGGCTCGCGGCCGATGCGCTCCCACAGCGCGTCGCCCATGCGCCGCATGGCGAGGGTGAGCGTGAAAAGCTTGGAAATGCTCTGCACCGAAAACGGCGTGGCCGCATCGCCCGCGCAAGCCTCTTCGCCCTTGCAGGTGCGCAGCGCAATGCCGAACTGCGCTGCGGGCACGCGCGCCAGCGCCGGGATGTAGCTGGGCACCGTGCCGGCCGCGCCGAGGAGCGGCCGGATCTCGGCGTTGATCTCGTCGAGCACGGATTGGAGTTTCATGGACGAAGGCATCGCAATCTCGCCGTGCAAGTTGAAGAAATGATCTTGCATGCGCAGATCAGCGCGTTTGCAGAGCACGCTTCATGCTTCCCCGCCGGTTCACCAGCACGATGCCGAATGCCACGCCCGCCAGCGCCAGAACCAGCTGCAGCGTAAGAGGCTCCGAAAGCAGCACCACGCCGAACACCAGCGCGAACAGCGGCGTGAGAAAGGTGAACGACGAGATGCGCGTGGCCGGGTAGTGCCTGAGCATCCACATCCACGCCAGGTAGCTCGCGAAGGCGCCGATCACGGTCTGCAGCCCGATCGAGAACCAGGCGTAGCCGGAGTACGACAGAGCCCAGCGCTCGCCGAGCATCAGCGACAGCAGCGGCGACACCGCTGCCGTGACGGCGATTTGATAGAAAAGCGTCTTCTCGGCGCTGGCCGTTGCCAGCCGGGTGCTGCGGATGGTCAGTGTCGTGAGCCCCCACAGCACCCCCGCCGCCAGCGCCAGCGCATCGCCGCGCAGCTGGCCCGAAGTGCTGTGGCCGAAGCTTTCGCTGAACGCGACCACCACGCCGATGAAGGCGATGGCAAGCCCGATCCACTGCGCGCCGTGCAGCCGCTCGGCCGGAACGAAGCGGGGCAGCAGCAGCGCCACCACGAAAGGCGATGTGTAGAGGAACACGGTGAGCCGCGAGGCGGTGGTGTATTGCAGGCCGATGTAGATGCAGGTGAACTCGCCGGCGAACAGCACCCCGGCGAGCATGCCTGCGCCCAGCGTGCCATCGCGCTCGAAGAGCGGCACCTGCCGCCAGGCGCACCATAGCCACAGCAGGGCGACCGCGCCGGCCATGCGGATCGAGGCCTGCCACAGCGGCGGCACTTCGGCGACGGTGGTCTTGATGAGGATCTGCTGCAGTCCCCAAAAGGCGCAGCAGGCAACCAGCAGGGTGGTGGCGCGGGTGTCGAGGTGATTCTTGCGTTCCATCATTCTTTGGCGGCCCACGCGGTCCCCTACAGCGGATGCTCGGTATAGAAGCGCCCGCCGTGGAACAGCAGCGGCGAGGCGCCGGCGCTGTGCGTGCAGCGCTCGACTTCACCGACGAAGATCACGTGGTCGCCTTCGTCGTAACGGCTGCGGTTGAAGCACTCGAAGCTGGCGGCCGCGCCGACCAGCACCGGTGCGCCGCCCATTCCTTCGGTGAACGCGACGTCGATCCAGCGGTCGACGTCTTTCGTCGCGAATCGCTCGGCCAGGCCTTTCTGGCTCGCTGCAAGGATGTTGATGGCGTAGTGCGAGCCGGTGCTGAGCGAGGCCATCGATGCAGCGCCGCGTGCCAGGCTCCACAAGACCAGCGGCGGGTCGAGCGAGACGGAATTGAAGGAGCTTGCGGTGAGCCCGACCAGCGTGCCGTCGGCGGAGCGCGCCGTGACGATGGTCACGCCGGTCGCGAACATGCCGAGCGCTTCGCGGAATTCGTCGGACGTGAAGGTGGGCGATTGCGCCTGGGCTGGAACTGTCACGGAAGGCGGGAAAGTGAAGGCCCATTCTGGCCGATCGCACCGGCGCCTGCATCCCTTGCTGCGCCGCGTCAGCCGAAGAACCAGTAGCCGACGCCGATGGCCGCCACGACGCCCGCCAGTTCGGCCAGCAGCGCACAACCCACTGCATGCCGAGCCCGCTGGATGCCCACCGCCCCAAAGTACACGGCCAACACATAGAAGGTGGTTTCGGTGCTGCCCTGGATGGTGGCCGCGATCAGCGCGGGGAAGCTGTCGACGCCCTGGCTCTGCATCGTCTCGATCAGCATCGCACGCGCCGCACTGCCCGAGAAAGGCTTGACCAGCGCGGTGGGCAGCGCGTCGACGAAGCGCGCGTCCATGCCGACGAGTCCCACGAGCCAGCGGATGGCGCCCAGCACCATGTCGAGCGCACCCGACGCGCGCAGCACGCCGACCGCGCAGAGCATGGCCACCAGGTAGGGAAGCAGGTTCTTCGCGACGTCGAAGCCCTCCTTCGCGCCTTCGACGAAGCTCTCGTACACCTTCACCCGCCGCAGCGCGCCGGCGAGCAGAAAGCCGACGACCAATCCGAACAGGACCAGATTGCCGAGCAGCGACGACAGGGACGCCAGCGCCGCGGCAGACAGCGTCGCGAGCAGCGCCATGAAACCGCCGAGCAGCAGCGCGCCAGGAAGCAGGTACGCAAGCACCACCGGGTCCCACAACTTCAATCGCTGCATGAACGCCACCGACAGCAGGCCGGCCAGCGTCGACGCGCTGGTCGCCAGCAGGATCGGCAGGAAAACGAGCGTCGGGTCGGCCGCGCCCTGCTGCGCCCGGTACATGAAGATCGTCACGGGCAGCAGCGTCAGCGACGAGGCGTTGAGCACCAAGAAAAGGATCTGCGCGTTGCTCGCCACCGTGGCACTCGGGTTGAGCGTCTGCAGTTCGCGCATCGCCTTCAGGCCGATCGGCGTGGCCGCGTTGTCCAGGCCCAGCGCATTGGCGGCAAAGTTCATGGTGATGAGACCGAGCGCCGGATGGCCGGCCGGCACCTCGGGCATCAGCCGGCGAAACAGCGGCCCGAGGAACCGCGCGAGCCAGGCCACGAGTCCCGCGGCTTCTGCAATGCGCAGGAAGCCAAGCCACAGCGTCAACGTGCCGAACAACAGCACCATCACCTCGACCGAGAGCCGCGCCATGGCAAACAGGCTTTCGACCATTGCCGCGAACACCGCCGCATCTCCGCCAATGAGCCATCGGCCGAGCGCCGCCGCCGCTGCCGCCAGAAAAAAACCAAGCCACAGGCCGTTGAGCACGCTTTGTCCTAAAGGGGATTGCGGCCGATGATAGGCGCAGCAGCGGATCAAATGTGACCGGCAAGTCGCTTTTCAGGCGGAGCGACCACTTTGCGACGGACGCGGATAGAATCGACCGATGAACACCGCCGCGCCGACCAAGCCCTCCTTTAAGGAACAGATGCTCCAGGCACGGGAAGAAGCCATCGTGACGACGGTGAACCGGCTGCTGGCCGAAAAAGGATTTGAGTCGATGACCGTGGACGAGGTCGCCGCTTCGGTGGGCATCGCGAAGGCCAGTCTCTACAAGCATTTCCCCAGCAAGGAAGACTTGGCCGCCGCAGCGATGGTGCGGATCATGCAACGCACCCAGGAGTTTCTGGCTTCGGTTCCCGGCGCGCTGCCGCCGATCGACAAGCTGCGCCAGGTCGCGCGCTGGACGATGCAGGTGCAGCTCGCAGGCGAGATGCCTTCGCTGCCGCACCAGAATTCGACCCTGCGCGCCGCGCTGATGAACAACCGGCTGTACATCGACCGGCTGGTTGCCATCAGCGACACGCTCGGCGGTTGGATCGAAGCGGCGCAGGCCGATGGCACGCTCGGCAGCAAGCTGCCGGCCATTGCGGTGCTCTACACGCTGTTCGCAAGAGCCTGCGATCCGGTGCTGGAATTTTTGAAGGCCGGCGGCCAATACAGCGACGAGCAGATCGTCGACCTGGTGCTTGCGGCCTGCTTCGACGGCCTGGCTGCGCGCTGATTCCGGGTTTCAGGTGCGCGTGCGCCGGGGCGGCACCTCTATCAGCAGGTTGGGCTTGAACGCTTCCTGCTCGCCCTTGCCGAGATAGCCCAGCGGGTTGGCGACCACGCGGCAACCGTTCTTCACGTAGTCGAACTCGCAGTGCAAGTGACCATGCAGCCAAGGTCCGCCTGTGAAAGCAGATCGTCCAGCGCGTTGCAGAAACCGGCGGTTCCCGGAATCAGGCCGTAGCGCGGGTCGGCGCTAGCAAGCGTCGGCGCGAAGTGGGTCACGACCGCGGTCGGGCCGTCGAAAGGTTCTGCAAGCGCGTTGCGCAGCCACGCCTGGCAGATCAGTGAGTGCTCCCTCAACTGGGCGGCAAGAAAGGTTTCGCCGGCGCGCTGCGTGGCCGCTTTCTTCAGGTAGAAGTTGGCCGCGCGCATCGCCTTGCCGCGCTTCTTCAACGCTTCGGCCAGGCCCTCGGTGGGTGAAACCAGGGCGTCGAAATCGGCCCATAGCGTGGTGCCGATGAAGCGAACGCCATCGATCACCAGGCTTTCGCGCTCGAGC
>JBBJMS010000172.1:0-7252 GCA_037720315.1 Variovorax sp. | reverse complement strand
CAGCAGGCCCGCAGCGAACCGCAGCGCTGCCTTGCCGCCCTGGCGCTCGGCGGCCTCGCTTACGAACAGGTACCCGACCGCACCACCGGTGAAGGTTGCGGATTCGATAACGCGGTGCGCCTACGCCGCGGCAGTGGGCTTTTGCTTGCTTCGCCGGTGGTGCTCAGTTGCGGCGCCGCGCTCTCGTTCGCCATGTGGGAGCGGCACGCGCTGCAGCCGGCGGCCGTGCGGCACCTCGGCGCGCCGCTGGTGTCGGTGCAGCATCTGGGCAGCTATGCCTGCCGCAACGTGAACACGGGGGAAGGCGGTGCCACCGGCGGGCGCCGCAGCCGCCGCGCCACGGCCGACGCGTTCGACGTGGCCGGCTTCACGCGCAGCGACCGACGCCGCATCGACGTGCTGCGCGACTGGCGCGGCAAGGATGCCGGCGACGAGGCCGACGCCGAAGCCCTGTTCCTGCGCGAAGCCCACGCAGGCGCCTGCCGCTTCTTCGACGGCGTACTCGGCCCCGACTACAACGCCGTTCATGCCGACCACTTGCACCTCGAAGTCGGCGGCTGGCGAACCTGCCGCTGAGGGCATGGCCGCCGGTTGGATTTTGCTGCGGCCAACCGCCCGATATCACCGCAGTGCGCGAGCGAGAGCATCCAGTTCGTCGATCACGAAGGCCACCCTCTGCGGCGAGAGGTAGTCGTCGATTCGACCGCGCACATGGCTGGAGAGCTGCTGCTCGCTCATCGTGCCCGACCAGTCTTCGCCATCGGCGGAGTGCCGTCGTGGCCGCTTCGAAAGGGCGCGCCACTTCGCACACCAGGTCACCGACCACAGCCACATCGCCGCGCGAGCGACAACCCAGTCGCGCGCATGACCCGCGGCCTCGGACCCGAGCGCCAGCTCCCAGTGACGGTATGCCTCGATGACTTCGCGAGTGGTCAATTCGGCGCTGCTCTCGATGTCCCAGGTGGTGGATGTCACCAGCGTGGCATGCGCGACGTCGAGCGGCGCCATCCCGTAGCGGGCCTTCTCCAGGTCTACCAGCACGGCCGTGCCGTCGTCCCGAACCAGGAAATTGCCCGGATGCGCATCGAACGCGATGAGTCGCTTCGGACGGATCTCGGCCAGCGCCGTCCCGACGGCAAGGCGTTCGCGCGTCGCGTCGATGCCTGCCCGGCTGGCGCGCGCCAGACCGGCACCATCCAGATGCAAGCCTTGCCGGTCGATCTCGCCCAGCAGCGCCTCCAGCGGATCGGAAGGATCCAGCAGCGGCGTCCGCAGACCTGCCGGCGGCAGCGGCAGTGCGTGGATGGCAGCCAGTGCATTCATGATGGCGTTCAGATCGGCCGGCAGGCGCGCGGGTCTGCCGACGATCTCCTCGACCAGCAGCGCGCCGCGCGGCAACCGATCCGAAGGTGCGAGCACGCCCAGAAGTTGCGGGGTGTGGCCACTCTCCGCGGCGCGCGTGAAGCACGCCGATTGGTAGGCGAGGTTCGCCTCGGCCGGGAGGTCCATCTGGCTCTGCTTGGGAACGCGCGCGATCCATCCGGTTCCCGGCAGGCGGAAGTGCCAATGGGCCAGTCCCTTGTCGGGCATCGGCTCCGGTGCGCATGCGCCGAGGTCCGGATGATCGGCCTGCAGCGCGGCACGAACCTGCTGCGCCCGTGCGGCGCCGTCGAAGGGCTGTTCCGGCGCGCTCATGCGTCGTCTCCCAGCGTGATTACCGGCCCGCCGGCAGCCTGTGCGTCGGCGTCGTCGTGGGTGACGAGCACGGTCGGCAAGCCATGACTGCGGGCATGACCGAAGACGAACTCCCGGAAGTCGCTGCGCAGACGCGTGTCGAGCTTGTTGAAGGGCTCGTCGAGCAGCAACACCCGTGGCTGCGCAAGCAGTGCGCGCATGAGCGCCACGCGCGCACGCTGCCCGCCTGACAAGGTGGCCGGGTCGCGACCGGCCAGGCCTTCGAGCCCGCACTCGGTCAACGCGGCTTCGATCCGGGCTCGCCGCGCGCTCGACCCGCGCACTTCAGCAGGCAGGGCGAAGGCCAGGTTGCCGCCCACCGACAGATGGGGAAAGAGCAGATCGTCCTGGAACAGGATGCCCACGCCGCGCCGTTCGGGGGCAAGGGCATGAGGTTCACGTCTCCCACGCAAACCTGTCCGCTGGCCTCGAAGGCCGTCGGCAACGTTCCCGCGAGGTAGTTCAGCAGTGTCGATTTGCCGCATCCGCTGGGGCCCATCAGCGTCAGGCATTCACCTGGCGCGATGACCGCGTCGAGCGGCGGAATCAGCGTGCGACCGCCGAGACGGATCGTCACGGCTTCGAGACGGAGTACCTGCGTCGGATTCATGCAAGGCCTCTCCGATGGGCGTGCAGCAGGCGCGGCACCAGGGTCGCGAGCAGGTAGGCGGCCAGCGGGAACAGGGCCTGCAGCGCGGCCCAGGCACCGATGACCCTGCGGTCGGCGCCGGCAGACAAGGTCACGGCCTCCGTGGTCAGGGTGGCAACGCGTCCGGCGCCGGCGAACAGCGTCGGCAGGTACTGCCCCACGCTCACCGCGAAGGCGACCGCGCTCGCGATCAGCAGGGGCTTGAGCAGGATGGGGAGCTTGATGCGCCAGAAGACGCGCCAGGGCGAAGCGCCCAGGCTCGCCGCGGCCCGTGCATACCGCGTGTCGAATGCCCGCCACGGATCGGCCAGCGCCAGGAAAAGGTACGGCAGCACGAACACCAGGTGCGCCCAGACCACGGCGAAACCGTTGGCATCGAAACCCAGCCGGATCAACAGCACCTGCAGGCCGAACAGGAATGCCACTTGCGGCACGAGCAACGGCACATAGAGCAGCCAGACGCTGGCCGACACGGCCGGGGCGACGCTGCCCGCCGGGCCGGAGGTACGCGACTCGTTCTCCAGGCAGGCCAGCGTGAGCACCAGCGCCAGGACGGTGCTCGTCACGCCGACCCAGAGCGTCGTCCAGGCAGGGCCCGCCAGCTGGCCCGACTGCCGCGCCCAGGTGTCGAGGGTCAGCCCCGACGGGAACGCATCCGGAAAGCGCCAGGGCGTGGCGACCGACCACAGCAGCATGCCCAGCATGGACACGACGGCCAGCACTGCGAGCACCGCACCCGCCCCGGCGCCGACGGCCGCGGCGGGCGCTGCAGCGCCGCCCCGCACGCCGCGCTCGACCCAGCGACGGAACACCGGCAGCGCGAGCCGCTCGCCCAGATGCCAGGCGCCGATGCTCGCAAGCACCACGCCGAGCAGCAGCGTCGCCGCGGCGGCCGCGGGGAAGTACCGGGCGGTGTCCGGGTCGGCGAACCACCGCACGGCCTGGACCGCGAGCGTCGGCGGGTTGCCGGGCCCCAGGATGATGGCCACGTCCACCACCGAAAGCGAGAACGCGAGCACGGCATAGATCGGCAGGCGGATCTGCGGGTAGACCTGCGGCAGCACGACCTTGAACCAGGCCGGCACCGGCCCATAGCCCATCGCCCGCGCCGCAGCGACTTGCGCCGGCGCGCGCACCTGGTTGAGCGCGCCCAGGATCATCAGCACGAGAAAGGGCACTTCCTTCATCACCAGGGCCGCGATCAGGGGCCAGCCGGAGGCATGCCCCACGGTGCCGACGTCCGGTGGAATCGTCCATCCGGTCAGGCCCGGCGAAAACCAGCGGACGATCCAGCCCGAAGGCAGGATCAGGAAGGCAAAGCCGATAGCGAGCGCGGAATGCGGCATCGCCAGCAGCGGCGCCAGGAAGGTTCCAAGCGGCTTCGCGCCGCTGCGGTGGTGCAGGAAGCCTGCGACGGCCAATGCCAACAGCACCGAGATCAACGTCGAGGTCCAGCCGACGATCAATGTCGATTGCAGGCTGGTCGCGAAACCCGGCGTGTCGAGCAGCGCGCGCCAGGGGTCCAGACTCCACCGCTCGCCGCCGATCGCGGGCAGGTAGCCGAACGCCGGCATCAGCGTGCCGATGAGCCCGCACGAGATGGGCGCGGCGAAGGCCGCGACCGTCAGCACCGGCGCCAGTCGCAACGGCCGGCGCGGCCTGCGCGCTGCCGTGCCGGCAGCTGCCTTCAACGCGTGTAGCGCTTCTGCCATTCGGCCTCGATGCGCGTCATCCATGAAGCGTGCGGCTCCAGCAGGGGAGCGCCCAGCTCCGCGGCCGACGGCAGCGTGGCACTTTGGGTGAGACGATCGAAGCGCGCTTGATCCGCGGTTGGAAGCTTGGAGAGGTCGAGCACATTCAGGTTGCCGAGGTACTGGATGTCCTGCGCGCGCGCCTGTGCCTCCGGGCCGATCAGGAAGTTGGCGACGACCAGCGCGCCTTCCTTGTGCGCAGCGTTGTAAGGAATCGCCACGAAGTTCGTGTTGCCGATGGTTCCCTTGCTGAAAGTGAAGGAACGCACCGTGGCCGGCAGCAGGCCCGCGCCGACCGAGGCCGCGGCCTCCGCTGGCTTGAAGGAGATCGTGATGTCGATCTCACCGTCGTTGAGCAACTGGCGCTGCGCAGAACCGTTGTCCGGAAACTGCCGGCCCTGGCGCCAGAGCGTCGGCTTGAGCTGGTCGTACCAAGTCCACAAGGGCGCGGTGACCTGCGCGAAGTTCGCGTCGGTGGCTGGGGCCTGGAGCACCGCCGGATCTGCGAGCAGGTCGACCAAGGCCTGCTTGAGGAAAGTCGAGCCCAGGAAATTGCTGACCTTCGGATGCGTCAGCCGCCCGGGGTGGGCGCGTGCCCAGTCCAGCATCGCCGGCGCCGACCGCGGCAGTTCATCCGGCTTGCGAAGGCGCGCCGAGTCGTAGACGAAGACGATCTGGGCGAGGCTCCATGGCACGGCCAACCCGTCGACGGGCGTGGTGAAGTCGATCAGGTTGGAGCGCTTGCGGGTCACGTCCACGTACTTGAAGTTCGGCAACGCCTGCGTGACTGGCCCGTGCAGCAGCCCCTGCTGCTTCATGGCAAGGAAGTTCGGCCCGTTGATCCAGATCAGGTCGACCGTGCCGCCTTCGTTGCGGCCGGCGGATTTCTCCGCGACCACCCGCGTCACAGCCTCGGAGGTGTCCTTGAGGCGCGTGTGGACGACGCTCACGCCATGGCGGGACTTGACCTGCTCGCCGACCCACGCGATGAAGGCGTTGGTTTTCTCGTCGCCGGCCCAGGCGTTCCAGTAGACCGTCTGGCCGCGCGCCTTGTCGAGGACCGGCTCCCAGGCACCGGGCGCTTGCGCCCTCGCCCAAGTTGATGTCAGCAGGGCGGTTGCGAAGAAAGCGAACTGGCGGCGTTGGAACATGTGTGGAAGGAAGAGTAAGAGAAGACTGGATGTTGGACGGCGCGAGCGCCCGATTCTTACAAGACAGGAACGCTCGCGTAAGAAAGCGGCTGAATTCCCGTCTAAGCTGGTGATCGAACCGTTCCCCTGCAACCGGCGCAAGCCATCCATTCCCACCCGTCATGAAACTCCGCGCCATCGCTTTCGACACCGGAGGCACCGTACTCGACTGGCACAGCGGCGTGGTCCGCGCGCTGCAGGAGATCGCCGGGCCGCAAGCGGCGGCCATCGAAGGCCACGCATTCGCCAACGACTGGCGCCGCCGCACCATGGCTGTCATCGTCGGACAACACCGTCCTGCGTTCAACATGGACGACGTTCATCGAAATACGCTGGCGGAGTCTCTGAGCCACTTCGGGCTCGACGCCCTCGGCGAGGCGCAGCGCCATGCGCTCTGGCGCGCCTGGCACGCGCTGGACGCCTGGCCGGACTTTCCGGCGGCACTCGCCGCGATGCGGCGGTCGCTGCCCGTGGTTTCGTTCACCATGCTGCCGACCGCGCTGGTGATCGATGTCTCGCGCAGGAATGCGCTGGCATGGGATGCGATCGTGTCGTGCGAGATGATCGGTGTCTACAAGCCGCACGAGGAGGCCTACCGCACTGCGGCGCGCTGGCTCGACGTCCCGCCCGCTGAGATCCTGATGGTGGCTTGCCACAACTTCGATCTCAACGCGGCGCACGCAGCAGGTTTTCGCACCGCCTTCGTTCGCCGTCCTGACGAATGGGGCCCCGCAGGGCCGCCGGATCCGCAACCGAACATGGCATACGACTTCATCGAGGACGGTTTCGATGCGCTCGCCGAGCGGGTGCTGGAGCGTCTCGATGGCTGAGGCGCAACGCGCCATCGACCCTGCCGGGCGCCGCCCATGCGCATAGACAAGCGATGGTGGGCAGTCGCCGCCCTCGCCTTCGCCGTCGTCTTGTTCTTCGCGCTGGACCTCGGGCAGTATCTGCGGCTGTCCACGATCAAGAGCAGCCAGGCTCAGCTGGAGGCATGGCGTGCGGCGCAGCCCCTGCGCGCCGCACTGATCTTCTTTGCGGCCTACGTGCTGGTGACCGCCCTGTCGCTGCCGGGTGCGGTGGTGATGACGCTGGCAGGAGGCGCCATCTTCGGCCTGGGCTGGGGCACCTTGCTGATCTCGTTCGCGTCCAGCATCGGCGCCACGCTCGCGTTCCTGGCTTCGCGCTGGCTGCTCGGCGACTGGGTGCAGGCACGCTTTGGCGAGCGGCTGGCCACGCTCAACGCCGGCATCGCGAAGGACGGCGGCTTCTATCTGTTCACCCTGCGCCTGGTGCCGGTCGTGCCGTTCTTCGTGATCAACCTGGCCATGGGGCTGACCCGCATCCGGCCGCTGACCTTCTACTGGGTGAGCCAGCTCGGCATGCTGGCCGGAACGCTCGTGTACGTGAATGCCGGCACCCAGCTCGCACAAATCGATTCGCTCTCGGGCATCGTGTCGCCGGGGTTGCTGGGCTCGCTGGTCCTGCTGGGCCTGTTCCCGCTGGGCGCGCGCAAGATCGTCGACATGGTGCGGGCACGCAAGATCTACGCGAAGTGGCAACGGCCCAGCACGTTCGATCGCAACCTGGTCGTCATCGGTGCCGGCTCCGCCGGGCTGGTCACGGCCTACATCGCCGCCGCCGTGCGGGCCAAGGTCACGCTGGTCGAGAAGAACCAGATGGGTGGCGACTGCCTGCATACCGGCTGCGTGCCTTCCAAGGCGCTGATCCGTTCGGCACGATTCTTGTCGCACGTCAAGCGCTCGGGCGAGTTCGGCATCCGTTCGGCCACTGCGGATTTCGAGTTTGCCGAGGTCATGGAGCGCGTGCAGCGGGTGATCCGCGCCATCGAGCCGCACGATTCGGTCGAGCGCTACACCGCGCTGGGCGTCGACGTCGTGCGCGGCCGGGCGCGGATCGTGTCGCCC
>JBBJMS010000171.1:0-7272 GCA_037720315.1 Variovorax sp. | reverse complement strand
GCGAACTGCACGAACTGCTGGGCCAGCGCACCGCTCCGTGCAACCGCCTGCACCCTCTCCACCTCTTCAGCCATCGGGAACGTCCTCGTGTTCAAACTGACCAGCCTCAACCTCAATGGCCTGCGCTCGGCCGCGACCAAAGGCGTCGCCGACTGGGTTGCCGAACTGGCGCCGGATTGTATTTGCATGCAGGAGATCCGCGTCCAGGCGAGCGACGTCGAAGGCCGCTTCGAAGCCATGGCAGGGCTCAAGGGCCACTTCCACTTCGCAGAGAAAAAAGGCTACGCCGGCACCGCCATCTACAGCCGGCACGCGCCGAACGAGGTGGTCGTGGGCTGGGGCGACCGCGAGTTCGATGCCGAAGGGCGCTATCTCGAACTGCGCTTCGACACGCCGGCGCGCAAGCTGTCGGTGATCAGCTGCTACTTTCCCAGCGGCTCGTCGGGCGAGGAGCGGCAGGCGGCGAAGTATCGATTTCTGAAGGGATTTTTTCCGTACCTGTGCGCGCTGAAACGCGAGCGCGAATTCGTGCTGTGCGGCGACATCAACATCGCGCACCAGGAGATCGACCTGAAGAACTGGCGCGGCAACCAGAAGAACAGCGGCTTCCTGCCCGAGGAACGCGCCTGGATGACGCGCCTGCTCGATGCCGGCGCGCAAGGCGCGGGGCTTGTCGACGTGTACCGCATGCTCAAGCCCGACACCACCGGCGAGGCCTACACCTGGTGGAGCAACCGCGGCAAGGCTTACGCGAACAACGTCGGATGGCGGCTCGACTACCACCTGGCGACGCCGACGCTCGCCGCACTCGCTCGCAGCGAGCAGATCTACAGGGCGGTCAAGTTCAGCGACCACGCTCCGATCACGGTGGACTACGAGTTCACGCTCTGACAGCAGCCGCAAGCGGTTGAGCCACGGTTGGCGCGGATCGCCTTCAGGATCTTGGCGTGCTCGTCGAAAGTGGCGGCTATGCGCGGCTGCTTGGTGAGCGGGCGCGAAGTCAGCGCGTAGATTGGTTCACGACCGCTTCGCCGCGCGGTACAGCCCATCGACTTTCGGCACGTTGGCCTCGAGCTTGGCGATGCGGTCGTTGCCGCTCGGATGGGTCGAGAGAAAGCTCAGACCGCCCTGGTTCTTCGATGCCTGGGCCATCTTTTTCCACAGCGACACAGACGCCTTCGGGTCGTAGCCTGCGCGTGCCGCGAGTTCGAGCCCGACCAGGTCGGCATCGGTCTCGTCGCTGCGGCTGAACCTGAGCGTGAGTAGCTGCGTGCCGGCGCGCGCCGCGGGTCGCCGACGTTGCCGAGGCCGAGCAGCTGCGCGGTGATCGACAGCGCCGCGCCCGTGCCCGCGCTCTTTGCCAAGCGGGCGCGCGCATGTTCGCGCAGCGCATGCGCCATCTCGTGACCCATGACCATCGCAGCTTCGTCGTCGGTGAGCTTGAGCTGGTCGAGGATGCCGGTGAAGAAGGCGATCTTGCCGCCCGGCATGCAGAAGGCGTTGATCTGCTTGCTGCCGATCAGGTTGACCTCCCACTTCCAGCCGGCGGCGCGGGCGTTCCACTTGGGCGCGAACGCAATGATGCGGGCCGACATCGCACGCAGCCGTTCCAGTTGCGGATGCCCGTCCGGCGCCAGCACGCCCTTCGACCGGGCTTGCGCCATCAACTGGGAGTACTGCTGCACGCCCGCCTGCTCGATGTTCTCGGCCGGAATCAGGTTGCGCGCCGCCGACGACTTGCCCACGTCGACCTGGGCCAGCGCAGGCGTTGCCGCAGCGGCGCCGAAAGCGCCGGCCGCGCGCAGGAACGCACGGCGGGCTTGCCATGGGGAGGATGGTGAGGAGCCGAAATCGCAGAGCGAACACATGCGGGAATAATACGAGCGCCTTAAAGACCGCTGTACATGCCCGCACCATCGGCTGCCGAAGCCACCCCTGCCCTGCCCTGGCGCGATGCGCTGAAGGTCTACCTCGAACCCGCGACGCTGCGCATGCTCGCGCTGGGCTTCTCGGCCGGCCTGCCGCTGCTGTTGGTGCTTGGCACGCTGAGCTTCCGGCTGCGCGAGGCCGGCATCGACCGCACGACCATCGGCTACCTGAGTTGGGTCGGGCTGGCCTACGGCTTCAAGTGGGTCTGGGCGCCGCTGGTGGACCGGCTGCCGGTGCCGCCGCTCACCACCCTGCTCGGACGGCGCCGCGGCTGGCTGCTACTGGCGCAGATGATCGTGGTTGCCGGCATCGTCGGCATGGCCTTCAACGATCCGAGCGCGGGGCTGGCGCCGCTGGTCTGGTGCGCACTGCTGGTGGCTTTCGGCTCGGCCACGCAGGACATCGCGCTCGATGCCTTCCGCATCGAGTCCGCCGCCACCCGCAAGCAGGCTGCGCTGGCCGCCGCCTACCAGACCGGCTATCGGCTGGCCATGATCTGGGCCGGCGCCGGCGTGCTGTGGATTGCCGCCTCGGCCGAGATCGCCGGCGCATCCGGCTACCAGAACAGCGCCTGGAAGACGGCGTACCTGGTAATGGCCGCATCGATGGTGGTGGGCGTGGTCACGGTGCTGCTGTCGCCGGAGCCGGTGCGCGTGGCGCTGCCGAAGGCCCGCAACGCGGCGGAGTGGCTGCAGGGCGTGCTGATCGAGCCTTTTGCCGATTTCATTCGCCGCTACCGGCGGCAGGCAGCGCTGATCCTGGCGTTGATCGCGGTCTATCGCATCAGCGACGTGGTGATGGGCATCATGGCCAATCCGTTCTACGTCGACATGGGCTTCACCAAGGACGAGGTCGCGACCGTCAGCAAGGTCTACGGCGTGCTGATGACGCTGGCCGGCGCGTTCCTCGGCGGCGTGCTGTCGATGCGCTTCGGCGTGATGCGGGTGCTGATGCTCGGCGCCGTGCTGAGCGCCGCCAGCAATTTGCTGTTTGCGTGGCTGGCCACGCGCGGGCACGACCTGACCGGGCTGGTCTTCGTAGTGTCGGCCGACAACCTGGCCGGCGGCATCGCTTCGGCGGCCTTCATCGCCTACCTGTCGAGCCTGACCAACGTCAGCTACTCGGCCACGCAGTACGCGCTGTTCAGCTCCCTGATGCTGCTGCTGCCGAAGTTCATTGCCGGCTACTCGGGCGTTTTTGTCGACCTGCACGGCTACAGCAACTTCTTCATCGGCACGGCTGCGTTGGGCGTGCCGGTGCTCCTGCTGGTGGCGGTGGCTTCGCGCACCAGCGAAAAATCAATCCAAGGGCAATGAACCTTCGACCGCAAACTGGCGACCGCCGCGCAAAACCCATCTGCGCACGTTGTCGTGAGCCGCACCCCGGACGTCCAGCAACTGCGAAGGATTGAGGGCAACTGGTAGGCTGTGACGTTTTTCACAATTGCTTCCAATCTTCGGTCAAAGCCAGTCATCACCGTGCCACCCTCTCGCATTCCTCCCCTCCAGATCAGCGCCTTCACCGCGACCACGGCCGTCGGTGTCGGCAAGGCATCACTGGTTGCCGCACTCGAACAATCGCGCAGCGGCCTCCGGTCCAATGATTTCGGGCCGACGCCGCTCACGACCTGGATCGGCCGCGTCGACGGCCTCGAAGAGATGCGCCTGCCCGATGGGCTGGCCGCATGGGACTGCCGCAACAACCGTCTCGCCTGGCTCGGCCTGCAGGCCGATGGCTTCATGGAGGCGGTGGCGGCGGCGCGCGAGCGCTACGGCCCGGCGCGCATCGCCTTGGTGCTGGGCACCTCTACATCGAGCATCGGCGAGACCGAAATGGCCTACACGCAACTCGACACTGAAGGCGGCTTTCCGGCCGACCAGCGCCGCCCCAAGGTGCACACGCCGCATTCGCTCGCGATGTTCGTGCAGGAAGCGCTCGGGCTCGAAGGGCCGTCTGAAACCATCTCCACCGCCTGCTCGTCGAGCGCCAAGGTGTTCGCATCAGCGGAGCGGCTGATCCGGCTGGGCCTGGTCGATGCGGCGGTGGTCGGAGGCGTCGACACGCTGTGCGGCAGTGTGTTGTTCGGCTTCAACTCGCTCGAACTGGTGTCGCCCGCCCCGTGCCGGCCGTTCGATGCCGCCCGCGACGGCATCAGCCTGGGCGAGGCCGCCGGCTTCGCGCTGGTCGAACGCGGCGCCGGCAAGCTGGAACTGCGCGGCTACGGCGAGGCAAGTGACGCCCATCACATGTCCACCCCGCACCCGCAGGGCCTGGGCGCCGAACGCGCGCTCGACGATGCGCTGGCCCGTGCCGGCGTCAGCGCCGACGCGATCGACTACATCAACATGCACGGCACCGCCAGCATGAAGAACGACGAGGTCGAAGGCGCGCTGGTGAAGCGCCGCTTTCCCGAAAGCACGCACGCGAGTTCGACCAAGGGCTTCACCGGCCACACGCTCGGTGCGGCGGGCATCGTCGAGGCGGTGATCAGCCTGCTGGCGATCGAGCGCGGGCTGAAGCCCGGCACCGTCAACACACGCGCACTCGATGCCGACTGCGGCCCCCAGATCAAGCTCGAGCCCGCGCACGGCGAGGTGAATTACGCGCTCAGCAATTCATTCGCTTCGGCGCAACAACTGCTCGCTGGTGTTCGGCAGGGAGCGGCAGCATGACGCGCGCCGGGCCGCACGCCGACGCTCTACATCGAGCCCGGCATTCTGGTCCCCGACGCTGCCCGGCTGGGACCACGCGCGGGCGGTGTTTCGCGGCGAGGCCGCACCGATCGATCCGCCCGCCAAGCGGCCGGCGCCGATGGTGCTGGCGCCAGCCGAGCGGCGGCGCGCGCCGGACACTGTCGCGCTGGCGCTCGAAGTCGCGGCCGCTTCCATCGCTGCGTCGGGCCGGCAGGCAGCCGACCTGCCCTGCGTGTTCGCTTCGGCGCACGGCGACCTCGGCATCAACGACTACATGTGCAGCACGCTCGCCGCGAGCCCGACCCAGTTGTCGCCGACCAAGTTCCACAACTCGGTGCACAACGCCGCAGTGGGCTACTGGACCATCGGCACCGGCTGTATGGCGGCGAGCAACTCGCTGTCGGCCTACGAAGCCAGCTTTGCGGCCGGCCTGCTCGAAGCCGCGGCCCAATGCGCTGCCGACCAGGAAGCCGTGCTCCTCGCCGGTTTCGATGTGCCGGCGGTCGGCGCGCTCGCCTCGGTCACCACCAGCCGCGACCTGCTGGCGGTGGCGATGGTGATCGCACCCGCGCGCACCGAGCGCACCATCGCCGCGTTCGACTGGTCGCTTGCCAGCGGCGCTCTTGCCGCACAGCCGGCGCCTTCTGCAGCCGCACGCGCGCTCCGATCGAACGCCATGTCAGACGCCTTGCCCCTGTTTGAAAGCCTGGCGCGCGGCGACAGCGCCAGCATCTGCCTGCCGCTGTCGGCCACGCTGTCGCTGCAGTTGCAGTTGCGGCCCGAAGCGCAGAGTTGACGAAAAGCATGGACACCGTCCTGCGCCGGCACGACGTCGCCATCATGGGCGGCGGACTCGCGGGGCTCACGCTCGCGATCCAGCTCAGGCGGCGCTTTGCCGACATCGACGTGGTGGTGCTGGAGCGCCGCGCGCATCCGGTGCCGCATGCGACGCACAAGGTGGGCGAGTCGTCGGTCGAGATCGGCGCGCACTACTTCGACACCGTGCTCGGGCTCAAGCCGCATCTGCATGGCGCCCAGCTGCGCAAGTTCGGCTTTCGCTTCTTCTTCAGCGAAGGGCGGCGCGACATCGACCAGGTGACGGAGATCGGGGCCAGCCGCTACATGTCGGTGCCCAGCTACCAGATCGATCGCGGCATCTTCGAGAACTACCTGGCCGAGGAAGCGGCGCGCAACGGCGTGCGCTTCATCGACAGCGCACTGGTCGGCAAGATCGAGCTGGCATCGGGCGCGCACTCACCGCACCGACTCAGCTGGTCGCAGGACGGCGTGACGCACGAAGTGCATGCGCGCTGGCTGGTCGACGCCTGCGGGCGCGCCGGCCTGCTCAAGCGCAAGCTCGGATTGGCGCAGCCGAACCGGCACGACTGCAATGCCGTGTGGTTTCGCATCGGCGAGCGCATCGACATCGACGACTGGAGCGACGACGAAGCGTGGCACGCGCGCTGCGAGCCGCGGGCGCGCTGGCTCTCGACCAACCATCTGGTCGGCGCCGGGTACTGGGTATGGCTGATCCCGTTGGCATCGGGCTCGCATTCGGTCGGCATCGTGGCCGACCCGCGGCTGCATCCGCTGTCGAACTTCGACACCTTCGAAAAGGCCATGGAGTGGTTTCGCACCTGGCAGCCGCGCCTGTACGACGAACTCGACGGCAAGCGGCACCTGCTGCAGGACTTTGCGTTCTTTCGCAATTTCTCCTACGGCTGCAAGCAGGTGTTCTCGGGCCAGCGCTGGGCGCTGACGGGCGAGGCTGGGCTTTTTCTCGATCCGTTCTATTCGCCCGGCAGCGACTTCATCGCGATGGGAAACACCTACATCACCGACCTGATCGGGCATGACCGCGATGGGCACTCGGTGGATGCGCGCGCGCAGCTCTACGACCAGATCTTCCACTCGTTCTACGAAAGCACGCTGGCGCTCTACACCGACCAGTACCCGCTCTTCGGCGACGCTGAGGTGCTGCCGGTCAAGGTGATCTGGGACTACACCTACTACTGGGGCGTGCTCTCGCAGATCTTCTTCCAGCAGCGGCTGACCGACCTGGCGCTGCTCGGCAGCCTGCGCGACGAGCTGCAGCACTGCCAGCGGCTCAATCTGGCGGTGCAGGACTTCCTGCGCACATGGTCGAGCGTGAGCAAGAAGCGAAACCCGGCGGTGATGCTCGACCAGCCCGCGCTGCCGTGGTTCGCCGAGCTCAACCGCAGCCTGAACGATCGGGTCGACGACGAGACGTTCAAGACGCGCATGCGGGCCTCGGTCGAACAGCTGCGCACGCTGGCCGGCGAGATCGTCGAGCGGGCGCTGATCGAGCATCCAGGGCTCGACACGCAGCCGCTGCGCGCCCTCCTGGCAGAAAAAATGGCCGTGGCGGCTCCGGTAGCCAGCGGCCAGCCGATGCTTTTCTCCGCTGCTGCCTGACGGCGGCCGCAGACCGCGTTTACCCAAACTTTACGGCGCGTTCAAGCCCGCTTGGCGCCCCACGCACAAGCTTGTCGCCATGAGCACTCCCCAACTCCTGATGATCGAAGACGACGTCCGCCTGGCGCAAATGGTGGGCGAGTACCTGACGCAATCGGGCTTCGGCTTCAGCCAGGCGGCCGACGGCGCAAGCGGCCTCGAACTGCTGCAGAAG
>JBBJMS010000170.1:0-7289 GCA_037720315.1 Variovorax sp. | reverse complement strand
GCTCGGCGTGGGCGAAGCGGTGCGCCGCGGGTCGGTGTTCACCGAGCGGCTGGTGATGATGGATGCAGTCGACTGCGCCGAGGTCGCCTCGATACCGGTGGGCGAGGCCTTCCGCGCGCGCTTCGGCAATCCGTATGCGGTCAGCCACCGGGCGGATCTGCACGGCGCGATCCACGAAGCGGTGAAGCAGCATCCGCTGATCCGCTTCCACACCTCCGCGCAGGTCGAGCAGCTCGACATCGGCGATCGCGGCGTGGTCGCCGTCACCCGCGACGGACGCCGTTTCGGCGCGGATGCGGTGGTCGGCTGCGACGGCGTCAAGTCGGTGGTGCGCGCAAGGCTCAGCGTCGATGCGCCGCGCGTCTCGGGCCATGTGTGTACCGCGCCGTGGTGCCGGCGGCCGACATGCCGGATGACCTGCGCTGGAACGCGCCGGTGGTGTGGGCCGGGCCCGACTGCCACCTGGTGCACTACCCGCTGCGGCACGGCGAGCAGTACAACCTGGTCGTCACCTTTCACAGCCGCGAGCGGGAGACGTGGGGCGTGACCGATGGCAGCAAGGACGAAGTGCTTTCCTACTTCGAGGGCGTGCATGCGCGGCCGCGCCAGCTGCTCAACCGGCCCACCTCGTGGCGCCGCTGGAGCACCGCCGACCGCGACCCCGTAGCGAACTGGAGCGACGGCCCGGCGACGCTGCTCGGCGATGCCGCGCATCCGATGTTGCAGTACCTCGCGCAGGGCGCCTGCATGGCGCTGGAAGACGCGGTGACGCTCGGCGCGGCGGTCGAGGCCTGCGATTTCGACCTTCCGGCCGCGTTTCGCCTCTATGCGTCCGCACGGGTGGCGCGCACCGCGCGCGTGGTGCTCTCGGTGCGCGAGATGGGCCGCCTTTACCATGCGAAAGGCGTCGAGCGGCTGGTGCGCAACAGCCTCTGGACCGGCCACTCGCCTGAACGCTTCTACGATGCGGTCGAGTGGCTCTATGCATGGGACCCCGCGCAGTGCCTCAAGTCATGAACCACCCCCAGGCTTGCCCACTTCGTGTGGCCGCCCACCCCCTCGCCGGGGGCAACACCAGCGGCCCGGCGAAGCCGGCTCCGCGGTGTTTCACGAACGGGCTTGGCTTCGCAAGCCGACATGAATGCGATCGAAGAAACTAGTTGAACCCTTCCAACTCCGGAGACAAGCCGACATCATGAAAACCATCCTTGCCTTGGCCGCGAGCCTGATTGCAACAACCGCGCTCGCGCAGCCGGCCGCCGACTTTCCGGACAAGCCGGTCACGCTGATCACGCCCTTCGCGGCCGGCAGCGGCCCCGACGCGGTGCTGCGGCTGGTGTCCGAGAAGCTGGGCCGCCTGTGGAACCAGCGGGTGCTGGTCGACAACAAGCCCGGCGGCGGCGGCTTCATCGCCATCGAACTGGCGCGCCGTGCGGCGCCCGACGGCTACACGCTGCTGCAGCTCGACAGCGAACATATCGCCGCGCTGCCGCACCTGTACAAGTCGCGAAACTTCGTGCCGCTCGATCATTTCGATCCGGTGGCCTCGCTCTTTCGCACGCCCTTCTTCGTCGCCGTGGCCGCCGATTCGAAGTGGAAGAACATGAGCGATCTGGTCGCCGCTGCGAAGGCGGGTCCGGTCAACTACGGTTCGTGGGGCGTCGGCAGCCCGGGCCATCTGGGCGCACAGCAACTCGAAGCGCTCACTGGCGCGCGCATGCAGCACATTCCCTACCGCGAGACGTCGCAGCTGTTCACCAACGTGGGTACCGGCGAAGTGGCGTGGAGCTTTGCCAGCATTCCGTCGAGCCAGGGCATGTACAAGGCCGGCAAGCTGCGCTACATCGCCATCGCGGCGCCAAAGCGCATTCCGCAGATGCCCGAGGTGCCGACGATGGCGGAGGCGGGTGGCCCGGCATCGCTCGACGTGAGTTCGTTCGTCTCGCTGCTCACACCCAAGGGCGTGCCGCCGGCCGTCAAGGCGAAGATCAATGCCGACGTGGCGAAGGTCATCGCCGACCCTGAAATCCGCGCCCGTTTCGACACCTTCGCTTTCGAGCCGCTGGCCTGGTCGCCGGAAGAGATCGAGCGCAACGCCAAGGCAAAATCCGGCGTCTACGGCGACCTGGTACGCCGCGGCAACATTACTCTGGAATAGCTCCCCGGTCCCATGCACTCACGATCACTTCTCATCATGCAAATCTCCAAACGCGCTCTTCTGATGGCCGCCTGCGTTCTGCCGCTGGCCGCGGCCGCACAAACCGCCGCCTGGCCGAACAAGCCGATCAGGCTCGTGGTCGGCTTCCCGGCCGGCTCCACGCCCGACATCGCCGCGCGCACCATCGCCGAGCCGCTCGCGCGTGCGCTCGGGCAGCCGATCGTGGTGGACAACAAGCCCGGTGCGTCGGGCAACATCGCCGCCGACCTGGTGGCCAAGGCGACCGACGATCACACGATCGGCGTGGTCATCAACGGCAACCTGACGTCTTCGAAGATGCTGTACCCGAAGCTGCCCTATGACCCGGCCAAGGACTTCACCTACCTGTCGCTGATCGCGACCGCGCCGCTGGTGCTGGTGGCGCAGAACGCGCTGCCTTCGGGCGCGGCCTTCATCGATGCGGCGCGCGCGAGCGGCAACAAGTGGAGCTACGGTTCGGTGGGCGTGGGTTCGGTCGGGCACCTCGGCATGGAACTGCTCAAGAGCCGCGTGCCCGGCTTCAAGGCGGAGCATGTGCCCTACCAGGGCAATCCGCAGGTCATGACCGACCTGATCGGCAACCAGATCCAGATGGCGCTGATTCCGCCGGGCGTGGCCATGCCGCAGATCAGGGCCGGCAAGGTCAAGGCCATCGGCCTCACCAGCGGCCGCAGCGCGCTGGTGCCCGAACTGACGCCGCTGGCCGAAGCCGGCGTGCGCGACTTCAACCTCGAAGTCTGGACCGCGCTGCTCGGCCCGGCCAATCTTTCGAAGGCCGCGCAGGAGCGCATCACCACTGAACTCGCGGTCGTCATGAAGACGCCCGAAGTGCGGCGCAAGCTTTTCGAGCAAGGCTGGCAGGCCGTCGGCACCTCGCCCGACGGCATGCGCACGCGGGTGAAGGAAGAGGCGGGGATCATGAGCAAGATCATCGCCACGAACGGCATCAAGATTCAGTGACCGCCGGCAGCGTCATCGAGCCGCAGCGCAGCTTGCCGGTGTTCGGCGAGTACGACGTGGTGGTGGTCGGCGGCGGACCGGCCGGCATTGCGGCCAGCGTGAGCGCGGCTCGCCGGGGGGCGCGCACGCTGCTGGTGGAGCGCTACGGCTTTCTCGGCGGCATGGGCACGGCCGGCGGCGTGACCAACTTCGCCGGGCTCTACGGCAAGCGCGACGGCGAGATGACGCAGCTGGTGCATGGCATGGCCGACGACCTGCTTGCGCGCATCGATGCGCGGGGCGGGCTCAACAAGCCGCAGGACGGCATGCAGGGGCGAATTCGCGTGCGCTCCTACGACACCTCGGTCTACAAGTGCGCGGCCGACGGCTTGCTGCTCGATGCCGGCGTCGAACTGCTGTTCCATGCCTGGGCTGCGGCCGTGGTGATGGACGGCAGCCGCATTTCGGCGCTGGTGGTCGAGACCAAGTCGGGCCGCCAGGCAATTTGCGCCAATGCCTTCGTCGACGGCAGCGGCGATGCCGATGTGGCCGCCTTTGCCGGTGTGCGCTTCGCGGTGGGCGACGGCCATGGCAGCGGGCTCTTCCCGACCACGATGTTTCGCGTCGGCCAGGTCGATGCGCCGCGCGCGCTGGCGGCGGTCGGCGAGTTCAAGGCCATCAACGAACTGATGGCGAAGGCGCTCGAACGCGAGCCCGGCGCCTACCGCTTTCCGCGCGAAGGCGCGATCCTGCGCCCGCAGATCGATCCGCGCGAATGGCGCGCCAACGTCACGCAGATCCGCAATGCCGACGGCACTGCGATGAACGGCGTCGACGCGCGCCAACTGAGCGCCGGCGAGGTCGAGGGCCGGCGCCAGATCGGCGAGTACTTCCGCTTCCTGAAGGCCGAAGTGCCCGGCTTCGAGCAGTCGGCCATCGTCGAGATCGCGCCGCAGGTGGGCATCCGCGAAACCCGCCGCATCGAGGGCCTGTATGCGCTCAACGGCGAGGACATCCTGTCGTCGGCGCGCTTCGACGACAGCATCGGCATCAATGCCTGGCCGATGGAAATGCACGCGGCCGGCAAGATCGAATGGCGGTTTCCGCGCAACGAAGCGCGCAGCTACAACCAGCTGCCGTGGCGCATGTTGGTGCCCAACGGCGTCGACAACCTGCTGGTGGCCGGCCGCTGCGCCTCGATGACGCACGAGGGCCAGTCGGCCGCGCGCGCGAGCGGCGGCTGCTTCGTGATGGGCCAGGCCGCAGGCACGGCGGCGGCGGCGCTGGGCGCGGCCAGCTTCGCCGCAGTGGATGTGCCGGCGCTGCAGCGCAAGCTGGCTGCCGACGGCGCCGATCTCGACCATTAGGCGCCTGGGCGGCACCCGCGGGACAGTGCCGCGGGCCTGTCTTTGTTATCTTTGCCGCATCTTTCTTGCCAGCGATTTGCGCCCCAGATGACCGACTCCGCCACCGCCGCGCGCCTCGTGCACGAACTCGTCGAACTGATGCGCCTGGAACCTGCCGGCGAAGACCGCTTCGTCGGCCAGAGCGAAGACATCGGAACGCCGGCCGTGTTCGGCGGCCAGGTGCTAGGCCAGGCGCTGATGGCGGCCAGCCGCACGGTCGATGCGTATCGGCCGGTGCATTCGATGCACGCCTATTTCCTGCTGCCTGGCGAGCATGCGCCGATCGAGTACGCGGTCGACCGTGTGCGCGACGGCCGCAGCTTCACGACCCGGCATGTGGTGGCGCGCCAGCAGGAGCGCGTCATCTTCGAGATGTCGGCCTCGTTCCAGACGGTGGACGAAGGCGTTGACCACCAGCTGCCCATGCGGGCAGCGCCAGGACCGGAAGGCCTTGCCAGCGAGCTCGACCAGCGCCTCGCGCTCGGCGACCGCCTGCCCGAACGCTGGCGCGTCAAGGGGCTGGCGCCGCACGGCATCGAGTACCGCCGCGTGGAGGCCGACGACCTGCTCGCGCCGCAGCCGCAGCCATCGGAAAGCGCGATCTGGCTGCGCGCCATCGCGCCGTTGCCGGACGATCCTGTGGTGCATCGGGCGCTGCTGGCCTACGCCTCCGACCACGGCCTGCTGCGCGCCGCGATGCGGCCGCACGGCCTGAGTTTCATGGACGGGCAGGTGCGCCCGGCGAGTCTCGACCATGCGATGTGGTTTCACCGCGAGTTCCGCATGGACGACTGGCTGCTCTACGCGCTCGACTCGCCGAGCGCGAGCGGCGCACGCGGTCTCTGCCGCGGCAGCCTGTTCGCCCGCGACGGGCGTCTGGTGGCCTCGACCGCGCAAGAAGGCATGCTGCGCGTGCGCCGCTGAACGCCTTGCCGGTCACGCCTGCCCTGGCGCGTTGGGGCGCGCCGGCCAGAGCACCGAGGCGATCGCCACCATCATCAGCACCACCGCCGTCCAGTCCTGCCAATACACCTGCTCGCCCAGCCACAACGCGCCGCTGAACACGCCGAGCACCGGGATGAACATGACGCTGAGCGTGGAAGCCACCGGCGGCAGCCCGCGCGCCAGATAGAACCACGCGGCATGCGCGAAGCCGAAGATCAGCACGGCGTTGTAGGCAACGGCGGCCCAGGTCGTGCCCGGAGGCATGCGCCACTGCGAGCCTTCGAACAGCAGCGCGAGCACGCTCATCACGGCGGCGGTGAGCGCCGTCATCCAGAACGACAGCGTGAGCGTCGGCAGGCCGATGCGCGTGTGCCGCAGCAGCTGCGTGCCGAGTGCCCAGGTCGCGGCCGCGACTAGCGCCAGCGCCACGTACCCAGGCCGGCCGGCGAGGTTGGTGAATTCGTGCCACAACAGCAGCGCCACGCCCAACGCGCAGGCGCTGATGCCCAGCCAGCCGCGCCGCGTGAGCACGGCCGAGAACAGCATCGCGCCGATCACGGCCGAGAACACCGGCATGGTGTAGCCGAGGATCGCCGCGCGTCCGCTCGATAGCGCCTTCACCGCCAGGATGATGCAGGCGTGCCAGACGAACATGTTCGTCGCCGACAGCCACAGCAGTTCGGGCCAGTGGCTGCGCGGCACCCGCAGCGGCACCTTCATGGCGGCCAGCGCAATGCCGAGCACCGGCAGGCCAAGCACGAGCGAGATGGCGCGGAAGGTGAGCGGCGGAAAGTCCGCCACACCCAGCTTCATCACCGGCCAGTTGAGGCCCCAGACCAGCGTGAGCGGAATCAGCAGGGCGAATTGGCGCGGCGTGAGAGCTTGCATGCCGGGCATTTTCGCCCGCATCAACCCCCGAACGGATTGGCCGTCGCGAACCAGAGGCCGATGCCGGTGGCGATGATGAATGCGCCGTCGGTCACGCCGGCGATCAGGAAGAACTGCGTCTGCAGCGTGTCCTTGAGTTCCGGCTGCCGGGCCGTGCCTTCGAGCAGCTTCGAGCCGACGATGCCGATGCCGATGCAGGAACCGACGGCAGCGATGCCGATGAGGAGCGCGACGGCGAGCGGGAGGAGGTCGATGGGTGAGTTCATGCCATCCAATGTCCCAGAGCGGATGGATGACGTCGATGACCTCCCAGGTCATGGCGCAAGAACGACGCAGCTACAGCAGCCGCTTCAGATAGCGCCCGGTGGCCGCCTGTTCGCCGATGTCCTCCGGCGTGGACGCCCACCACCGCGCGCCGGCGCCGCTCGGCCCCATGTCGATCAGCCAGTCGGCGGTCTTGATGACGTCCAGGTTGTGCTCGATGACGACGATGGTGTTGCCCGCGTCGCGCAGCTGGTGCAGCACCTTCAGCAGCAACTCGATGTCGGCGAAGGCAGCCCGGTGGTCGGCTCGTCGAGGATGTACAGCGTGCGGCCGGTGTCGCGCTTGGAGAGCTCGAGCGCAAGCTTCACGCGCTGCGTCTCGCCGCCCGACAGCGTGGTCGCCGCCTGCCCGAGCTTGATGTAGCTCAGGCCGACGTCGAGCAGCGTGTGCAGCTTGCGCTCGATGGTCGGCACCGCCTTCAGGAACTCGTGCGCCGTCTCCACCGTCATGTCGAGGATCTGCGCGATGTTGCGGCCCTTGTACTGCACCTCCAGGGTCTCGCGGTTGTAGCGCTTGCCGTGGCAGACCTCGCAGGGCACGTACACGTCGGGCAGGAAGTGCATCTCGACCTTGACCACGCCATCGCCCTG
>JBBJMS010000040.1:0-22486 GCA_037720315.1 Variovorax sp. | reverse complement strand
AACCGGCGACGGCACGGGCTTGGCCGACACCGTCTCCGCCGGCGCCCGACACGGCGTCCGCACGCCGATGCAGTGGACGCCCGACCGCAACGCCGGCTTCTCGCGCGCCGACCCGCAGCGGCTCTACCTGCAGCCGATCATGGATCCGATGTACGGCTTCGAGGCCGTCAACGTCGAGACGCAGCTGCGCGACAAGAGCTCGCTGCTGCACTGGACGCGGCGTATGCTCGCGGTGCGCAAGACCAGCCGCGCCTTCGGCCGTGGACGCCGCACCTTCCTGAAGCCGGGCAACCGCAAGATCCTCGCCTACCTGAGCGAGCACGACGACGACGTGATCCTCTCGGTCTTCAACCTGTCGCGTGCCGCGCAGCCGGTGGAACTCGACCTGTCGGCCTTCAAGGGCCGCGTGCCGGTCGAGATGCTCGGGCGCACCTCGTTCCCGCCGATCGGCGAGCTGCCCTACCTGCTGACGCTCAACTCGCACGGCTTCTACTGGTTCCGCCTCACCAACGAAGTCGCGATGCCGAGCTGGCACCAGGAGGGCGTTGCCTTGCAGGACCGGCCGGTGCTGGTGCTGTTCGACGGCTGGACCAGTCTCTTCAAGGAACGCGTGATGCCGTGGCGCATCGGCTTCGCCGACCGCCTGCGCGGGCAGTTCGAGACCGACACGCTGCCGCGCCACATCGAGGCGCAGCGCTGGTACGCATCCAAGGGCGCGGCGATCGAGCGCGCGGTGGTGGCCGACCACGCCATCTGGCAGGCCGGCGGCCAGAGCTGGATGCTGCCGATCCTGGATCTGCAGGGACCGCCCGCCCCGTCGGTCTACTTCATGCCGCTCGCGCTCGCATGGGAAGACCGTGAAGAAGAGCGCATGAAAAGCCTCACGCCGGCTGCGCTGGCCAAGATCCGCCAGCAGGCCGACGTCGGCGTGATGGGCGACGCCTTCTTCGACGAAGCCTTCTGCCGGCAGGTGGTGCGGGCGATCGCCGCCGATTCGATGGTCGCGACCGCGCACGGGCGGTTGCACTTCCGTCCGACCAGCCTCGGGCGCGAGCTCGTGCTCGACCAGCTCGACGAACTCGCGGTCAGCCGGCCGAGCGCCATGAGCAGCAACACCGTCGTCACCATCGGCGACCAGCTGTTCCTGAAGGGCTATCGCCAGCTGCGCCCGGGCGTCAACCCCGAGCTGGAGATGGGCCGCTTCCTCACCGAGGTCGTGCAGTTCCCCAACTGCGTGCCGGTCGCCGGCGCCATCGAATACGCGGGCGACGACGGCACGGTGATGACGCTCGGCCTGCTGCAGGCCTACGTGCCCAACCAGGGCGACGGTTGGGAGTACACGCTTGCCTACCTCGAACGCTTTCTGAGCGAGCTGCGCGACATGGACGGCGACGCCACGGCGCAGCCGCACGGTGCCTTCCTGGCGCTGATCCACATCCTCGGCCAGCGCACGGCCGAGCTTCACACCGCGCTCGCGCAGCACACCGGCGACCCCGACTTCGACCCGGTGCCGCTGGCCGACGACGACCTGCTGTGGATACGCGACAACGCGCGCACCGAAGCGCAGCAAACGCTGGATCTGCTGAACGACCGCCTGAACGACCTGCCGCCCGCTTCGCAGGACGACGCGCGGCGCCTCTTGGCCCGCTCGGGCGACGTGCAGGCCTACGTCGACGGCATGCAGGTCGAAGGCCGCACCGGCCTGCGCACCCGTTTCCACGGCGACTACCACCTGGGCCAGGTGCTGGTGGCCCGCAACGATTTCCTGATCATCGACTTCGAAGGCGAGCCGGCACGCTCGCTCGACGAGCGCCGCGCCAAGCGCTCGCCGCTGCGCGACGTGGCGGGCATGCTGCGCTCGTTCAACTACGCGCGCTGGAGCGCCCTGCGCCGCGCGGCCCAGAACGCCGACGAGCTGGCACGCATGGACGCTGCCGCGCGCACCTGGGAGCAGGAGACGCGGGACGCCTTCCTGGCCGGCTACAGCGGCTCGCTCGCACCGGCGGCCGGCGCGGTCGACCCCGAGTTGCTGGCGCTGTTCGAACTGGAAAAAGCGATGTACGAACTGCGCTACGAGATCGGCAACCGCATCGACTGGGTGCCGGTTCCGCTGCAAGGCATCCTGGCCCTGCTCGACCGCTCGCCGCGCACACGCAGCGGCATGCGCTGACCCGCCGAGCCATCTCAGAACACGAGGGAAAAACCCATGAACGACCTTGCCATGCACCTGGAGCCCGCGCGCGCGTTCCTGTTCCAGATCGGTGCCTTCATCCCGCGGCTGCTGTTTGCCGCGCTGGTGGTTTTCATCGGCTGGCTGATCGCGAAGATGGTCCGCTTCGCGGTCATCCGCGGTCTCCGGGCCATCAACTTCCATGTGCTGACCGAACGCGCCGGCATCGACAACTTTCTGCGCCAGGGCGGCATGGTGTCGGACACCACGGTGGTCTTCGGCGTGCTCGCCTACTGGCTGGTGATCCTGGCCGCGCTGCTGATCGCCTTCAACGGGCTTGGCCTCACCTACGCGACCGACTTGCTCGGGCGCGTCGTGTGGTTCGTGCCCAACGTGTTCGTCGCGCTGCTCATCCTGGCGTTCGGCGCCTACTTCGCGCGCTTCGTCGGCGACGCGGTCACCACCTACTGCCGCAACGCAAAGATGGCCGATGGGTTCCTTCTGGGCAAGGTGGCGCAGTACGCAATCCTGGTGTTCGTGGTGCTGATCGCGCTCGACCAGATCAAGGTGGGCGGCGACATCGTGCGCCAGAGCTTCCTGCTGATCCTGGCCGGCATCGTCTTCGCGCTCGCGCTCGCCTTCGGGCTCGCCGGCAAGGACTGGGCGGCCGAGCGCATCGACAACTGGTGGCCGAAGGATCGCCGCTCGCCGCGCGCACCCGTCGAGCCGCCGGTTCGCGACACCGCCGCGCCGCAGCAGCCGCCACCTTCGGTCTGGCCCACGGCGCCGGGCAAGAAGGATTCCCCGTATCCATGACCAAGCGAACGCACAACCCGCTCACCGCCGTCTGGCCCGGCCGCCAGTACCCGCTGGGCGCGACGTGGGACGGCCAGGGCGTGAACTTCGCGCTTTTTTCCAAGCATGCAGACAAGGTCGAGCTCTGCGTCTTCGACGACAAGGGCCGCCACGAGCGGCAGCGCATCACGCTGCGCGAGCGCAGCGACGACGTCTGGCACTGCTACCTGCCCGAGGCGCGGCCTGGCATGGCCTACGGCTGGCGCGTGCACGGCCGGTACAAGCCCGAGGACGGCCACCGCTTCAACCCGCACAAGCTGCTGGTCGACCCCTATGCCAAGGACCTGGTGGGCGAGCTGCGCTGGGGCGATGCGCTCTACGGCTATTCGGTCGGCAGCAAGCGTGAAGACCTGTCGTTCGACCGGCGCGACAGCGCGGCCTTCATGCCCAAGTGCCGCGTGCTGGAGACCGCCTTCACCTGGGGCGACGACCGCCGCCCCGAGGTGCCATGGCAAGACATGGTGATCTACGAGCTGCATGTGCGCGGCTTCACCATGACGCATCCGGGCGTTCCCGAGAACCTGCGCGGCACCTATGCCGCGCTCGGCTGCGCGCCGGTGGTCGACTACCTCCAGCGCCTGGGCGTCACCACCATCGAGCTGCTGCCGGTGCACGCCTACCTGAACGACCATCACCTCGCCAGCAAGGGCCTGCAGAACTACTGGGGCTACAACTCGCTCGCCTACTTCGCACCCGAAATGCGTTACAGCGCATCGGGCAAGGTGAAGGAGTTCAAGACGATGGTCAAGACCCTGCACTCGGCGGGCATCGAGGTCATCCTCGACGTCGTCTACAACCACACCTGCGAAGGCAACCAGCTCGGCCCGACGTTGTCGATGCGCGGCGTCGACAACGCGTCCTACTACATCGCCAACGCCGAGAACCGGCGCTACTACGACGACTTCACCGGCTGCGGCAACACCGTCAACCTCGAGCATCCGCGGGCACTGCAACTGGTGATGGACTCGCTGCGCTACTGGGTCGAGGAGATGCACGTCGACGGCTTCCGCTTCGACTTGGCATCCGCGCTCGCCCGTGAGGCCGGCAAGGTCGAGAACCTCGGCGGCTTCTTCGACGCCATCCGCCAGGACCCGACGCTCAACCGCGTCAAGCTCATTGCCGAGCCCTGGGACCTGGGCCACGGCGGCTACCAGGTGGGCAACTTTCCACCCGGCTGGGCCGAGTGGAACGACCGCTATCGCGACGGCATGCGCGGCTGGTGGAAGGGCGACGCGGGGCTGGTCGGCGACGTGTCGGCAAGGCTCACCGGTTCGCAGGATCTGTACGGCTGGTCGGGCAAGGGCCCGCACGCGAGCATCAACTTCATCACCGCGCACGACGGCTTCACCCTGCACGACCTGGTGTCGTACAACGACAAGCACAACGAGGCCAACGGCGAGGACAACCGCGACGGCAGCAACAACAACCTGTCGTGGAACTGCGGCGTCGAAGGCCCGACCGACGACCCCAAGATCAACGGCCTGCGAGAGCGCCAGAAGCGCAACCTGCTGGCCTCGCTGCTGCTGTCGCAGGGCGTGCCGATGCTGCTGGCCGGCGACGAGCGCGGCCACACCCAGAAGGGCAACAACAACGTCTATTGCCAGGACAACGAACTCGGCTGGATCGATTGGACGCCGACGCCCGAGGGCGAGTCGCTGCAGGCCTTCGTGGCGCAGCTGATCCGCCTCCGCCACCGGCATCCGTCGTTCCGTCGCCGCAGCTTCCTTCGCGGCAAGCCGGTCGACGAGAGCGCGCCCAAGGACGTGGTCTGGCTCAAGCCCGATGGCCAGGAAATGACGGCGTCCGAATGGGACGACGACCATTCGCGCTGCCTCGGCATGCTGTTTTCGGGCAAGGGCATCGTCGACGTCGGCCCGCACGGCGAGGAGCAGCAGGACAGCGACTTCCTGCTGCTGCTCAACGCCTATCACGAGGAGCTGAATTTCCTCATTCCCCTGCACGAGGGCGACCGCTGGACCCGCCTGGTCGACACCGCGCGCGAAACCTCGCTGTCGACGCTGCTGGGCGAGCAACCGTATCCGCTGCAGGGCCGTTCACTCGTTCTATTGCGCAGGGCGCCGAGCTACCAATGAAACATCGTCATCCCATGCCCTTTGGCGCCGAGTTGCTGGAAAGCGGCGGCGTGCGTTTTCGACTCTGGGCGCCGTCTGCGGCGCAGCTCGTGCTGGAGCACGAAAAAGACGCGCAGTGGCGCTCGCAACCCATGACCCGGAGCGACGACGGCTGGCACGAAGCGACCGTTGCCGACGCAGCTGCGGGCGACCTGTACCGCTACCTGCTGCCGGACGGCCTGAAGGTGCCCGACCCCGCTTCGCGCCGCAATCCCGACGACGTGCACGGGCCGAGCGAGGTGGTCGACCCGCATGCCTATGCCTGGAAGCACGGCGACTGGCGCGGCCGGCCGTGGCAGGAAGCGGTGATCTACGAGATGCATGTCGGCACCTTCACGCCGGAAGGCACCTTTGCGGCGGCGCAGGCGCATCTGGCGGACCTGGCGGCGCTTGGCATCACCACACTCGAACTGATGCCGCTGGCGGACTTTCCCGGGCTACGCAACTGGGGCTACGACGGGGTGCTGCAGTTCGCGCCCGATGCCAGCTACGGCACGCCGGCAGAGCTGAAGGCGCTGGTCGACCACGCGCATTCGCTCGGCATGTTGGTGTTGATCGACGTGGTCTACAACCACTTCGGGCCGGAGGGCAACTACCTGCACGCCTACTGCCCGGAGTTCTTCAATCCGGCGCACCAGACGCCGTGGGCGCGGCCATCAACTTTGACGGCGAGCGTTCGCGCACGGTGCGCGACTTCTTCGTCCACAACGCGCTGTACTGGGTCGAGGAGTACCGCTTCGACGGGCTGCGCATGGACGCCATCCATGCGATTCGCGACGACTCCGAAACGCCGATCGTGCACGAGGTCTGCGCTGCGCTGCGCGACGGTCCGGGGCGCGAGCGGCACGTCCACGTCGTGCTCGAGAACGAACTGAACGAGGCCCACCGGCTCGAACGCGATGCAAGCGGCCGCCCTATCGCCGGCACCGCGCAATGGAACGACGACCTGCACCACGCCGCGCACGTCCTGGTCACGCGCGAGACCGATGGCTACTACGCCGACTACGCGGCGGCCCCGCTAGGCAGTTTTGCGCTGGCGCTGGCCCAAGGCTTCGTCTACAGCGGCCAGGCCTCGGCGTTTCGCCACGGCGAGGCGCGCGGCGAAGCGTGCAGTCATCTGCCGCTGGGCGCCTTCGTGTCTTTCGTGCAGACGCACGACCAGGTCGGCAACCGCGCCCTGGGCGAGCGCATCGATGCGCTGTCCGACCCGGTGCTGCTGCAGGCAGCGCGCGCCTGCGTGCTGCTGTCGCCGCACACGCCGATGCTGTTCATGGGCGAGGAGTTCGCCGCTTCGACGCCGTTCCAGTACTTCTGCGACTTCGGTCCCGAACTGGCTGCCGCGGTGGCAGCGGGCCGGCGCGAGGAGTTCGGCCGCTTCGCAGCCTTCGCGGGCGAAGGCGCGCAGGTCGAGATTCCCGACCCCAACAGCGATGCCGCGTTCCTCGCCTCGAAGCTGCAGTGGGATGAACGTTCCCGCGAGCCGCACGCCGAGGCACTCCGATGCACGACGGAGCTGCTGGCCGTGCGCAGCGCCGAGCTTGCGCCGCGCTTCGGCGGCAGGCCGCATGCGCACCACTGGTCCTGCAACGGCGATGCGCTGCATGTCGTCTGGCGCCTGGACGCGCAGGACGCCGGATCGGCGCCTACCTTCCTGCATCTGGCCGCGAACTTCGGCACCACGGCGCTCGACCATGCCGGCCTGCCGGGACGATTGATCTATGCCCTGCGGGCGCAGCACCGCGGCCCCGGCAGCAAGTCCCCCCTGCTGCTCGAACCGGGCGGCGTGTACGCAACCCTGGCGGACACCGGCCATGACTGACGGCGAAGCGCGCGGTCTGCTTGACCGGATTTGCGAGCGCCACGGCATCGCCACCAGCTATGCGGACGTCTGGGGCGTTCGGCACGACGTGCCGCCGGAGCGCCTGGTGCAATTGCTGCGCGAATGCGGCGTCGAGCTGCCGGCCGATGACGCCGTCGACAACGCCTGCCTGGCCAAGGTCGAAGCCGATGCCGAACGCGCCGACTGGCGCCGCGTACTGTCGCCGGTCCGGGTGCTGCGTGCGGCCGACGATCGGCTTTCGGCCACGCTGCGCCTGCCAGCCGACGTGGCGCAGGTCGCGTGGCGCGTGGAAGAAGAAAGCGGCGAAATACATCAAGGTGCGGTGCAGACGTCGGCACTCGAAGCGGTCGGCCGCGCCGAGGTCGACGGCAAGCCGCACTTGCAGTACACCCTCGACATTGCGCTCGCGCTGCCGCTCGGCTACCACCGGCTCACCATCGCGGGCCATCCCGGCGAGACGCTGCTGGTGTGCGCGCCGGCCCAGTGCCACCGGCCACCCGCGCTGGAAGACGGCGGCCGGCTCTGGGGCCTGACGCTGCAGCTGTACGGCCTGCGCTCGCGCCGCAACTGGGGCATCGGCGACTTCAGCGATCTCGCGGCCTTTGCCGCGCAGGCCGCGCACGAAGGCGCGGGCGTGATCGGCGTCAATCCGCTGCACGCGCTGTTTCCACACAACCCGGCTCACACCAGCCCCTACAGCCCGTCATCGCGCGCACAACTCAATGCGCTCTACATCGATGTCGAGGCCGTGCCCGATTTCTGGATGTGCGAGGCGGCGCGGCAACGGGTCGAATCGCCTGCGTTCCAGGCCCGCCTCGCAGAACTGCGCGAGACGGCGCTGGTCGACCACGCTGGCGTGGCGGCGGCGAAGCATGAAATCCTCGAACTGCTGTACGCCAACTTCCGCCAGACCCTCGATTCGGACGCAGCCGGAGAAGACCCGGAAGTTGCGGCGCTGATGCAGTTCAGGCAAACCGGCGGCGCGGCGCTGCAGCAGCACGCGCTGTTCGAAGCGCTGCAAGAGCACCTTCATCGGGCCGACGAATCGGTCTGGGGCTGGCCGGTGTGGCCCGAGCAATACCGGGACATCGATGGCCCGGCGGTTGCCGAATTCGCGCAACGGCATGAAGCGCGCATCGGCTACTACGAATACCTGCAATGGCAGGCCGCGCGTCAGCTCGAAGCGGCCGGGCAGCAATGCAAGTCGGCCGGAATGCCGGTGGGCCTGTACCTCGACCTGGCCGTATCGGTGGATCGCGGCGGCTCAGACGCCTGGCGGCATCGCGCGTCGTTCGCGACCGGCGCAAGCGTGGGCGCACCGCCGGACGTCTTCAATCCGAACGGGCAGGACTGGGGCCTGCCGCCATTGCGGCCGGACCGCCTGCGCGAGACGCACTACCAGGTGTTCATCGAGGCGCTGCGGGCCAACATGCGCGGCGCTGGCGCGATCCGCATCGACCATGTGATGGTGCTGATGCGGCTGTTCTGGATTCCGGGCGCAGGCTCGGCGCGCGACGGCGCCTACGTGCACTACCCGTTCGAGGAACTGCTCGCCATCCTGGCGCTGGAGAGCGAACGCCACCGCGCCTCGTGATCGGCGAAGACCTTGGCACCGTGCCCGAGGCGATGCGCGAGGCGCTCGGCGTTACGGCGTGCTGTCATACCGCCTGCTGTACTTCGAGCGCGGCGAAGGCGGCGCCTTCAGCCAGCCGGCCGACTACCCGCGCGATGCCGTGGTCGCGGTCAGCACGCACGACCTCGCCACGCTGGCGGGCTGGTGGTCGGCGCGTGACCTGCAGACGCGGCTCGCGCTCGATCTCTTTCCCGACCGCGGCGTGTTCGAGCAGCAGATGCGCGAGCGCGCGCAGGAGCGCAGTGCGCTGCGCGCGGCGATGGAGCAGCTGCCCGGCCTGCCCGGCTCGCTGCCCAACGCGAATGTCGATGGCCTCGCACTCGCAACAGGCGAAGTCGAAGCGATTCATGCGTTCCTGGCCGCCGCGCCGTCGAAGCTCATGATGGTCCAGCTCGAAGACGCGATCGGCGAGGTCGAGCAGCCCAACCTGCCGGGCACCACCGTCGAGCATCCGAACTGGCGGCGCAAGTACGGCCGCGACCTCGAAGCGGTCTGGGGCTCGGCCGAGGTGCAGAGCCTGTGCAAGACGATGGCGCGCAGCCGACCGGCCGCGGACCTGGGCGCCGAAGGCACGCAGGGGGCGCCGCTTCGCGTGCCCCGCGCCACCTACCGGCTGCAGCTGCACAAGGACTTCACCCTCGACGACGCGGCGGGCATCGTGCCCTACCTCGCCAGGCTCGGCATCAGCCATGTGTACTGCTCGCCGATTCACCGGGCGCGGCCCGGCAGCCTGCACGGCTACGACGTGGTCGCCCACGACGAGATCAATCCCGAACTCGGCGGCATGCCGGCGTTCGAGCGCTTCACCGGCGCGCTGAAGCAGCATGGCATGGGGCAGATCCTCGATCTGGTTCCGAACCACATGGGCGTGCTCGGCGCGGAGAACCCCTGGTGGATGGACGTGCTGCGCAACGGCGAGGCCTCTGCCTATGCCAACTACTTCGACATCGACTGGAAACCGCTGGCCGGCGACCTCGCGGGCAAGGTGCTGCTGCCGGTGCTGGGCAAGCCCTACGGCGAGGCGCTCGAAAGCGGCGAACTGAAGCTGCAGTGGCACGCCGATGAAGAAGGCTTCTCGGTGCACTACTACGACCATCGCTTTCCGCTGTCGCCACGCAGTTCGGCCGAGCTCAAGCGCCTCGATGCGGGATCACTGCCGTCGCGTGGCGCGCTGCACACGGTGCTCGAAGCGCAGTCGTACCGGCTCGCGCATTGGCGCGTGGCGTCGGACGAGATCAACTACCGCCGCTTCTTCGACGTGAACGACCTGGCCGCGCTGCGCATGGAGCGCGAAGACGTGTTCGAGGCCACGCATGCGATGGTGCTCGACCTCGCCGCCAAGGGCTGGGTCGACGGCCTGCGCATCGACCACCCGGACGGGCTGCACGATCCGGCGCAGTACTTCGAGCGCCTGCAGGAGGGCTTTGCCAAGCGCACCGGCAGCACCGTGCAGCCGCCCGACGCCGATGGTCGCCCGCACCGCGCGCTGTACGTGGTGGCCGAGAAGATCGCCGCGCCGCACGAGGAGGTTCCGGTACGCTGGGCGGTGCACGGCACCACGGGCTATCGATTTGCCAACATGGTGAATGCGGTGCTCGTCGACCATCGCGCGGCCGAGCGCATCGGGCGCATCTGGCGCAGCTTCACCGGCGTTGTCGACAGCTTCGAGGAAGTGGCCTACAAGGCCAAGCGCGAGGTGGCGCACGGCGCGCTCGCATCCGACTTGGAAGTGCTCGCGCACCGCCTGCTCGCCATCGCCAAGGCCGACCGCGCAACCCGCGACTGCACGCTCAACGGGCTGCGCGAAATGCTCGTCGCCGTGGTGGCGAGCCTCACCGTCTACCGAACCTACAACGCCGAAGCCGCGAGCGCGCAGGACGTGCACTACGTCGATCTCGCCATGGCCGCCGCCCGCAAGCAGCTGCCGCTTGCCGACGCGTCGATGTTCGACTTCGTGCGCGCATCGCTGCTCGGCCAGGCCGTGTCCGGCGCCGCGCCCGAGCTGCAGGCGCAGGTGCTCGGGTTTGCCAGGCGCTTCCAGCAGTTCAGCGCGCCGGTCGCGGCCAAGGGCGTGGAAGACACCACCTTCTACCGGTACTTTCCGCTCAGTTCATGCAACGAGGTCGGCGGCGAACCCAACCAGATCGGCGTGCCGGTGGCCGAGTTTCACGAGGCGAGCGAAGACCGGCAGCGGCGCTGGGCGCACACGATGCTCGCCACCTCGACACACGACAACAAGCGCTCCGAGGACGTGCGGCTGCGCATCGACGTGCTGTCGGAATTGACGGCCGGCTGGCGGCTTGCGCTGCGCAGCTGGCGCAGGCTGAACGCGCCGCTGCGCGACCGGGCACGCGATGCGATGGGTCGAAGCGCGCCTTCTTCCGCCCATGAATACCTGCTCTACCAGACGCTGCTCGGGAGCATCGAGCCACGCGAGGCCGGCGATGCCACGCACGACGACTATGTGGAGCGCATCGTCGCCTACATGCGCAAGGCCGCGCGCGAGGGCAAGGACCGCACCCGGTGGACGCAGCCGGACGAGGCCTACGAAAAAGCGCTCGAAAAATTCATCCGCGACGTGCTCGCCTCGCGGCCGGACAACCAGTTCCTGTCGCAGCTGCGCGGGCTCGCGGCAGTGCTCAACTGGTATGGCGCGCTCAACGGGCTCAGCCTGGCGCTGATCAAGTATGCGTCGGCCGGCGTGCCCGACGTCTACCAGGGCTGCGAGGCAATCGACCACAGCCTGGTCGACCCCGACAACCGGCGCCCGGTGGACTACGAGAAGCGCGCGGACTGGCTGGCCCAGCTTCCGGCAACGGTCCCGGACGGCGACGTCGAGAGCAAGGCACTGATCGGCGAGCTGGCGGCTTCGGCCGAGAGCGGTCGCGCCAAGCTCTGGCTGACCGCACGGCTCCTGGACCTGCGCCGCCGAGATCCGGTGCTCTTCAGCGCCGGCGCCTACGTGCCGCTCGAAGTACGCGGCGCGCGGGCGGAGCATGTGGTGGCCTTCATGCGCCGGCACGAGGACCGCGCCGTCATCGTGATCGCCGGCCGCCTCTTCGCGCTGCTCGACCGACAGCATCGCCACCGCGGCGCCGATTTCCTTCGCCGACTGCCGCTGGGCGAGGCGAGCTGGCAAGACACGCGGGTGCTGCTGCCCGACGACTTCGAAGTACAGCCGCTCCAGGACTGGGCGACGGGCGACAGCATTCGCCCGGGTCGAACTGGATCGCGCTGGCGGACGCCTTCGGTGTCTTTCCGGAGCGGTGCTGGTGGCGGGCTTCGACACGCCGGGATGATTCCGGGAGACTGCTGCCGGCCTGAACGCGGGCGACCTGCTTGTACGCCTCGAAGCCTCGGCAAACCCCGGTGGCGATCGCGCCGGTCACGGCGAGCATCGCCGCGGTGTGAACGCCGATCGCCGCGAGCGTCGGCAGCAGCGCCCGATGCGGTGATCTCCCCGGCCGGCCCGGCGCCCATGCAAAGCGGGATCAGCGCCGGCACCAGCATCAACCCGGCGCCGTGCGCCCTGGACATCATGAAGGACCAGAGCGCCAGCCCGGCGTGCCCAGCCGGCGTGCGCGCCGGCTTGGGTGTGCGGCCCGACAGGTGAACCACGGCGGCGACCACGAGCAGTCCGCCCGCCAGGGCCTGCAGCACCGCGCGATCCATCGACATGCCCCAAATCACCGCAGCGGCGACGAGGCCGACCGATGCGGCGTGGCCGAGAGCGATCGGCAACAGGGCCCGCAGCGCCTTGCCTTCGATCGCGCGAACGCAGCCCCCAGGCCGCGGCAAAGATCCAGCCGGTGGCGGGGTTCAACCCGTGAAGGGCGCCGACTCCCGCGACTGCCACCCAAGGCCAGAGGTCTGCCATGGCGTGCTCAGCACCGGCTCAGTTCGCTGAAACGCTCAGGCATTCGCATGGCAGCACGAACCGGCTGCCGGCTCCGGCTTCACCAGCGGTTGCTGCTCGTAGCGGTCGTGGTGGCGCACCCAATCCATGGTGTGGGCCGGGTTGTGTTCGTCGCGGCCCCTGGGCGTGAGGTCGAGCAGGTTGTACGTGCCCATCATCACCTCCACGCCCCGCCCGAAGGTCGAGTAGGTGTGGAAGACATCGCCCGCGTCGTCCTTGCAGAACACGCTGATGCCGGGCGCTTCTTCCGCCGGAAAGGGCTGCATGCGGTAGTTGTAGTGGACCTCGCCGTGGCCCTTGGCCCGATCTTCCGGCGTGAAGCTGACGTCGAAGTCGTAGTTGAAGCCGGTGCCGTGCGACGACACCCACTTGAACTTCCAGCCCATGCGCTGGCGAAAGCGCTCGATGTCTGCCAGCGGCGCGCGCGAGACGACCAGCAGCGTGACGTCGCGATGCGCCAGGTGCACGTTCATGCCGCCGATGTGATCGGCCATGTAGGAGCAGCTCGGGCAGCCTTGCTCCCAGTCGGGGCCGAACATGAAGTGCTGCACCAGCAATTGGCGGCGTCCTTCGAAAAGCTCGGCGAGCGTGCGGCGGCCCTCGGGTGCGTCGAAGGTGTAGTCCTTCTCGATGCGCACCCAAGGCAACGCACGGCGCTCGCGGGCGATCTGGTCGCCCAGGCGGGTCAGTTCTTTTTCGCGCGCCAGCAGTGTCTTGCGCTCGGCGACCCACTGGCTGCCGGATACGACGGGATGATTCACGGGGTTCATGGTGTGCTCCTTGGTTGAAAGTGCGGTTCAGGTTGGATCGATGCGCCGGCTTCGGCTTTCGGGCGCCGCACGGCGCGGACCCTTCCGCTCGGTCCACCGCCGCAATAGAAGAGGTCTGCCCCGTCCGATTCGAGCCCGCTGACGCCGATGCCGCTCGGCATCTCCAACCGCTCGAGCACGGCGCCGCTCTCCGGGTCGATGCGGCGAATGTCGCTGTCGTCGCCTTCCCAGGTTCCGTGCCACAGCTCGCCGTCGACCCAGGTCACGCCGGTGACGAAGCGGTTGGACTCGATGGTGCGAATGACGGCGCCGGTGGCCGGATCGATCCGGTGGATCTTGCGATCGCGGTACTGCCCCACCCACAGGCTGCCCTCGGCCCAGGCGAGCCCCGAGTCGCTCCCATTGCCGGGTGCCGGGATCGACGCCACGACGCCGCCGGTGACGGGATCGATCTTGTCGATGCGTTTCTCGGCGATCTGATAAAGGTGCGTGCCGTCGAAAGCCGTGCCGGCATCGCCGGCGCGCTCGAGCGTGCGCGTGGGCGCGCCGCTTGCCGGGTCGAAAGCGATCAACCTGGCGCCGGTGGCGACCCAGACCCGCCGGCCATCGTGGGTCACGCCGTGAACGGTGTCGGCGCCGTCGAAGGGGCCGTACTCGCGCACGATTTCGGCCGCGCGCGTCGTTGCACGGTGGTTGTCTTTGCTTGTCTTGCTGCTCATCGCTGGCTCCTGGTGACGCGCCTTGATTGGCGCCTGGAGACAACTCTATGCAATCGGCAGTGCAGTGGGGAGTAACAAGATCGTCGTGAATCCCGCCAGCGGCGGCGACAGCCAGCGGCGCGCGCGCGCCTGCCCGACCGCACGCACGCGCCCTTCTTCCGCGAGCGCGGCCAGCGCGCGCTGAACGGTGCGTTGACTGGAACCCAGGGCCAGCGCCAGGGCCGACGTCGACCAGGCCGCGCCGTCGGACAGCAGCGCCACCAGCGCTGCCCGATCGCCGTCGGTGGGCGGCGCCAGCACGACGACTGCACGCTGGCCGCGCGGCCTGAGGACGAAACCCCGCGCGGTGGCCTCGATGTGCGCGAGCGCGGTGACGAGCGCGCGCAGACGGCCGATTTCGACCCGCAGGCGCGCGCGATGCGACTCGTCGGGATGGCGAGTGCGGAACGCGCGCGCGATCAACGATTCGCGATCGACATCGCCGGGCCATGCCTCGGCAAGCGCGCGCAGCAACGCGAACAGAACCGGCCGGCGCGCTAGCGGTCGCCATTCGCCGTGCGTGCCCAAGCCACGGCGGCAGGCATCGACCACCAACGCGTCCGAAGCCAGGAGCGCCGCAACCTCATCCAGGCGCAACAGCACCTCGTTGCCGTCGGCGTCGAGGCGCCGGGCGGCCGGGCGATCGAGCACATCGCGCGCCTGCGCCACCTCGGCCCGAAGCGCGGGCACGCCGGCGCAATCGGCCGCCTCGTGCGCGCGGGCCAGCGCCGCCTTTGCCGGCCGATGCGAAGCGAACGCAGCGCGAGCTCGGCCGCGGTCAATCGGCCACCGCCGCCAGCGACGGCGGCAGCCCACGCAGATCGAGGCCTGCCAGCGCGGCATCGGCTTCGTCGAGGCGGCCGAGCAGCAGGAGCCGACGCACCGCGATCAGTTGCGCCTGCAGCGCGTTGGCACGATCTCCACGCGCCTGCAGCGTGGCGGAAGCCGTGGCGAGCGCGCGCAGCGAGGACTGTGGGCCACCGAGGTCGCGCATGGCCAGAGCCACCTCGGCCTCGGCAACCACGCAGCGGGCGCGCCAATGCCTCATGGGCGCCGAAGCCACGGGCGGCGCCGCGCAGGAGTTCGCGGGCGCGGGGGTGCTCGCCGAGCTGGGCCATGGCGATGCCGCGCAGGGCCAGCGCCGGCGGGTCGTCGCGCAGGGCGACGCGGTTGAGGGCGCCGAGCGCGTCGCCGACAGCGAGGGCGCGCGCAGCGGCGGCGATCAGGGAGTCCATGACGACACGTCTATCCCGCGCGCGCCGCCGTCGCGCCGCGCAACGCGACGGCGAAGATCGGCTTGGCCCATTCGGGCACCTCGGCCAGCGGCACATGCGATACGGTACGCCCGCCGGCCATGTGCAGCAGCAGCACCGGCCGGGCGCTTTGCCGGCTTTCGGATCGTGCTGCGCGCTGTTGTCGAACACGCGAAGGCTGGCCAGGTGCGGCAGCAGCATGACCAGGTTGGCGCGGCTGGCGACGTAGCGCTCGCGGATCTTCTCTTCGGGGATGTCGTGACCGCCGCCGCCACCGCTCGCGCACGCGCAGCAGGTGCAGCTCGGGCGAGGCGAGCCGGCGTACCAGACATGCGCTGGCACCGTTGCGCGCACCTTGCTGCAGCATGTCGGGCAGCGTGCGGGCGCCGAGGGTGGTTTCGAAGGCGAAGTTCGCGCCCTCTGCCAGCGCGCGCGCCAGCCCGGCCGGCCGAGCTCCCAGGCCTGCGCATTGGCCTGATGGAAGCGAGGCGAGGGTTGATCTCGCGCAGGCGCGTGGCGGCGAGGTCGGGGTTGAAATACGGCACCCCGCGCTGCAGCAGGCTGCGCCGCCGATGCTGCTCTTGCCCGCACCGTTGACGCCCGCCAGCACGTAGATGCGGGCCGGCACCCCTCAGGACGCCCGGCGGCGGCGCCGCGCGCCGCCTTGGGTGTCTTTGCCTTGGCTGCGCCGCGGGCCTGAACCACCGCCGCGCGGCCGAGTTCATCGGAAGACGTGGCAAACGCATCGGCCATAGCTTGCGCGGCTTCGGGTGCCTGCAGGCGGGCGAACATATCGTCGAACTCGCCGCGCAGTACGTCCAGGTCGGGTGCGGCGGCCTGCTCGAGCTTCAGGTACTGGTCGACCGACATCAGCACCATGGAAGGCTGGTCGTGGCGGGTGACGACCACGGCGCCGCGTGCCATCACCTCGCTCGTCACCCGCTGCATGCCGGCCACCAGCTGGGTGGCGGTGACCGAGGGCATCGATCGCGCGATTCGGGCCAGGCCAGCGGGTCGGGAAGCGGAAACCAGGTTCATGCAAGCTCCATGGGTGTTTTACCCATTATCGCCATCTCCTGCGATTTGGCCAAAATGGGTTTTTTGGGGATGGCTGCTCAAGGGTTCTCTGCGGCACGCCGGAGCGCGTCCACCAGCGCGGCGTGCAGCTCGTCGACCCGGAACGGCTTGCGCAGGATCGGCGTGTTCTTGCCGGCCACCTCTTCGATCGCGGCGGTTTCCGAAAAGCCGCTGGCGAAGATGATCGGCAGCGCCGGCCGCCTTGCATGCGCCTCGCGCGCGACCTCCGCGCCGGTCATTCCGGGCATGGCAAAGTCCACGATCATCGCGTCGGGCCCGAACCGGTCGAGGGCCGCAATGCCGGCCGGACCGTCCTCCGCCTCCAGCGCCCGATACCCCAGCGCATCGAGCGAATCGGCTAGAAAGCGGCGCACGTCGGGGTCGTCGTCGACGACCAGAACCGTTGCGCTGCGCGGCATGCCGTCGATCTTCCCCGCCGCGTTCGCGTCGGCCAGCGCCGCCGTCATGCCGGTGCAGCGCAGGAGCAGCCGGATCGTCGTGCCGGCGCCGGGGCGGCTGTGGATGCGCACGGTTCCGCCGGCTTGCCGGACCATGCCGTAGACCTGGCTCAGGCCGAGGCCGGTCCCCTTGCCGATGCCTTTGGTCGTGAAGAACGGATCGAATGCGCGCGCCGCCACGTCGGGTGCCATGCCGCAGCCGGTGTCGGCAACGCTCAGCGCCACGTAGTCGCCGGCCTGGACTTCCGGGTCGGCGTCGACGCGACAGCGGCGCGTTGCGATGGTGAGTTCGCCGCCCTGGGGCATGGCATCGCGGGCGTTGATGGCGAGGTTCAGCACCGCCATTTCGAGCTGGGTTTCGTCGCCCAGCACCCGCAGCGCGTCGGGCTCGAGGTCGAAAGACACGCGCACCGAAGGCCCGAGCGTGCGGTTGAGCAGGTCGCGCATGTTCAGCACCAGCGTGGCGACGACCACCGGCTTCTGCTCGAGCTTTTGCGAGCGCGAGAAGGCAAGCAGCTGGCCGGTGAGCTTGGCGCCGCGCTCCGCGGCCGCAAGACCGGCCTCTGCCCACCGGCGCACGCGGGCAGCATCGTCGGGCTTGTGGCGGATCAGGTCGAGGCTGCCGGCCACGCCCTGCAGCAGGTTGTTGAAGTCGTGGGCGATGCCGCCGGTGAGCTGGCCCACGGCTTCCATCTTCTGCGCCTGCCGCAAGGCGTCCTCGGCCTTGGCGAGTGCCTCGTCCTTTTCCTTGTCGGCAGTGATGTCGCGGCCGTACGCGAAGACGACGCCGTCCTCGACCGAGGTGCGCCACGAAATCCAGCGCGGCGTTCCGTCCTTGTGGCGATAGCGGTTCGTGAAGCCGGTGAGTCTCGGCCGGCGGATGCCAGGTCCAGGCCGACCTGCGCCCGCGCGCCGTCCTCCGGCAAGACGAAGGCCGAGAAATGCCGCCCAACCACCTCTTCGGGCGCGTGGCCAAGGATGAGCGTCCAGGCCGGGCTGACGGCGCGGAACACGCCGTCGGCGTCCGCCACCACCAGCAGGTCGCGCGAGTTGCGCCAGACCCGGTCGCGCTCGGCCGTGCGGACTGCCACCTGCGATTCGAGGGTTTCGTTCATCTCGCGCACCGCAGCCTCGGCGCGCCGCCGCTCGGTGATGTCGATCACCGTGACGCCGACGATTGCCACGCCGCCGTCGGCATCGAAGACCGGGAAGAAGCTGGTCAGCCAGAAACGCAGCTCGCCCGGTCTGGCGGGGGTCTCGCCGTCGATCTCGACGGTTTCGAAGGCCTTGGCCGAAGAGATCACCGCGTCGATCGCAGCATTGACCGCCCGTGCGTTCGCGGGGATGACGTCTGCGACGGTGCGTCCGAGGTGCGCCTGCGCCGGCAAGCCGTTGATCGCGGCCAGTACGGCATTGATCCTCACGTAGCGATGCGCCAGATCGAAGAAAGCAAACCCGATCGGCGCGCCGGCGAGCAGGGCGTCGAGCGTTGCGACGGTTTCCGCAAGGCTGGCCTCGCTTTGCCGCAGGCGCTGCTCGGCCATCTTGCGCCGCGTGATGTCGATCGCGGTGCCGATCATGCGCACGCAGCGGCCCGCATCGTCGAACACGCCGCGGCCCTTGGCGGCGACCCAGCGGACGATGCCGTCCTCCTTGCCGATGGCGCGGTATTCCGCGTCGTAGACGACGCGGCGTTCCGGGTCGGCCGCCGCGGAATAGGCGGCGGCGGTGCGCGCGACGTCTTCCGGATGCAGCCCGGCGTAGAAGTCCGCCATCGACACCGGCACCGCCGGCGAGATGCCGAACATGGCTTTCACGCCCGGCGGCCAGAACAGGGTGTCGGTGACGGTGTCGACGTCCCAGAGTTCGACCTCGGCGGCCTCGGTGGCGAGGCGGCGCTGCTCCTCGCTGGCGCGAAGCGCGGCTTCCGTCGCGCGATGCTCGGTGACGTCCGTGCAGGAGCCGATGTAGCCGAGGAAGGCGCCGTCGCCGGAGAAGCGCGGCACGCCGTGGTCGTCGATGGTTCGCCATTCGCCGTCGTGGCGGCGCAGGCGGTAGTCCATGCGAAACGGCTCCCGGCGATCGAACGCCGCGTTGTCGATGGCGAGGCAGCGCTCGAAGTCTTCGGGATGGACGCCTTCGGCCCAGCCATCGCCCTGCTCCTGGGCCATGGTGCGCCCCGTGAAATCGAGCCACGGCTTGTTGAACCAGGTGCAGCGCCGCGTGGTGTCCGCCATCCAGATCAGCACCGGCGCCGCGTTGGCGACCTCGCTGAAGCGTGCTTCGCTCTCGCGCAGCCCGGCATGGGCCAACTCTCGCTCGGTGACGTCGAAGCACTCGCAAAAAAGGCCGTGGACGGCGCCGTTGTCGCCGATAAGCGGCGCGTTCATGAAGTCGAAGTAGCGGGTTTCCTGCGCACCGTCAGACGGCCGGCGAAAGCGGACGGCGGCGCCCTCGGCCTTGTAGATCTCGCCGCTGGAATAGGCCTTGTCGAGCAGTTCGAGGAAGCCCTGGTCGCAATGTCCGGGAACACATCGCGCAGGGGCCGGCCGACCCAGCCGCTGCTGCCGAAGGCGCGCCGGTGCGCGTCGTTGACGAACTCCACCATGTGCTCAGGACCGCGCAGCACGATGATGATGCCGGGCGCCTGTTCGAACAGCCGGCGCTGGCGCGCTGCCTCTTCGGCGCGGTGCCGCTCTGACAGCACCGTTGCCGTGGTTTCGGTGCACACCACCAGCACCCCGCCGATGCCGTGCGGCGCACCCTCATCGTCGATGGGCCCGAAGCTGTAGGTCCAGTACACATCTTCGCGCCGCCCGTTGCGGGTGATCGGCACCAGCTGGTTCTCGTGCCAGGTAGCGCTGCCGCCGGTCATGACCTGCTCGATCTGCGGGCCGATCACGTCCCATACCTCGTCCCACACCGCCTGCGCCGGCAGGCCCAGCGACCCTGGGTGCCGCTCGGGACCGATGGAGGCGCTGTAGCCGTCGTTGTAGAAACAGAGCAGTTCGGCGCCCCACCAGACATACATCGGATGCCGGGTGTTGAGCATCGTGCGGATCGCCGTGCGCAGCGCCTGCGGCCAGCCGTGCGGCGGCCCGATCGAAGTCGAAGACCAGGCATGCGCGCGCATCAACGCGCCCATCTCGCCGCCGCCGGCGAGAAAGTCGAAACGGGGCGTCGGTGCCGGGGCCGTTGCCAAATTGAATCCTTTGGGTTTCGAGGTTGAGCTTCTCTCACGCAGAAAAAATCCGCCCAGCGGCGGGTTGGCTTCGGGCCGCGGAGTGCATGACTTTGCGCCGCGGCGGGCTCAGTCTACGTCCGCAGCGGGCAGCGGGCAGCGGGCAGCGGGCAGCGGGCAGCGGGCCCAGCTGGAAGCAGCGGCCAAGAAAAGCAACGTCGAAGGGCGGGAATATTTCGTGCTCCCACGCAACGAGGCGATGCAGGTCCTGATGTTCAAGCGGGTACGCAAGGAGCCGGCTGCGAGCTTGTTGCGACCTGCAACGGCCCCAGCGAACTAAAGAGGGCGCAAGCCGACTTCGCGCTCGAATTGAAGGCGCTCCCGCTGGAAGCCGAATCGGTGGATGTGTTTGTCGTCGTGCCGGAGAACCGCCGCGGCGAGGCACCGCGCATCGAGAAAAATCTGGACGGGATGCACTGGACTGCGAAAGAGGGCGCCACTGGCGCCCTGGCAGTCTTCGAGCATAAGCATCCGGATGCCGAAGGCGCCCTGGTCGTGCGGCAGGCGCGCATCACCTATCCGAAGTAGGAATGCGCGCTTGAAGCCGTTGCGGGCAGCCGAGGGCGTCTTTACGGTTTCGGCTCGACTGCCAGCGCCTCCTCCAACAACTCGACCCAGTGCCGCACCGGTATTTCTTCGATCCCGCTTTGGAGGTGAGTGATGCAGCCGATGTTGGCCGAGACGATGACCGCCGGCTTGAGCTGCTTCAGGTGCCCGAGCTTGCGGTCTCGCAGTGGGAACGCGAGTTCCGGCTGCAGCACCGAGTAGGTGCCGGCCGAACCGCAGCACAGGTGCGACTCGTTGCGCACGATCTGCACGTCGAAGCCGAGCGCGCGCAGGTTCACCTCGACCCCGCCGCGCAGCTTCTGGCCGTGCTGCAGCGTGCACGGCGGGTGGTAGGCGACCACGCCGGATGGCGCGGCAACACGGCCCTTGAGCACGGGCACCAGCTCGGGCAGCAGTTCGCTCAGGTCCTTGGTCAGCGCGCTGATGCGCTCGGCCTTGGCCGCATAGGCCGGGTCATCGCGCAGGATGTGGCCGTACTCGCGCACGGTGACGCCGCAGCCGGAGGCGTTCATCACGATCGCCTCGACCGCTGCGCTTTCGACCAGCGGCCACCAGGCATCGATGTTCGCGCGCATCTGCGCCATGCCGCCCTGGTGATCGTTCAGGTGGAACTTCACCGCGCCGCAGCAGCCCGCCTCTTTCGCGATCACGGCCTGGATGCCGGCGGCATCGAGCACGCGCGCGGTGGCGCTGTTGATGTTGGGCGCCATCGACGGCTGCACGCAGCCGGCGAGCATGAGCATCTTGCGGGCATGCGTGCGCGTGGGCCAGGCACCGGCATGCTGCGGCGCCGGCACCTTGGCCTTGAGCTTCGCCGGCAGCAGGCCGCGCACCGACTGGCCCAGCTTCATCGCGGGGCCGAACAGCGGCGACGTCAGCCCTTCCTTCAAGGTCCAGCGCAGCGCGCTTTCCAGCGCCGGGCGAGGGACTTTCTCGTCGACGATGCGCCGTCCGATGTCGACCAGATGACCGTACTGCACGCCGCTCGGGCAGGTGGTTTCGCAGTTGCGGCAAGTGAGGCAGCGATCGAGATGCAGCTGCGTGCTGCGCGTGGGCGCCTTGCCTTCGAGCACCTGCTTGATGAGGTAGATGCGCCCGCGCGGGCCATCGAGTTCGTCGCCGAGCAGCTGGTAGGTCGGACAGGTGGCGGTGCAGAAGCCGCAGTGCACGCACTTGCGCAGGATTGCCTCGGCCTCGCGGCCGTCGGCGTGGCGGCGAACTCGAGGAGCGATGTCGGTCTGCATGCGGGCGCGGCGGTTGTTCGTCAAGGCCGGGGTAGAGGCGACCGGCGTTGAATATCCGTTGCGGGTCGAAGGCGAGCTTCAGTCGCTCGTGAATCGCCTGCAGCGGCGGCCCCAGCGGGCTGAACACGCCGGCCGACTTGTCGGCCGAGCGAAAGGCGGTGGCGTGGCCGCGTACCGACGCGACCACGCTGCGCACGCTGGCCGCCGGCAGCGAGGTGACGAGCCAGCGCTGCGCGCCGTGCCACTCGATCAGCTCGTCGCCGGCCAGGCCGAGCAGCGGCGCCGTCGCCGGCAGCGACAGACGCCAGAGCGTCGCGTCCTGGTGCTGCACGGTCTCGCGCGCGGCGACGAAGAAGGGGTCGTGGTGGTCGCGCAGGCCACGCCAGAAGGGCGTGGCGGCGGCGGGCTCGATGGCGTCGCCACCGAGCTCCTTGCCGGCCTCGCGCAGCGCTGCCGCCGAGCCGCGCAAGCGCACGACGAGGTTGCCGCTCCAGCAGCCGCTGGCGTCGAGCGGCAAGGGCCGCATGCCCCAGGCGTGCAGGCGGTCGAGCGCGTCGCGCGGCGGCAGGTCG
>JBBJMS010000169.1:0-7391 GCA_037720315.1 Variovorax sp. | reverse complement strand
TGCTTCGCCCCGCGGTCTTTGTGCCGGAATCGAAAGGCCTGAACGACCTGTTGCGCGAATTCCGCGGCAACCGCAACCATCTGGCCGTGGTGATCGACGAATTCGGCCGCATCGCCGGGCTCATCACCATCGAGGACGTACTGGAACAGATCGTCGGCGAGATCGAGGACGAGTTCGACATCGCCGAAGACGAGGGCGACATCTTCGGACTCGCCGACCACACCTATCGCGTCTCGGGCGACACGCCCATCGAGCGCGTGGCCGAGGCCTTCGGCATCACCTTCGATGCCGATGCGCTGAGCGAAGACTTCGACACCATCGGCGGCCTGATCGCGCACGAAATGGGCCATGTGCCCAAGCGCGGCGAGCACTATGCGCTGGGTGCCTTCGACTTCGTCGTACTGCACACCAAGGGCGGCGCGGTGCGCTGGTTCAAGGTCTCGCCGGCACGCGGCGACGACGCGGCAGATTGAACACGCTGCTGCGCGCGCTGGGCTTCGGGCTCGCGGGCGTTGCCCAAGCCGCATCGATCGCGGCGCCGTGGAGCGGCCAGCCGCTCTGGTGGCTGCAGCTGCTTTCTCTTGCCGCGTTGGCTTGGCAGCTCGATGCACTGCGCACGTCGACCAGCCGCAGGCCGGGATGGCTCAGTGCCGGGCTTTACGGCTGGCTGTTTGCTACCGCCTGGCTGTGCGGCACCTTCTGGTGGCTGTTTATTTCGCTGCACACCTACGGCGGCCTGGCGGCGCCGCTCACGGTCATTGCCGTGCTCGCGCTGGCCGCTGGGCTGGCGCTCTACTACGCCGCCGCGTGCGCTTTCTTCGTCGCCTTTGCACCCGCAAGCCGGGCGCTTGCAGCGGTGTTGTTCGCTGCCGTGTGGACCTTGGCCGAGCTTCTTCGCAACAGCTGGTTCACTGGCTTCCCGTGGGGTGCCGGCGGGTACGCCCATGTCGATGGGCCGCTTGCCGCCTATGCGCCGTGGCTCGGCGTGTACGGTGTCGGAGCCGTGGCCGCCGGCATCGCGTCATTGACGGCGCTCACCCTGCACCGCACGCGCGGCCGGGCGCTGGCCGCGCCGCTTGCAGCCGCACTCCTGCTGCTGTGCGTGCCGGCGTCGATCGGCGTGCTGCGCGGCGATGGCGATGAAGCGGCAAACTCGCGCGGCCGCCTGAGCGTCGCGATGCTGCAAGGGAACATCCCGCAGGACGAAAAATTCATACCCGGCGGCGGCGTGGCGACCGCTCTGCAGTGGTACGGCGAGCAGCTGCAAAGCGCCACCGCATCGCTGGTGATCACGCCGGAGACGGCACTGCCGCTGCTGCCGGCGCAATTGCCGCCCGGCTATCTCGACGCCATCGCCGCGCGCTATGCGGACGGCGCCCAGGCGGCCATCGTCGGCCTGCCGCTCGGGGATGGCCGGCTCTACGCCAATTCGCTGCTCGGCTTTCGCCCCAAACAGACGACCCCGTACCGCTACGACAAGCACCACCTGGTGCCCTTCGGCGAGTTCGTGCCCGGCCTGTTCCGCTGGTTCACCGACATGATGAACATCCCGCTCGGCGACTTCAGGCGCGGCGGCTTGGCACAGGCGCAGTTCGAGTGGCAGGGCCAGCGCATCGCGCCGAACATCTGCTACGAGGATCTGTTCGGCGACGAGATCGGTGCCAACTTCGGCAGCGAGGCTGTAGCACCGACGGTGCTGCTCAACGTGAGCAACATCGCCTGGTTCGGCGACACCATCGCCATCGACCAGCACCTGGCCATCTCGCGCATGCGTACGCTCGAGTTCCAGCGGCCGATGGTGCGCGCGACCAACACCGGCGCCACGGTGGTGATCGACCACCGCGGCCGCGTGACCGATGCGCTGCCACCGCTCACGCGCGGCGTGCTGGTGGCGCAAGTCGAAGGCCGCACCGGCCTCACGCCCTTTGCATGGTGGGTGTCGCGCTTCGGTCTGTGGCCGATCTGGGGATGTGCCCTGCTGATCGTCGCGGCAGCGTTTTTCTGGCGCAGCAGCGCACCGCGCGCCCCGTAAAATCATTGCCTCTCGCGGGTACCTCGGTAACGCACTCATCCGTACAGGATCGCAACGTCCAGGCCACGCCGGCCACTTCCATGTCGAGCTTTCAGCAAATCATTCTCAAACTGCAGTCGTACTGGGCCGGGCAGGGTTGCGCGCTGCTGCAGCCCTACGACATGGAAGTCGGCGCCGGCACATCGCACACCGCAACCTTCCTGCGTGCCCTCGGCCCCGAACCCTGGAAGGCCGCCTACGTTCAGCCGAGCCGGCGGCCCAAGGACGGCCGCTATGGCGAAAACCCGAACCGCCTGCAGCATTACTACCAGTATCAGGTGGTGCTGAAGCCGGCACCGAGCGACATCCTCGCGCTCTATCTCGGCTCGCTCGAAGCGCTGGGCTTCGACCTGAAAAAGAACGACATCCGCTTCGTCGAGGACGACTGGGAGAGCCCCACGCTCGGCGCCTGGGGGCTCGGCTGGGAGGTGTGGCTCGACGGCATGGAGGTGACGCAGTTCACCTACTTCCAGCAGGTCGGCGGCATCGACTGCAGGCCGATCACCGGCGAGATCACCTACGGCCTCGAGCGGCTCGCGATGTACCTGCAAGGCGTGGACAACGTGTACGACCTGGAGTGGACCGCGGGGCTCAGCTACGGCGACGTCTACAAGCAGAACGAGGTCGAGCAGTCGACCTACAACTTCGAGCATAGCGATGCCGATTTTCTGTTCACCGCCTTCGCCGCGCACGAGAAGCAGGCCAAGCACCTGATGGAAGAAAAGCTCGCGCTGCCTGCCTATGAGCAGGTGCTCAAGGCCGCGCACAGCTTCAACCTGCTCGATGCCCGCGGCGCCATCAGCGTGACCGAACGCGCGGCCTACATCGGGCGCATCCGCAACCTTGCGCGCGGCGTCGCGCAGAGCTATTACGAAAGCCGCGAGCGGCTCGGATTCCCGATGGCGCCGCGCGAGTGGGTTGCACAGATGACGAAGAAAGCGGCCTGAGCGATGCGCACCGAGAACAACAACCTGCTGGTCGAACTGTTCGTCGAAGAACTGCCGCCCAAGGCACTGAAGAAGCTCGGCGATGCGTTCGCTGCCGTGCTGCGCGACGCGCTGGTGGCGCAGGGCCTGGCCGAGCCCGGATCGCTGCTCACCGCCTACGCGTCGCCGCGGCGGCTGGCCGCACACCTGACCGGCGTGCTGCTGCAGGCTGCCGACCGCGCGGTTTCGCAGAAGCTCATGCCGGTGACCGTGGCGCTCGATGCTTCCGGCAATCCGACCCCCGCGCTCCTCAAGCGACTGGCGGGGCTCGGCGCCGATGCGTCGGCAGTGCCCGGCCTCCGGCGTGCGATGGACGGCAAGGCCGAAGCCCTGTTCTTCGACAGCACCGCCAAGGGTGCGACCCTGACCGAAGGCCTGCAGAAAGCGCTGGCCGAAGCGATCGCCAAGCTGCCCATCCCCAAGCTGATGAGCTACCAGCTCGATAGCAATTGCGAGTTGCCGGGCTGGAGCAGCGTGAGCTTCGTGCGCCCCGCGCACGGGCTGGTTGCGCTGCACGGCAATGCGGTCGTCGCGGTCGAGGCGCTTGGGCTGCGCGCCGGGCGCGAAACGCACGGCCACCGCTTCGAGGCGCTGGTCGATCCGATCGTGCTGCGCGAAGCCGACAGCTACGCGGTGCAGATGGAAGAAGAAGGCGCCGTGATCGCCGGCTTCGACGCGCGCCGTTTCGAGATTGCTCGCCAGCTGGCCGAGGCCGCCGTGAAGGTCGGTGCGGGCTCGCATCCAGCGACGACGACGCCTTGCTCGACGAGGTGACCGCGCTCGTCGAGCGGCAGAATGTGCTCGCCTGCCGATTCGACCGCGAATTCCTCGACGTGCCGCCCGAGTGCCTCGTCCTGACGATGAAGGCGAACCAGAAATACTTTCCGCTGCTCGACGCGTCCGATCGGCTCACCCACAACTTCCTCGTGGTGAGCAACATCCGGCCGGACGATGCGAGTGCGGTGATCGGCGGCAACGAGCGCGTGGTGCGCCCGCGGCTGGCCGATGCCAAGTTCTTCTTCGATCAGGACCGCAAGAAGACGCTGGCCTCGCGCGTCGAGTCGCTGGGCAAGGTTGTTCATCACAACAAGCTGGCACGCAGGGCGAGCGCGTCGCGCGCGTGATGCGCCTCGCGCGCGCCATTGCCGAGCGGCTGGGCGACGCCACGCTGGCCAGCCACGCGACACAGGCCGCCCAGCTGGCCAAGGCCGACCTGACGACCGCCATGGTCGGCGAGTTCCCCGAACTGCAGGGGACCATGGGCCGCTACTACGCGCTGCACGACGGCCTCGATGCGTCCGTGGCCGACGCGATCGAAGACCACTACAAGCCGCGCTTTGCCGGTGACACGCTGCCGCGGACCGCAACCGGAGTTGTCGTGGCCCTGGCCGACAAGCTCGAAACCGTGGTCGGGCTCTTCGGCATCGGCCAGGTTCCGACCGGCGACAAGGATCCCTTCGCCTTGCGCCGCCAGGCGCTCGGCATCGTCCGCCTCTTGATCGAGCGTGAGCTGCCTCTGGGGCTGCTGGAGTTGACGCGCTTGGCGTTCGGCATGTTTGCGCCCGGCGTGCTGGAAGACCGCAGCACCGAGGTCGACGAATTCCTCATCGAGCGCCTGAAGAGCTACTTCAAGGAAGAGGGCTACTCGGCGGTCGAGATCGATGCGGCCGTCTACGTGCGCCAACTCGGCGCATGGTCCACCATCCCGAAGCGGCTCGACGCGGTACGCGCCTTCGCGTCGCTGCCCGAAGCCGCCGCGCTGGCGGCAGCCAACAAGCGCATCGGCAACATCCTGAAGAAGTCGCCGCAAGCCGATGCCCATGTGAGCGAACTGCTGCTGCAGGAGCCTGCCGAGCGCGCGCTGCACGTCGCGATGCAGCAGACCGTGCCCACGGCCGATGCGCAGTTCGAGGCCGGCGACTACACCGCATCGCTGCAGACGCTTGCCGCTTTGCGCGCACCGGTGGACGACTTCTTCGAAGGCGTCATGGTCAACGCCGAACAAACCGACCTGCGGCTCAACCGCCTGGGCCTCTTGATGCTGCTGCATGCCGCGATGAACCGCGTGGCGCAGATCGAGCGGCTGGCTGCTTGACTGGCAACGCCATGAAACTCGTCATCCTCGACCGCAACGGCACGCTCAATCTGAACCGCGAAGACTTCGTGAAGAGCGACATCGAATGGACGCCGCTGCCCGGCGCGCTGGAGGCGGTGGCCAGGCTCAACCATGCCGGCTGGCATGTGGTGATCGCCTCGAACCAGTCCGGGCTCGGGCGTGGGCTGTTCGACGTGGTGTCGCTCAACGCGATGCACGCCAAGATGCACAAGATGCTGGCCGCGGTCGGCGGCCGCGTGGACGCGGTCTTTTATTGCCCGCACAGCCCCGACGAGAACTGCGCCTGCCGGAAGCCGACACCGGGCCTGTTCATCCAGATCGGCGAGCGCTACGGCGTCGATCTGGCCAACGTGCCGACCGCCGGCGACAGCCTGCGCGACATGCAGGCCGGTGCGGCCGCCGGGTGCGAGCCGCACCTGCTGTTGACCGGCATGGGCGAGGCCTGCCGCGGCGTGGCTGTGTTGCCGCCCGAGTACCCGCCGAACACCCGTGTCCACGAAGACCTGGCGGCTTTCGTCGATTTCCTGCTGGAGCGCGAGGAAAGCGCTGCCGCACTCAACCTGGCCGGCTGATCCGCGCCGCCATCCCACGCTTCACTTGATACCCAAAGTCTGCACATGGCCTTCATCCGCTCCGTTCTTCATCTGCTGTGGATGATCGTCACCGTCGTTCCCTGGGGGCTGGCCGTGGTGCTTGCGTCGCCCTTCATGGGCCCGACGCGGGTCTACTGGCTGTGCGCCGGCTGGGTCAGCAACGCGGTGCGCAGCGGCATGCTGCTGCTCGGCATTCGCAACCGGATCTCGGGCTTCGAGAACCTGCCCAAGGGCGACAAGGACCCCGCGGTGCTGCTGGTCAAGCACCAGTCGACGTGGGAGACCTTTCTGATGGTCGACCTCATGCCGCATCCGCTGGCGTTCGTCTTCAAGCGCGAGCTGATCTACATCCCGTTCTTCGGCTGGGCCATGGCGCGCATGGACATGATCCACATCGACCGCCGGCAGCGCTCGCAGGCCTTCAACAAGGTGGTGGCGCAGGGCAAGCGGCTGCTCGCCAACGGCACCTGGGTGATCATGTTTCCCGAAGGCACCCGCATTCCGCGCGGCCAGGCCGGCCAGTACAAGGTGGGCGGCACGCGCCTCGCGATCGAATGCGGCGCGCCCGTCATTCCGATCGCCGTCACCTCGGCCAAGGTCTGGCCGCGCAAGGCCTTCATCAAACGCGCGGGCATCGTCGACGTGTCGATCGGGCCGCCGATCCCGAGCATCGGCCGCCAACCCGAAGAGCTGATGCGGGAGGTCGAGAACTGGATCGAAGCCGAGATGCGGCGGCTCGATCCTGAGGCGGCATCGCCCGCGCCGGGCGGCACGACCGCCGCGAACACGGCGGCCTGAGGCCCCAGTGCAGTTCACGCTGGACTTGTTCGACGCGCCGGCGGCAGACCTGCGGCGCTGCAACCACCGGCAACGCGCCCGTCATTCGTTCATCCGCGCGCCACGCGCGAGCTCCGGCTCGGCGAGGCGCGGGTCGCCTACGAATTCACGCGCGGAAAGCGCCGCACCATCGGTTTCGTGGTCGGTGCCGAAGGCTTATCGGTGCGCGCCCCGCGCTGGGTAACGCTGCGCGACGTCGATGCTGCGGTGCAAGAAAAAGCCGACTGGATCCTGCGCAAGCTGGCCGAGACGCAGCAGCGCCACGCGCATTTGGAAGCTGCGCGCGTCAAATGGAAGGAAGGCGTGCACTTTCTTTTTCTCGGGCAGACGGTGGTGGTGCGGCTCGATCCGCACCATGCTTTCGACGGCGTCGGTGCGGTGCTGGACGCAAGTGCCGGCGACGGGCCGCACACGCTGCGCCTTGCCATCGCCAACAACGCCACGCCAGCCCAGATCCGCGATGCCGCGCAGGCCTGGCTGATGCGGCAGGCGCGGCGCATCTTCATCGAGCGGCTCGATCACTTCGCGCCGCGGCTCGACGTGGTGTGGCGCAAGCTGGCGTTGTCGAATGCGTCGACCCGCTGGGGCAGCGCGAGCGCCGACGGCACCATCCGGCTGCACTGGCGGCTCGTTCACTTCAAGATGCCGATGGTCGACTACGTGGTCGCGCACGAGCTGAGCCATCTGCGCGTGATGGACCACAGCCCGCGCTTCTGGGAGACGGTCGAGAGCGTGCTGCCCGACTACGGCGTCCTGCGCAAACAGCTCAAGGAGCAGCCGGTGCCCCG
>JBBJMS010000039.1:0-22615 GCA_037720315.1 Variovorax sp. | reverse complement strand
CGCGGCGACGCGGCGGTTGCGGTCCTGAACATTGGCGGGATCTGCAATCTCAGCCTGCTCCCAGCCGGCAGCGGCACGGTACTCGGCTTCGACTGCGGACCCGGCAACGCGCTCCTGGATCACTGGTGCCAAAGCCATATCGGTGAGCCGTTCGACAGTTCGGGAAAGTGGGCGGCGGGTGGCACCGTGTTGCCCGAACTGCTGGAAGGCATGCTCGCCGACGCGTACTTCGGCAGGCCGCCTCCCAAGAGCACCGGGCGCGATCTATTCAATCCGAACTGGCTGGCGTCGCATCTGGGCACCGCCGCAGCGCACCCGGCGGATGTTCAGGCGACGCTGGCGGAACTCACCGCCTCGGTTTGCGCCTCCGACCTGCAGCGCCACGGTGCCGATTGCAAACTACTGATCGTGTGCGGCGGTGGCGCGCTGAACGATCATCTCCTGGTGCGACTCCGTGCGCTGCTGCCAGCAGTGGAGGTCGTGTCCTCCGAAGACCGTGGTTTGCCGCCGCAGCAGGTCGAGGCCACCGCATTCGCATGGCTCGCGCGCAGTTGCATGCGGGGCGATCCCGGCAACCTCGCGAGCGTCACCGGCGCACGGGGTGCGCGGGTTTTGGGTGCGGTCTACCCTGCCTGAAAAGCAAAAGCCGCCCGAAGGCGGCTCGTTGCGGAGGTGGGCTTTTCAGCCTTTTAGTGCTTCAGGCCGAGAAGCTCGATCCACAACCGCAGGTGCTGGTGGCGTTCGGGTTCTTGATCACGAACTGCGCGCCCTGGAGGTCTTCCTTGTAGTCGATCTCGGCACCGAGCAGGTATTGATAGCTCATGGCATCGATCAGCAACGACACACCGTTCTTTGTCATCGTGGTGTCGTCTTCGTTGGTAATTTCATCGAAGGTAAAACCGTACTGAAAACCCGAGCAGCCGCCACCCTGCACGAACACGCGCAGCTTGAGGTCGGCATTGCCTTCTTCGGCGATCAGGTCGGCCACCTTGGCGGCCGCACTGTCCGTGAAGACGATCGGCTCTGGCATTTGGGGCTGGATGTTTTCGGCGACAGCGCTCATCTTGAAAGACTCCTGTGGGGTGGGCCGCACGAGCGGCCGATCGGCGGATGCTACTGCAATCGGCAAAAAGCCGCCCGAAGGCGGCTCTTTGACAGTGCGAGCGACAGGCCCAAACGGGTGATCAGCGCTTGGAGAACTGCTTGCGGCGGCGTGCGGAATGCAGACCGACCTTCTTGCGCTCAACTTCACGCGCATCGCGCGTCACGAAACCAGCCTGGCTCAGCACCGGTTTTAGCGTCGCATCGTAATCGATCAGCGCACGGGTGATGCCGTGGCGTGCAGCACCGGCCTGGCCCGATTCGCCACCGCCCGCCACGTTGATCATGATGTCGAAGGCTTCGACATTGTTGGTCAAAAACAGCGGCTGCTTGGCGATCATGATCGACGTCTCGCGGCCGAAATAGGCTTGGATGTCCTTGCCATTGATCGTGATCTTGCCGGTACCTTTTTTCATAAACACGCGGGCGACGCTCGATTTGCGACGGCCGGTGCCATTGTTCCATTCACCAATCATTCTCAAGGCTCCTTAGAGTTCCAGCACTTTGGGCTGTTGGGCGGTATGCGGGTGCTCTGCGCCACCGTACACCTTGAGTTTCTTGATCATCGCGTAGCCGAGCGGGCCCTTGGGCAGCATGCCCTTGACGGCCTTTTCCAGGGCGCGCCCCGGGTGCTTTGCCTGCATGTCGCGAAAATTGGTCGCCGAGATACCGCCTGGGTAGCCCGAATGACGGTAGTAGATCTTATCGATCGGCTTGGCGCCGGTGACGCGCAGCTGGGCTGCGTTGACGATGACGATGAAGTCACCGGTATCGACGTGAGGCGTGTAAATGGCCTTGTGTTTGCCGCGCAAACGGAGAGCAACTTCGCTGGCTACTCGTCCGAGGACCTTGTCGGTCGCGTCAATCACAAACCACTCGTGCGTCACGTCAGCGGGTTTGGCGCTGAACGTTTTGGTCATGAGTTTTCTCTTTCGAGAGGTTTGAGCGGGCCCTTTTCCACGGTCGGCGTTCCTCTGGCGGGAATCTCTTAGGTGGGTGAAAGGTGTTCGCCGCGGGGCCACAAAAACGCTGCGAAGCCTGCGATTATATGAAGATTCGTCCGGCTGGGCAATTTGCGTCCGAATCCTCGGGCAAGCCCGTTTACCATCCACGCATGTTCAGCTACCGCCACGCCTTTCATGCGGGCAATCACGCCGATGTGCTCAAGCACACGGTGCTGATCGCCACGCTCGACCACTTGCTCGAGAAGGACGCCGCACTCACCGTCGTCGATACGCATGCAGGAGCCGGCCTCTACAGGCTCGACGGCGACTATGCCGGCACCAGCGGAGAGGCTGCCGAGGGTGTGCTGCGCCTGCTTGCCGAGCCGACGGCCGGCGCGGCATCACTGCCCGACGCGCTGACGCGCTACCTGGGGGTCGTCCGCGAATTCAACCCGAAGGGCGGCGCGCGGATTTATCCGGGATCGCCGTTCATCACCCACCATCTACTGCGCGACCAAGACAAGCTGAAGCTGTTCGAGTTGCATCCAACCGACGCACGCACGCTCGACGCGAACATTGCCCAACTCGAAGCCGGCCGCCAGATCGCGGTGTTGCGCGACGACGGCTTCGGCAGCGCGACCAAGTTCCTGCCGCCACCGTCGCGACGCTCGCTGGTGCTGTGCGATCCGAGCTACGAGATCAAGAGCGACTACGCGCGCGTGCTCGACTTCGCGGCCGCCGCGCTCAAGCGCTTTGCGACCGGCACCTATGCGTTCTGGTATCCGATCATTCCGCGGCCGGAGGCGCACGACCTGCCGCGCCGGCTCAAGACGCTCGCCACCAAGGCCGGCAAGTCGTGGCTGCACGCGACGCTCACAGTCAAGTCGAGCAAGATCGTGACCGATGAAACCGGCGCCACGCACCGGCCCGGCCTGCCGGCCAGCGGGATGTTCCTGATCAATCCGCCGCACACGCTGAAGGCGCTGCTCGCACCGGCATTGCCGCAAATGGCGAAGCTGCTCGCGCAAGACCGCCACGCCGCGTCGTCCCTCGACGCCGGCGGCTGAGCACTCAGCGGCGCTCGCGCGGCGGCACGACGCGAACCCGCGCGTCGCTCGGCTTCTTCGCGACAGGCGCAATGGCCGGTGCGACAGCTTCAACCGCAGCCGCCACCAGCGCATCGCCGCAACGTGTCGTGTGCCCGTCCACGATCGAAAGCGCCACCTGCTTGATGCCGACCCCCAGCATGTCGAGCGCATCGGCCGCGGCGCGGCTCAGATCGATGATGCGTCCGGCCGCGTAGGGGCCGCGGTCGTTGACCCGAACCAGGACCTCGCGCCCGTTCACCAGGCTGCGCACGCAGACACGCGTATTGAAAGGCAGCGTCTTGTGCGCAGCCGTCATCGCCGACATGTCGAAGCGCTCGCCGTTGGCCGTCTTGCGCTGATGGAACTGGATGCCGTACCAGGACGCGCCGCCGCGCTCGAAGATGCTGCGCGGCGCACCGTCACCCGGCACGCCATCGTCGTCGGTCAGCTCGCCGGCACCCGATACCGCGAGGTCGTAGCGCACCGAGGGGACCTGCGAGTGCGGCGCGGCGCCGGCAGGCAGTGCGGGTTGCGGCGCGAGCGGCAGCAGCGCATCGGGCGCGACGGCAGCGTCTATGGCCGGCAGCGGCTGCGTCGCGCAGGCTGCCAGCAGACCGGCGGCGGCGACCAGCGCCACACGCCCGCCGACGCAACGCCAGGACATCAGTCCCACCGAGCCGCTCCAGCAGCGCCAGCGTGGCGACCGACTGATTCATCGTGTAGAAATGCAGCGCAGGCGCGCCGCCGCTGCACAGGCGTTCGCAAAGCCCGGCCACCACATCGAGGCCGAAGGCCTTGATCGATGCGGTGTCGTCGCCGAAGCCTTGCAGCCGCAGCCTGATCCAGCGAGGGATCTCGGCGCCGCAGGCGTCCGAAAAACGCATCAGCTGGGTCGAGCTCGTGATCGGCATGATGCCCGGCACGATCGGCGCGGCGAGACCCAGCCCGCGCGTCTCGTCGACGAAGCGGAAGTACGCATCGGCACTGAAGAAGTACTGCGTGATCGCCGAATCGGCACCCGCATGCACCTTGCTCGCGAAAGCCTGCAGGTCGGACTCGGGCGAGCGGGCCTGCGGATGCACCTCGGGATAGCACGCGACCTCGATGTGAAAGTCGCGGCCGGTTTCTTCACGAATGAAGGCGACCAGGTCGCTCGCATGATGGAACTCGCCGCCCATGCCGTAGCCGCTCGGCAGATCGCCGCGCAGCGCCACGAGCCTCTTGACGCCCATCGCCTTCAGTTCGTGCAGCTGCGTGCGCACCGTCTGGCGCGTGGCGCCGATGCACGAGAAATGACAGGCCGCATCGACCTGTTCCTCGAGGATTTCGCGCACGGTGCCGAAGGTGCCTTCGTGCGTGGAACCGCCCGCGCCGTAGGTGACCGAGCAGAACTCGGGCTCGCGCGCATACAGCTGCTGGCGCACCGTGCGCAGCTTGGCCGCGCCTTCAGGTGTCTTCGGCGGAAAGAACTCAAAGCCAGCGGAAGGCTGGCCGGCTCCTGTGTCGCCGCCGGCATGAACGGCTGGATGAAGAACTCGCGGTTGCCGTCGCCGCCTTCGATCGGGCTGTCGAACCAGGCCCGCACATGCAGGCCGAGCGCGGCGCAGGCCTCGCGCAACCGCAGCTCGATCACCGCGTAGAGAGCCGGGTCGCGCACGATGCCGCCCTTGCCGACCTGGCCGGGCTGCAATTCGAACTGCGGCTTGACCAGCATCAGCAGGTCGCCGCTCGCCGCAAGAAAAGGCACGACCGCCGGCAGGACCAGCGTGAGCGAGATGAAGGAGAGATCGCCCACAATCAGCCCGAAGTGCGAATCGTCAGGCACAGCCTCGGCCCATGCCGAGGCATCGAGCGCACGCGCGTTCACGCCTTCGACAGCGGTCACGCGCACGTCGTCGCGCACCCGCGCATGCAGCTGGCCATGACCGACGTCGATGCCCACCACATGCTCGGCGCCACGCTGCAGAAGGCAATCGGTGAAACCGCCGGTCGACTGGCCGATGTCGAGACAACGCCGGCCCCGCGGATCGACCCCGGCCGCAACGAGCGCGCCTTCGAGCTTGAGCCCGCCGCGCGAAACATAGCGCGCCTCGGCATCGTCCGTCAGTTCGAGTTCGGCCGTCTCGGGCACCTCGTCGCGGTTCTTCGCCACCACGCGCCAGGCTGCGCCGTCGCGCCAGCGCAAGCCGCCCGCAATGAGGCGGACAGCCTGCGAGCGCGAAGCCGCCAGGCCGCGTTCGACGAGCAATTGATCTGCGCGCACCGGCGTCTCAATAGCGGTAGGTGTCGGCCTTGTACGGACCGCTCTTGTCGACGCCGATGTACGCGGCCTGCTCGTCGGTCAACTCGGTCAGCATCGCGCCGACCTTCTTCAGGTGCAGCCGCGCGACCTTCTCGTCGAGGTGCTTGGGCAAAACGTAGACCTGGCCGACGGCGTACGAGTCCCGGTGCGAGAAGAGCTCGATCTGGGCGATCGTCTGGTTGGCGAACGACGACGACATCACGAAGCTCGGATGGCCGGTGCCGCAGCCCAGGTTCACCAGCCGTCCCTTGGCCAGCAGGATGATCTTCTTGCCGTCCGGAAACGTGATGTGGTCGACCTGCGGCTTGATCTCTTCCCACTCGTACTTCTCGATCGATGCGACGGCGATCTCGTTGTCGAAGTGGCCGATGTTGCAGACGATCGCCTGGTCTTTCATGGCGGTCATGTGCTCGTGGCGGATCACGTCGCGGTTGCCGGTGGTCGTGACGAAGATGTCCGCCTTGTCGGCCGCGTATTCCATGGTGACGACCTTGTAGCCTTCCATTGCGGCCTGCAGCGCGTTGATGGGATCGATCTCGGTCACCCACACCTGCGCGCTCAATGCGCGCAGCGCCTGGGCCGAGCCCTTGCCGACGTCGCCATAGCCGGCCACGCAGGCCACCTTGCCGGCGATCATCACGTCGGTCGCGCGCTTGATGCCGTCGACCAGCGATTCGCGGCAGCCGTAGAGGTTGTCGAACTTGCTCTTGGTGACCGAGTCGTTCACGTTGATGGCGCGGAACTTGAGCGTGCCCTTGGCCGACATGTCGTTCAAGCGGTGCACGCCTGTCGTCGTCTCTTCGGTCACGCCGATGATCTCGCTCGCCTTGCGGCTGTACCAGGTCGGGTCGGCAGCCAGCTTCTTGCGGATCGACGCGTACAGCACGCGTTCTTCCTCGCTCGAATGGGTGTCGATCAGCGAGATGTCCTGTTCGCAGCGCTGGCCCAGGTGCATCAGCAGCGTCGCGTCGCCGCCATCGTCCAGGATCATGTTCGGGCCTTCGCCCTTCGCGCCCTTGGGGCCGAAGTCGAAGATAGCATGGGTGTAGTCCCAATAGTCTTCCAGCGATTCGCCCTTGATCGCGAACACCGGCGTGCCGTCCGCGGCGATGGCGGCGGCGGCATGGTCCTGGGTCGAGAAGATGTTGCACGAGGCCCAGCGGACCTGGGCTCCGAGCGCGGTCAGCGTCTCGATCAGCACGGCGGTCTGGATCGTCATGCGCGATCCGGTGATGCGTGCGCCAGCCAGCGGCTGCGCCTTGGCGAACTCGTCGCGGATGGCCATCAGGCCGGGCATTTCGGTTTCGGCGATGCGGATTTCCTTGCGGCCCCAGGCGGCAAGGGACAGGTCGGCAATGGCCTGATCGGCGGACGAGACGGGGACGGGTTTTAGAACAGCGCTTCATGAGAACTCCAAAGCAAGTTTGAAAGATGCCACTGCGTTCGGGGGACTGACCGGCAACGTGCCGGATGTGGACTCACCGCGAGAACAGCGGATGAGCGTGGTTGCGATGTGGTCCGAGCCTCACGCCTGATGGCGCTGCAACGCCTCGGAACGCCGGATTTTAGCGCCTCTTAAAATCCCCGCACCCCCTTTCGATTGCTCTTCCTTGTCTTTTGCCGCAGAAACCCGCCGCCGCCGCACCTTCGCGATCATTTCCCACCCCGACGCCGGCAAGACCACGCTGACCGAGAAGCTGCTGCTGTTCTCCGGCGCGATCCAGATCGCCGGTTCGGTCAAGGCTCGCAAGGCCACGCGGCACGCCACCTCGGACTGGATGGAGATCGAGAAGCAGCGCGGCATTTCGGTCGCTTCCTCCGTGATGCAGATGCTGTATCGCGATCACGTGATCAACCTGCTCGACACGCCCGGCCACAAGGACTTCAGTGAAGACACCTATCGCGTGCTGACCGCCGTCGACTCGGCGCTGATGGTGATCGATGCGGCGAACGGCGTGGAGGCGCAGACGCGTCGGCTGATCGAGGTCTGCCGCCAGCGCGACACGCCCATCATCACCTTCGTCAACAAGATGGACCGGGAAGTGCGCGAGCCGCTGGACATCATGGACGAGATCGAGCGCGAGCTCGGCATGCCCTGCGTGCCCATGACCTGGCCAGTCGGCCAGGGCAAGACCTTCGGCGGCATCATGAACCTGCGCACGCAGACCATGACGGTGTTCGACTCCGGCAAGGAGCGCCTGCCGCAGGAGTTCGAGACCATCGCCCTCGACGACCGCGCCGAACTGATCAAGCGCTTCGGCCACGAGTTCGAGACCGCCGAGCAGAGCATGGAGCTCGCCGCCGGCGCCTCGCCCGAGTGGGACCGCGAGGCCTTCCTGGCCGGCAGGCAGACGCCCGTCTTCTTCGGCTCGGGCGTCAACAACTTCGGCGTGATGGAAGTGCTCGACGCGCTGGTCGACCTGGCGCCTTCGCCGCAGTCGCGCACCAGCACCACGCTGGTCAACCGGCAGCCGGTGGTCAAGGAGATACAGCCCGAGGACAAGGACTTCGCGGGCGTGGTCTTCAAGGTGCAAGCCAACATGGACCCTTCGCACCGCGACCGCATCGCCTTCGTTCGCATGGCCTCGGGCAAGTACACGCCGGGCATGAAGCTCAGGGTCCAGCGCACCGCCAAGGAGCTGCGGCCGACCAGCGTCGTGACCTTCATGAGCCAGCGGCGTGAAGCGGTCGAAGAGGCCTACGCCGGCGACATCGTCGGCTTCACCACGCATGGTGGCGTGCAGTTGGGCGACACCATCACCGACGGCGCTTCGCTGCAGTTCACCGGACTGCCCTTCTTCGCGCCCGAGCTGTTCATGACCGTGATCCTCAAGAACCCGCTGCGCACCAAGCAGCTCCAGCAAGGCCTGGCGCAGCTCGGCGAGGAAGGCGCGATCCAGGTGTTCCGTCCCGAGATCGGCGGACCGATGCTGCTCGGCGCAGTCGGTCAGCTGCAGTTCGAAGTCGTGCAGCACCGCCTGAAGGCCGAGTACGACGCCGACGTGCGGCTGGAGAACTGCCAGTACACCGGCGCGCGATGGATCACCGCCGACAGCCCGGTCGAGCTGCGCGAGTTCGTCAACGCATACCCCGCACGGATGGCGCGCGATGCCGCCGACACGCTGGCGTACCTCTGCACCTCGCCCTACGACGTGCGGCTGGCGCAGGAGCGGTTTCCGAAGATCCACTTCCATCCGCTGCGCGAGCATGCAGGGCTGGCGCTGCAGACCGCCGGTTGAGGCGAGGCCCGACTCGCCCCGACGCCTTGTACCGACCTCTCCCGCGAATGCCTGATGCGCTCGCCCTGATCGGCCCTCCTCGATGACCACGACCATGCTCGCCATCGAACACTGGCCGGTCGAGGCACGCCGCGATCTCGTCGGCGTCTTCACGGACATCGACGACACGCTCACCACCGAGGGCGCCATCACGCCCGATGCGCTCGCCGCACTGGCCGCGCTCAAGGCTGCGGGTCTGTCCGTCGTGGCGATCACCGGCCGGCCGGTGGGCTGGAGCGTGCCCTTTGCACTGGCCTGGCCCATCGATGCGATCGTGGCCGAGAACGGTGCCGTCGCCCTGGTCCGGCAAGCCGACGGCACGCTCGACAAGCGCTACCAGCAGGATGCAGCCACACGCGCCGTCAACTTCGAGCGCATGCAACAGGTGCTGGCGCGGATCGAGCGCGAAGTGCCGGGTGCCACGCGCGCGACGGACTCCGCCGGCCGCGAATGCGACATCGCGATCGATCACAGCGAGTTCGTGCATCTGAGCGACGCGCAGATCGACAAGGTGGTCATGCGCATGCGCGGCGAAGGCATGCATGCGACGGTGAGCAGCATCCACATCAACGGCTGGTACGGCGAGCACAACAAGCTCGAAGGCGCACGCTGGATCGTCGCCGAGCTGTGGGGCCGCCGGCTCGATGACGAGATGGACCGCTGGGCCTATGTCGGTGACTCGACCAACGACCAACTGATGTTCCAGGCCTTCGCGCACAGCATCGGCGTGGCCAACATCGCGCGCTTCGTGCCGCAGTTGGCGCAGTTGCCGCGGTATGTGACGAAGGGAGAGCGGGGGGCGGGGTTTGGCGAGGTGGCGCGGGCTGTACTGAAATCGATTGCACGAGGGTAAGTCCGTGTTTCGCCTGCAGACACGAGGCGCTTAGAGTCCGGTGCAAATCACAATGTAGCGCGCCTGGGAGGGTGGATGCACGGCGAGTACCAAGAATCTCGAAGCGATCCGAGCCATCGTCCGGTTGCTTCGCCATCAACCGACTTCTATGCTCACTCGCTGCCAGGGCAGCCACACGCCCAGTGGCAAAAGCTGTCTGATCACTTGCTCCAGACAGGGTCGACCGCAGCAGGATTCGCCAGCGTATTCAAAGCCGCCGCATTGGCGCAAACGCAAGGGCGACTGCACGACCTCGGCAAGTACACCCACGAGTTTCAGCAGCGCCTGAACGGCTCTGAACTGCGGGTCGATCACTCCTCCTGGGGTGCCCGCATCGCCGCCGAACGCTTTCTGCCCCTTGGCCAATTGCTTGCCTACGGGATCGCAGGACATCACGCAGGGCTGGCCAATGGGCGAGATCCGGGGGAGAGGACTGCCTTGTGCGACCGGCTGACGGCCGAACTGCCCGGGCTGCAGAAGCAGTGGGAAAGCGAAATCCCGCTTTTGACAAAGCTTGAACTCCCCGTTGACTTCAAGACATACGGCACCAGCAAAGCCCAGGCTCAAGAGCGTGCGCAGTTCCAGCTCAGCTTCCTGACTCGCATGCTGTTCTCTTGCCTCGTCGATGCGGACTTTCAAGATACCGAAAGCTTCTACTTGCGCGCCGAGGACAAGCCCCCGAGCCAGCGCTCCCGCGAGGTTCCCAGCCTAGGGGCACTGCAAGCACATCTGAACGGCTTCCTGAGCAGCAGCTTCACCGCCAATACTCCCGTGAACGCTTTGCGTGCCGACATCCTGCGCCATGTCCGCAGCGAAGCCGGTCACAAGCCAGGCCTGTTCTCCTTGACTGTACCGACAGGCGGCGGCAAGACGCTCGCATCCCTGGCGTTCGCCCTCGACCACGCTCTGCGCCATGGCCTTCGACGTGTGATCTTCGTTATTCCGTTCACCAGCATCGTCGAGCAGACCGCAGCCGTGTTCCGCCGTGCACTGGGGGAACTCGGCGAACGCGCGGTGCTGGAACACCACAGCGCATTCATCGAGCAGGCACCACCGTCCGCCGATCCAGAGAAGTACCAGGCGGTCGAGAAGCTCCGCCTTGCGATGGAAAACTGGGATGCGCCCATCGTCGTCACAACGGCGGTTCAGTTCTTCGAAAGCCTCTTCGCGGCGCGGCCCTCACAGTGCCGCAAGCTCCACAACATCGCGGGCAGCGTCGTCATCCTCGACGAGGCGCAGACCATGCCGCTGAAACTGCTGCGTCCGTGCGTAGCAACCATCGACGAACTCGCGCGCAACTACCGGTGCAGCATGGTGCTGTGCACCGCCACGCAGCCGGCGCTCGAAGCGCCCAACTTCGACCAGGGCTTGCAATGCGTGCACGAGCTGGCGCCAGACAAGGACGAACTGTTCCGCCAACTCGAACGGGTCCGGGTGCGTCAGCTGGGCTTGCTGTCCGACGATGCGCTGGCCGCGCATCTGCGCCAACGTGAGCAGGTGCTGTGCATCGTCAACAACCGGCGCCAGGCGCGGGCGATCTATCAACGCATGGCCGACTTGCCCGGCGCGCGTCATCTGACAACACTCATGTGCGCGAAGCATCGCAGTCAGGTGCTGGGCGAGGTTCGGCGCTTGCTGCTCGACGGACAACCGTGCAGGCTCGTGAGCACCTCTCTCATCGAGGCGGGCGTGGACGTGGACTTCCCCACGGTCCTGCGCGCCGAAGCCGGACTGGATTCCTTGGCGCAGGCAGCCGGCCGCTGCAATCGCGAGGGCAAGCGTGATGTGCAGGTCAGCGAGCTCCTGGTGTTCGGCGTGAACGAAGATGACTGGCCTCCCCCGCCAGAACTGAAGCAGCTGGCGCAGGTCGCGCGTGAAGTGCTGCGCCTGCATCCGGATGACCCGCTCTCGCCAGCGGCCATTCGGCGCTACTTCGAAAGCCTGTACTGGCAAAAAGGCGAGAACGAGCTCGATGCACACGACCTCATGGGCATGCTGCGCCGCAGCCGTCCCGACAGCCTGCCCATGGAAACCCTGGCGAGCAAGTTCCGAATGATCGACAGCGTGCAGATGCCAGTGATCGTGCCCTTCGACGAAGAGGCGCGGGGCTTGCTGAAGCAGTTGCGCTTTGCCGAAGGCAGCGGCGGCCTCGCCCGCAAGCTTCAGTCGTACCTGGTTCAACTGCCGCGCCAGGGCTTCGAGGCCTTGCGTAAGGTGGGTGCGATTCAACCCGTGCTGCCTGAGAAGTGGGGAGAGCAGTTCATGGAGCTGGTTCACGAAAAGCTCTACGACTCGCGCTTCGGACTGAGTTGGGACGACCCGACGTTCATCGGTTCGAGCGACCTGGTTCGATAGTCGGCCAATGTTCACCAAATGCGTGGAAGTGCATTGGCAACGACTTGACTGAAGCAACAACTACGTTGGTGACACCAACGATGAACTGAGGAGGAAGAAATGAGCTTTGGTGTGCGAGTTTTAATTTGGGGTGAACGCGCCTGCTTCACCCGTCCCGAGATGAAGGTGGAGCGCGTCTCCTACGACGTCATCACCCCCTCTGCCGCGCGCGGCATCCTGGATGCGATCCACTGGAAGCCGGCTATCCGCTGGACCGTGGACCGCATCCACGTCCTCAAGCCGATCCGCTTCGAGTCGATTCGCCGCAACGAAGTGGGCGGAAGGCTGTCGGCCGCCAGTGTCGCCAAGGCCATGAAGGCCGGCAGTACATCGGGCCTGTCGACCATCGTCGATGAAGACCGGCAACAGCGCGCCGCCACCTTCCTGCGCGACGTGGGCTATGTGATCGAGGCGCACTTCGAACTCACCGCCAAGGCCGGGCCGGACGATTCGGTCGGCAAGCACCTCGACATCTTCAATCGTCGCGCACGCAAGGGTCAGTGCTTCCAGATGCCCTGCATGGGAGTGCGCGAGTTCCCGGCCCACTTCAAGCTCATCGAAGACGGCGAATTGCTCCCTGCGCCCGATGCCAGCTTGCAGGCCGAGCGCGACCTGGGCTGGATGCTCCACGACATCGACTTCGAACGGGACATGGCCCCGCGCTTCTTTCGCGCGCGCATGACGAACGGCGTGATCGAGGTACCGGCATGGCATGCCGAGGAGGTCAAGGCGTGATCCTTCAAGCACTGAACCGCAACTACGAAAGGCTGCTCGCGCGAGGCGAGAAGGATCTGTCGGCCTCGGGGTACAGCCCCGAGAAGATCAGCTATGCCATCCTGCTGCGGCCGGACGGCACGGTGGTGGATGTGGCTGATGTCCGCGATACATCCGGAAAGAAGCCGGTGCCGCGGCTCCTCGAAGTTCCACAGCCGCCCAAACGCGCCAGCGGTATTTCTCCTTGCCTGTTCTGGGACAAGACGAGCTATGTGCTCGGCGTCAGTGCCGGCAGCAAGCGTGCCGACAAGGAACATGAAGCCTTCAAGGCGTTGCACCGCCAATGCCTCGCAGACCAGACCGATCCGGGACTGCAAGCCTTGCTCGCTTTCCTGAATGACTGGACACCTGAACGCTTCAAGTCCTTGCCATTCAAGGAAGAGATGCTCGACGCGAACTTCGTTTTTCGCCTCGATGGAGAGCAGAGCTATCTGCACCAGCGGCCTGCGGCCAAGGCCGTGCGCGCGTCCTTCAGGAGCACTCCGAAGGACGAGGACGACGACAAGGACAGCGCTGCGCGCATGTGTCTGGTCTTCGGCGAGAAGCTGCCGATCGCGCGCCTGCATCCGGCCATCAAAGGCGTCAACGGAGCGCAGACGGCCGGCGCCTCGATCGTGTCCTTCAATCTCAAAGCGTCCGGTTCCTACGGCAAGAGCCAGGGAGAGAATGCCCCTGTATCCGAACAGGCCGCCTTCGCCTACACGACCGTCCTGAACCACCTGCTGCGCCGCGGTGAGCACAATCGCCAACGCCTGCAGATCGGTGATGCCACGGTCGTGTTCTGGGCGGAGACCGACGACGCAGAGGAAGCTCAAGCGGCCGAGTCGCTATTGCAGCTGTTCTTCGATTCCAAGAGTACCGACGAGCAGGAAGCCGAGAAGCTGCGGCACGTGCTGGACGACGTGTCCCAGGGCCGTCCGCAGGCCTTGAGCGCGTTCGATCCACACCTCGACCCGGGCACGCGCATGTTCGTGCTGGGGCTGGCTCCCAACGCATCTCGCCTTTCCATCCGCTTCTGGCAGAGCGACACGCTGGATGCATTCGCCCGTCGCGCGGCTGAGCATGCGCAGGATCTGCGCATCGAGCCCCTGCCTTGGAAAGCTGCGCCCTCTGCGTGGCGGCTGACGCTGGCCACAGCGCCGTCGCGCGATGGCCGCTCCAAAGCGGAGGATGTTCCGCCACAGCTCGCAGGCGAACTGATGCGGTCCATCCTGAGCGGGGCGCGCTATCCGCGCAGCCTGCTGACGAACGTGGTCATGCGAATGCGCAGCGATGGCGACATCTCTGGTGTCCGGGTGGCCTTGTGCAAGGGTGTCCTGGTGCGCGATCAGCGCCTGGGGGTCTACAACGACAAGGAGGAAGTCCCCGTGAGTCTCGACAAGCAATCCATCCATCCCGGCTATCGGCTCGGGCGCCTGTTCGCGGTGCTGGAGCATGCCCAGCGAAGTGCGCTGGGGGGCCAGGTCAACGCAACCATTCGCGATCGTTACTACGGCGCGGCATCCGCCACGCCGGCATCCGTGTTCCCGATGCTGTTGCGAAATACCCAGAACCACCTGGGCAAGCTGCGCAAGGAGAAGCCCGGGATGGCAGTCACCCTGGAGCGGGACATCCGCGACATCGTCAACGGCCTGGGAGAACGCTTTCCGCGCAGCCTGCGACTCGAAGACCAGGGCCGCTTCGCCATCGGCTATTACCACCAGTCGCAGGCCCGCTTCACCAAGGCGGACACCGACGGCGACCAAACGGCTGCTTTGCAAGCAGCCACCGATGCCGATGCCGACTCTCAACCCGAAGCCCAAGGAACGCCCGCATGACCGCCCTCACCCATCGTCACGAATTCGTCTACCTCTTCGACATCACGAACGGCAATCCGAATGGCGACCCCGATGCGGGCAATATGCCCCGCCTCGATCCGGAAACCAATCGCGGGCTGGTGACAGACGTCTGCCTCAAGCGCAAGGTTCGCAACTTCGTTGGCCTCGACAAGGGCGATGCCGAAGGCCATGCCATCTACATGCAGGAAAAAGCGGTGCTGAACGATCAGCACGAGAAAGCATGGAAGGCGCTGGACCTTCCGCCCGACGTGAAGGACCAATACAAGAAATTGCCCAAGGACGAGGCCAAGGCACGCGGACTCACCGCCTGGATGTGCCGAAATTTCTTCGACGTGCGCACGTTCGGAGCGGTGATGACGACCGGCGTCAACGCCGGACAAGTGCGCGGGCCGATCCAGATCGCCTTCGCTTCGTCGATCGATCCGGTGGTGCCGCTGGAAATCTCGATCACCCGCATGGCAGTGACCACGCGAAAGGAAGCCGAAGACCAGAGCGGCGACAACCGCACCATGGGCCGCAAGCACATCATTCCCTACGGCTTGTACCGCGCGCACGGCTTCGTCTCGGCCAAGCTGGCCGAGCGCACCGGCTTTTCCGCAGAAGACCTCGATCTGTTCTGGCGCGCGCTCATGAACATGTTCGAGCACGACCGCTCAGCCGCCCGCGGCGAGATGACTGCGCGCAAGCTGATCGTGTTCGAGCACGAAAGCGCCATGGGCAACGCGCCGGCGCATGTGCTGTTCGACGCCGTCAGGATTGAACCCACAGACGCAGCGGCCGAGGCGCCCGCGCGCCGATTTGCGGACTACCGCGTCGAGATCGACAGGGCGGCCATACCCGCAGGCGTGACTGTCAGAGAAATGCTCTGATCCACGCGGCACAACCGATAGAAGCAAGGCGCCTATGGATGAGCACGAGTTCATTCCGATCTCCGCCTTGCAGCACTACCTGTACTGTCCTCGTCAGTGTGCGTTGATCCACGTCGAACAGCTTTGGGCGGAGAGCCGGCACACGGCAGAAGGCCGCTTGCTCCACGAGCGTGCCGACAAGCCGCGAGCCGAACGGCGCAAGGGCGTGCGCACAGTGACCGCCATGCCATTGGCCGATGCCAAGCTTGGTATCACGGGGATCGCAGACGTGGTGGAGTTTCATCGCACCGCTGATGGCGAGCAGGCTTTCCCGGTCGAATACAAGCGCGGCCGGCCGAAGGCTCACCGCGCTGATGAAGTCCAGCTTTGCGCGCAAGCCCTCTGTCTGGAATCGATGCTGGGCCAGTCTCTCGCCGAGGGCGCTCTGTTCTATGGCGAGACACGGCGGCGCGTGACCGTGACGTTCGACGCCGCATTGCGCACGCTGACGACCGAGGTCATCGCCGCCACGCACGCGATGCTGGCCTCGGGCCGCACGCCGCTCGCCACCTACGCGCCACGTCGCTGCGACGCTTGCTCGCTGATCGACCTGTGCCAGCCGCGGCTGCTGCAGCGTGGCGAGTCGGTTGCGTCGTGGCTCGATCGCCACTGGAAGGAGTAGTCGCTTGCGGCGCCAGCTCAATACCCTCTACGTGACCACCGAAGGCGCCTGGCTTCGCAAGGATGGCGCCAACATCGTCATGGAAGTCGACAACGAAATGCGGGCGCGGTTGCCTGTTCACATGCTCGAAAGCCTGGTGTGCTTCGGTCGTGTGCTCGTGTCGCCGCCGCTCATGGGCTACTGCGCCGAGCAAGGCATCTGCATCTCTTTTCTGACGCCAAACGGCCGCTACATGGCTCGTGTGGAAGGTCCGGTGTCCGGCAACGTGCTGCTGCGGCGTCAGCAATATCGATGCAGCGACGATCCTTCCCGGTGCGCAGCTCTTGTGCGGAACATCGTACTGGGCAAGATCCACAACCAGCGCGCGGTGCTCGGACGCGCGCTTCGCGACCATGGAGACAAGCTGGCGCAGGACGACGCAGTTTCGCTGAGTCACGCCCATCGCAGGCTCGACCGTTTGATGGACCGGGTAATGACCGAGTCCGAAGTGGACATCCTGCGCGGCTCCGAGGGCGAAGCAGCCCAGTCGTACTTCGGCGTGTTCGACCACCTCATTCGCGTGAACAGCAGCGCCTTGCGCTTCACACGGCGCAGCCGGCGACCCCCGCTCGACGCGATCAACGCATTGCTCTCCTTTCTCTATACCTTGGTGACGCACGACTGCCGCTCGGCGCTGGAAAGCGTAGGGCTGGACCCGGCTGTGGGCTTTCTGCACCGCGACCGTCCGGGTCGGCCCAGCCTGGCTCTGGACTTGCTGGAGGAATTCAGACCGCTGCTCGCGGACCGCCTGGCCTTGTCGCTCATCAACCTTCGGCAACTGGGTGAGAAAGACTTCCAGACCATGGACACAGGTGCGGTGCTGCTGCGCGAAGAGTCGCGAAAGACGGTCCTCGTGGCCTACCAGGAACGCAAGCGCGAGGAACTGCGACACGCCTTCATTGAAGAGAAAGCGGCCATTGGACTCTTTCCTTTTGTTCAGGCGCAGTTGATGGCAAGGCATCTTCGGGGTGACCTTGATGCCTATCCTCCTTTTCTGTGGAAGTAGCCTTGCCATGATGATGCTCGTGAGTTATGACATTGGAATGCAAGACGCGGCGGGCTCAAGGCGCCTGCGCAGAATTGCCAAGGCCTGCCAAGATCAAGGGCAGCGTGTTCAATTTTCGGTGTTTGAGATTGAAGTGGAGCCGGCGCAATGGACGGCGCTCAAAGCTCGCTTGATCGGACTCATCGACCCCGCAACGGATAGCTTGCGCTTCTACCACCTGGGTAAGCATTGGCAAGACAAGGTCGAGCACATCGGAGCGAAAGCCGTTCTGAACTTGCATGCACCGTTGATCTTCTGAATTGCGAACCCCAAGCTGCCTGCTGTTGGCTCTGCGGTTCGCGCATCTCGCATCCTGTTGATTCAGCAGCGAATTCTTCACTTGCGCAACGCAAACTGGATATTTGTTGGCGGACCTTCGCACGGGTTCGCGCCCGACGATTAATTTCTCCAAGTAGAGCAGTCGTTTATAACGACCTCGTCGCGTCCTCATGCGGGCGCGTGGGTTGAAACATCGTCACCGACGCTTGACCGTTGTCGCCGACTTGTCGCGTCCTCATGCGGGCGCGTGGGTTGAAACAAGCCGAGCGCGGTGATAGCCAACCGTCACGACGGTCGCGTCCTCATGCGGGCGCGTGGGTTGAAACATCTGCCTGAACTCACTGATCGTCACGCCCGGCTGTCGCGTCCTCATGCGGGCGCGTGGGTTGAAACTGTACGTGCGTATCGGTGGCGGCGAGTCCCCATCGTCGCGTCCTCATGCGGGCGCGTGGGTTGAAACATGGTCAGCTACTTTGGTTTCGTGGGGGTGAACGTCGCGTCCTCATGCGGGCGCGTGGGTTGAAACGGCAGCATGATCGACGACGGCGAGGGCATCGTGCGTCGCGTCCTCATGCGGGCGCGTGGGTTGAAACACCGCAGTCATCGGGACTTCCTCGGCCGGCTCGTTGTCGCGTCCTCATGCGGGCGCGTGGGTTGAAACCCCGTACCGTCTCATCGCTCGGCGCTGCCGTGGGTCGCGTCCTCATGCGGGCGCGTGGGTTGAAACGCCTGGTGCAGCGCGACGGCCTCGGGGTCGTGGTTGTCGCGTCCTCATGCGGGCGCGTGGGTTGAAACATCATCCTGCTGTCGATGATCGGCAAAGACGCAACGTCGCGTCCTCATGCGGGCGCGTGGGTTGAAACCTTCGCGCAGGCTTCGATGCAAGTGGAGACGGGACGTCGCGTCCTCATGCGGGCGCGTGGGTTGAAACAAAGATCCAAGCTATCAATGGCGGCTGTCCCAGTCGCGTCCTCATGCGGGCGCGTGGGTTGAAACAGCCAGGGCGTGACCCCAGCGCAAAACGTCGGCAACGTCGCGTCCTCATGCGGGCGCGTGGGTTGAAACTCTAGAGGGGGCGGGTTCGCTAACCGCCGCTGTTGTCGCGTCCTCATGCGGGCGCGTGGGTTGAAACTCTCTGTGTGCTGGTCCCACAGTTCGGGATGCGCGGGTCGCGTCCTCATGCGGGCGCGTGGGTTGAAACGTCGGCTATGCCTCGACCTTTGGCAACGTCGACAGTCGCGTCCTCATGCGGGCGCGTGGGTTGAAACGTGATATCCCTCAGCCCCTGCTTCGCCGTCTCGAGTCGCGTCCTCATGCGGGCGCGTGGGTTGAAACGCTATGTGGATTGCCGCCATGCTGACGGGTGCGGTCGCGTCCTCATGCGGGCGCGTGGGTTGAAACACTGTGATGCTCGCTACGGCGGGCATTTTCATTCGTCGCGTCCTCATGCGGGCGCGTGGGTTGAAACCTCCACCGGCAGCATCGGGAGAACCTGCGGTTGGTCGCGTCCTCATGCGGGCGCGTGGTTGAAACGCTTTTGCTGCGCTCGTCGCCGTGATCGGCTGGGTCGCGTCCTCATGCGGGCGCGTGGGTTGAAACAGTCAAATTTGACCCCATGAGCCCGCCACTGAGCGGTCGCGTCCTCATGCGGGCGCGTGGGTTGAAACTCGAACACAGCACCCGTTGCGGGGTCGATGTCGAGTCGCGTCCTCATGCGGGCGCGTGGGTTGAAACCCGAACATCTACCTGTACGGCTCGCTGGTGTCGGGGTCGCGTCCTCATGCGGGCGCGTGGGTTGAAACCTCCAAAGTGAGCACATCAACGCCATTCCCGCAGGTCGCGTCCTCATGCGGGCGCGTGGGTTGAAACAGATCGACGCCGTCGCGCATCGCCTTGTCGCGTGCGTCGCGTCCTCATGCGGGCGCGTGGGTTGAAACTTGCCGCGTATCTCCGTGTCGAGCACTTCGTAAAGTCGCGTCCTCATGCGGGCGCGTGGGTTGAAACTCGTGCAGGCGGCGGGAGAAGCGAAGGCCGGTCATGTCGCGTCCTCATGCGGGCGCGTGGGTTGAAACTTCGCGTGGATCGTCAGCGTGGTCTTGGACACATCGTCGCGTCCTCATGCGGGCGCGTGGGTTGAAACCGTTGTCGGTGAAAGCGATGCTTATGCAGCCGTGCAGGTCGCGTCCTCATGCGGGCGCGTGGGTTGAAACAGCAAGAACTGAAGGTGGACAAGGCCCAGTTCTCGTCGCGTCCTCATGCGGGCGCGTGGGTTGAAACCAGTGGGTGCAGGTCAGGTGCGTATTCCGGCGAACGTGACCGTTGATTCCGCTTGATCGTGACCGGTTGTCATGTGTGCTGAGTTGCGCTTTCAGATTGTAGAAGTGGCGGTCACGTTGGGTCTGTGTTCTTCTCCTTGAGAATGGTTTTTGGCTTCTGCCTCAGAGACTCACCCGTGAGGGTGAGTCGGTGGTTTTTCTGCATCAGGCGATCGAGGATCGCGTCGGCGATGGTGGCGTCTCCGACCCATGCATGCCAGTGCTCGATCGGCAGCTGGCTGGTGATGATGGTGGCCTTGCTGGCCGCCCGGTCGTCGATGATCTCCAGCAGGTCGCTGCGGGCCTGAGCGTCGAGTGCCGCCATGCCCCAGTCGTCCAGCAGCAGCACATCGGTCTTGGCTAACTGGATCAGCCATTTGCCGAAGGTCCCGTTGCCGTGGCGGATGCGTAGCTCCTCGCCGAGCCTGGGCATGCGCTGGTAATACGCGGAGCGACCGCGCCGGCAGGCGTACTGCGCAAGCGCACAGGCAAGCCACGATTTACCCGCGCCTGTCGGTCCGGTGATCAGCACACTGTGTCCCGAATCGATCCAGTCGCCCAGCGCCAGGCTCATCACGGCCTTGCGATCGACACCGCGACCTGCGCGCGCATCCATGTCTTCGATGGCGGCCTGCGGATACTTCAGCCGCGCTTCCTTTAAGAGCCGTTCGCGTCGCTTGTCGCCGCGCCAGTGGACCTCGCGCTCGACCAGCAACGCCGTGCGCTCCTCAAAGCTCATGCTCGTCATGCCTGCGCTTGTGAGCTGGTCTTGCAGTCCTGCTGCCATGCCGAGCAACTTCAGGCTGCGCAGTTGGTCCAGGGTCGTGTTCATCATCATTGGTATTCCTTGTGCTCGGGTGTTTGGCGGGTGTGTCGACGCTCACTGGTAGTAGCCTGGGCCGCGCACATGCTCATGAGGAGGGCTGGTCCAACTCGGCGCCGTGCTCGCGGCCGCCTTGTCGCGCTCGTTGACCAGGATGGCCTTCACATGGACGTACTTCGCCGTGCCGAGCTCGAGGGCGATCAGGCTGGCCGCCTCCAGTCGGTCCTTGCCGTAGCGGCGCGCCAGCGACAGCAATCCGAGGCACGCGCGGTAGCCGTGCTCGGGGTGGCGCCGCTCTTCGATCAGGCGCGCCACCAGGCGACCCGTGGCTACGCCGATGCTCTGTCCCCAATGCACCAGGCGCTCGGGCGTCCATTCGAGATGAGCGCGGTGCGCCGCCGGCAGGTGGGCGACGACGGTCGTAAAGCCACCCTTGTGGGCGCTGCGCTGATGGGCGGCGACACGCTGGCCGCGGTGCAGCAGTTCGACTGCGTGCTCGGTGATGCGCGCCTCCAGGAGCAGGCCCACGAGGTTCTGCGGGACGCTGTAGCGGTGGCCATCGAGCTCGATGTGGTGATCGATGTGGACGCGCACGCTCTTGAAGGCGGCCCACTCCCACGGCTGCAGCGGCAGCGCCTGCAATGCGGGAACATCCAGATCTGCGAACGCGCTCGCGCGGCTGCCGGGCAGCTTCTGGAACGGCTTGCTGTTGAGCCTTTCCAGCAACGGCTCGATCGCCTCATTGACATCGTCCACGTTGGCGAAGCGCTGATGGCGCAAGCGCATGAGGATCCATCGCTCCACGACCTGGACGGCCGACTCGACCTTGGCCTTGTCCTGTGGATGGCGAGGCCGCGCCGGAAGCACCGAGGTGCCGTAGTGACGCGCGAAGTCCTCCACCGTTTCGTTGGCCCGCGGCTCGTAGCGGTTCGGGCTCGCGATCATCGCGCGCGGGTTGTCGGGGACGATGAGCTGTGGCACGCCGCCGATGAAGCTCAGGGCGCGTGCGCATCCCTGCAGCCAGTCCACCATGGTCTCGCGTGGCGTCGCCCAGGCGAAGGTGTAGCTGGACGCGCCGAGTGCGGCCACGAAGATGTGGGCCCGATTGCCGTCGGCGAGTTCGACCGTGGGCCCCGCGTAGTCGACGAAGAGCTTCTCGCCGGCGCGGTGGATCTGGCGCATCGAGCGCTTCAGCCGCAGCGCGTAGCGTCGATACCGTTCGCAGAACTGGCTGTAGCGGTAGGTGGGCTGCCCGGGATGAGCGGCGACGTACTCCTCCCAAAGCAGCATGAGCGTCATGCCTTTGCGCCGCAGCTCCTGATGGGCGCGGCCGTAGTCAGGCGGCACGTAGTGGGTCGGTCGGTCCAGGCGGCCTTGCACGACACGGCGCTCCAGCGCCGTGTCGCTCAACGTCTGAACGGTGGCCCAGTCCAAGCCCGCGACAGTCGCCAGGCCGACGTACTTGGCCACGACGCCCTTGGAGATGCTCAGGGAAGTGGCGATTCGCTCGTGGGAGAGGCGAGCTTCGAGTTTGAGACGTAAGACGTCTCTGATCTTGCGCATGTTGATCCTTGGTGCGGGCACGCCTGTCTCCGGCAAAGCCCGGCAGGCTACCCCGCATGGGGTGGATGAAATGCGCAACACCAACACGCTGACATACGGCAGCGTTCCGCTGCCGTGACCGTCGATTCCGGCATCGTGACCGGTAATTCCGGGCTGTCCGGAAATCGGTCAAGTTGAGCTCGAAATCGCCGGTCACGTTCGATCGGAATGCTCGGTCACGATAGCCCGGAATGGGCGGTCACGATGCTCCGGAATACCCACTGGAAAGCTGCGCGAGGCTCGCATCGCAGCGATGAAGGACCGGCAGGTCACGCTGCTGGATGAGCAAAGCAAACAGCGCTCGAGCGTGCTGTATGCGGCTGTCGTGCAGAGCTGGCCCCATCCGTCTGAACAGATTCCGAGTCTTTTTA
>JBBJMS010000168.1:0-7431 GCA_037720315.1 Variovorax sp. | reverse complement strand
CCGAGCGCCAGCGCTTCCTGGCCAACATCGCGCGCGAGACCGAGCGCATCCAGGAAACCGTCGACCGCATGATGGAGCTGACCGCGCTCGAAACCCAGCGCGCGCTGGAGCGCAGCGAGCCGGTGGCGCTGGCGCCGCTCCTGCGCGAGGCGGCGGCCAGCGCACAGGCCGCCGCGCTGAAACGCGGCGTCCGGCTGCAGGTCGCCGCCGAGGCCGAGGCCCGCGTCGAAGGCGACCCGTTCCTGCTGCGCCGCGCGCTCGGCAACCTGCTCGACAACGCGATCGACTTCTCGCCCGACGGCGGCGAAGTCGTGCTCGCGCTGCATGCAACCGCGCGGCACGTTTCGATCTCCGTGCGCGACCACGGCGCCGGCATACCCGCCTACGCCAAGGACAAGCTGTTCGAGAAGTTCTATTCGCTCGCGCGGCCGCACAGCCAGAAGAAGAGCACCGGGCTTGGCCTCGCCTTCGTCAAGGAAATCGCGGCGCTGCACCGCGGCCGGATCGAACTCGCCAACGCGCCCAGGGGCGGCGCGCTGGCCACGCTGACGCTGCCTCTGCTGTCGCACGGCTGAGCGCGCCGCCCGCGCTGCAACGGCGCGGTCACTTCACACGGACTTCGAACTTTCTTCTCGGTGGGGCTCGACATTGGCCCCCGTGCACCGTCGCACGACCCATCCCGAGAGGAAGAGAAACGCCATGGAAGCTCAACCCACCCGACGCGGACGCTGGAGCCAATGGCTCTGGCTCGCGACGTTCAGCCTGGCCTGCACCGGGTTCGCGCTGCTCGTCGTTCAGCCGGTGCAGGCCCAGGAGGCCGTCGGCCCGCGCCTGAAGACCGAGAGCCCGTACTTCTTCGTGAAGAGCGACGATCCGGCCACCGACCGCATGCCGCTCAAGGGCACCGAGGTCGACGTGAAGATCTCGGGCGTGATCGCCGATGTCAGGGTGCTGCAGACCTACCGCAACGAAGGCACCCGCGCCATCGAGGCGAAGTACGTCTTCCCCGGCTCGACCAAGGCCGCGGTGGGCGGGCTCGAGATGCGGCTGGGCGATCGGCTCATCACCGCGCAGATCCGCGAGAAGCAGCAGGCTCGCATCGACTACGACAGCGCAAAGGCCGAAGGCAAGACTGCCGCCCTGCTCGAGCAGCACCTGCCCAACGTGTTCCAGATGAACGTGGCCAACATCCTCCCGGGCGACGACATCCGGGTCGAGCTGCGCTACACCGAACTGCTGGTGCCCCAGGCGGGCAATTACCGCTTCGTGTTCCCGACCGTGGTGGGGCCGCGCTACAACAGCCCGCAGTCGGCGAATGCACGGGCAAGCTGGGTCGCGCAGCCGACATTGCCGCAAGGCGCGGCATCGAACGCCGCGTTCGCGCTGAAGGTGGCGCTGGACGCGCCGCTCGGCATCAAAGAATTGCGCTCGGCCACCCACGCGATCGACGTCGCCCGACAGGGCGGCGAGCAACGGGCCGAGGTCGTGCTGGCCCACAACAGCAGCCAGCCCGCCAACGACCGCGACTTCGTGCTCGACTACCGGCTGGCCGGCGAGAAGATCGAATCGGGCCTGATGCTCTACAAGGGCCAGGGCGCCGGCGCGGAGAACTTCTTCCTCGCGATGATCGAGCCGCCGAAGTCGGTGGCCGCCAGCGCCATCGTGCCGCGCGACTACATCTTCGTGGTCGACATCTCAGGCTCGATGCACGGCTTTCCGCTCGACACCGCCAAGACCGTGCTGGAGCGACTCATCGGCGGCCTGCGCGCGAGCGACACCTTCAACGTGCTGCTCTTCTCGGGCAGCAGCAAGATGCTGTCGCCGCAATCGGTGCCGGCGACCCGCGCCAACATCGAGCAGGCGTTGTCCACGATCCAGAACTTCCGCGGCGGCGGCAGCACCGAGCTGATCCCCGCGTTGAAGCGCGTCTATGCCGAGCCGAAGGCGAGCGACGTCTCGCGCACGATCGTGGTGGTGAGCGACGGCTATGTGACGGTCGAGCGCGAGGCGTTCGCGCTGGTGCGCAACAACCTTTCCAAGGCCAATCTGTTCGCCTTCGGCATCGGGTCCTCGGTCAACCGCCACCTGATGGAAGGCCTGGCGCGCGCCGGCATGGGCGAGCCGTTCATCATCACCGACCCGGTGCAGGCGGCGGAACAGGCGGCGCGCTTTCGCCGCATGGTCGAGTCGCCGGTGCTCACCGGCGTGAAGGCGCGCTTCGAAGGCCTGGACGTGTACGACGTCGAACCGCAGGCCCTGCCCGACGTGCTCGGCGAGCGGCGGGTGATCGTGTTCGGCAAGTGGCGCGGCGAAGCCCGCGGCCGCGTGGTCATCGAGGGCCAGGCGGCCGATGGCCCGTACCGCCAGGAACTCGCAGTCGATGCGCGAACCCACCAGGGCGCCGCCGCGCTGCGCAGCCTGTGGGCGCGCCACCGCATCGCCGCGCTGGGCGACCAGGAGGCGCTGGAAGGCGGCGACGCGTTCAGGGAGCGCATCACCGCGCTCGGCCTGCGCTACGGCCTGCTCACCAGCTACACCAGCTTCATTGCCGTCGACCAGGTGGTGCGCAACCCGGCCCCGCAGAATGCCATCGGCGTCACGCAGCCGCAGCCGCTACCCAAGGGCGTGAGCGAATTGGCGGTCGGCCAGAGCCTGGGCGCCGAAGTGCCAAGCACGCCCGAGCCGGAAACGCTGGGCGCCATTGCCGTGGTGCTGTCGATGCTGGCCATGCTGCGGCGCCGCGCCCGCCGGCATGACGAGCGCAAGTTCACGGCGTGAGGTGCCCACATGACACTCGCCCGTCTCGCAAGAACACAGCCCCGCCTGATCGATTGGTGCATCCGCCTGGACCGCGCACCCGCCGGCTGCTGGCTCGCCATGCAGGCTGCAGCCCTGGCGCCGACCTGGCTCTGGATGGCCAGCCGAATGCGCGACGGCTCCGACGATCCGCTCGGCCTGCTGGCGCTGGCCGCGCTGGCGGCACTGGCCTGGACCACCCGCCGCGAACTGCGCGCGGCGCCTCGGCTCAGCTGGCTGTCGCTGGCGGTGTGCGGCACGCTTGCGGCGACGCTGTTGCGGGACGGCTTCGGCTGGCTGCCGGCGCTGCCGCCGCTCGCGGCCGGCCTGCTGGCGGTGCTGGCGCTTGCCGCCGGGCTGGTGGCTTTCCTGCCGCGCCGGATTGCTGCACTGCCGGTCGCGGGGCTCGCCGTCCTGGCGCTGCCGCTGCTCTCGTCGTTGCAGTTCTACGCCGGCTATCCGCTGCGGGTGGTCACCGCCGAGGCGAGCCGCTGGCTGCTGGCGCCAGGCTTCAGCGTGGAGCGCGAGGGCACCAGCCTCCTGGTGAACGGCCGGCTGGTGATCGTGGATGCGCCCTGCTCCGGCGTGCAGATGGTCTGGCTCGGCTACTTCACCGCCTGCGCGGTGGCCTTGTGGGCCGGGCGCAGCGACCGCACCTTCCTGGCGCGGCTGCCGCTCGTTGGCCTGCTGGTGCTGGCCGGCAACATCCTGCGCAACAGCGTGCTGGTCGCCTTCGAGGGCTCGCAAAGCGCGCTGGTGCCCTGGCTGCATGAAGCGCTCGGGCTGGCGGTACTGGCGCTGGTGTGCGGCGTCATCGCGCCGGCCATGGCCCGAACCGGAGGACGCCATGTCGACGCAACCGCTGCTTGAACGGCTGTTCGGCAACCGCTTCGTGAACCGCATCGGGCACAAGGCGGTGTTCGCACTGGCGATGCTGCTGTGCCTGGCCTGGTCGTGCGCGTCTGGCCTGCGGCCGGGCGCAGCGCCTGCGCCGACGGCTGACTTTCATGAATGGCCCAGCGCATGGGACGGCGCACCGCTGCGGCCGTTGGCGCTGAGCGAGGTGGAGCAACGCTTCGCCGAGCGCTTCCCAGGCGCCATCGCCCGCATGACCGATGGCAGCCGCACGCTGGTGCTGCGCCAGGTCGAGCTGCCGACGCGCATGCTGCACCCGGCCGCCGACTGCTACCGCGCGCTCGGCTTTCGCATCGAAGCGACGGGGCTGGAGCACGATGCCAGCGCCCGCCTGTGGCGCTGTTTCGTCGCTGGGCGCGGCGGCGCGCACAAGTTGCGCGTTTGCGAGCGAATCGTCGATGCCGAGGGCACCGCTTTCACCGACACTTCAGCCTGGTACTGGGCTGCTGCCAGCGGCCGGTCCCGCGGCCCATGGCAGGCCGTGACCCTGGCAACTTCGATCGAGTGAGAGAGATTTTTTGAAGAAAGCGCTGCTCTATCTTTTATTTGCGGTTCTCGCCCTGCTACTGACAGCCGTGGTGGCCGCGTACCTGGTCGCCAAATTGGCGCTGGCGCCGGGGCCCGACGAGTGGCCGACCCGCGTGAAGGCCGGGCCGTTCAGCCTGCAAGTCGGCGTGCCGACCGCCATCCGCCTGGCCACCTCGTCCTGGTTCGCGCCGTGGCTCGAGGGCCGCACGCTCGATACGGAACACGGCGTCATCCACTTCGGCTGGACCGAATCCAACAGCACGCTCGAACTGCGCTGCGCGCCGTGCAGCGCAATGGTGCCGGCGTTCGGCAGTGCGCCGATCCGCGTCGACAGCCTGCGCGTCACCGTGCGCCGCGACACCGGTTTGCTCAACGGCATCCTGGAAGCCGTGCCCGCCGCATCGAGCGCATCGGCCGACAACACGCTGCGCGCCCGCTGGGACGGCAAGCTCACGCAGAAGACCCTGCAGTTGCACATCGACGCGCCCGACATGCCCGTCACGCGCTGGTATGCGGTGCTGGCGCCCGGGCTGGCCGAGCTGCAGCAGGCGCGCATCGGCGGCACGCTCGGCCTGCGCGCGCAGATCGATCTGCCGGCCGGCAGCTTCACGCTGCAGCCGCGCATCGCCGGCTTCACGGTCGAAGGGCTCGGCACCGAGGCGATGCTCGGAGCGCGCACCCAGTGCGGCCCGCCCGCTCGGCTCGCAGCCGAAAGCTGGCTCGCGCGGGCCGTGATGGCCGCGGAGGACCAACGCTTCTTCAGCCATCCGGGCTACGACCTGGTCGAACTGGTGGCCTCGACGCGTGTCAATCAGAAGGCCGGCGAGGCCGAACGCGGCGCCAGCACGCTGACCCAGCAGCTGGCCCGGCTGCTGGTGGCCGGCGGCGAGCGCAGCATCGAGCGCAAGCTGCGCGAACTGCTCTACGCGGTGGAAATGGAACAGACGCTGGGCAAGGGCCGCATCCTGCAGCTCTACCTCGACAACGCGCCGTGGGGCGCCGAGTTGTGCGGTGCCGAGGCCGCAGCGCGCCGCTACTTCAAGCGCAGCGCGCGCGCGCTCGACCCGGCCCAGGCCGTGTGGCTGGCCGCGATGCTGAACAACCCCAGCCGCGCGGTCGAGCAATGGCGCCGCACCGGCAGCATCGACACGCCACGTGCCAAGTGGGTCGCCGAGGGCGTGCGCGGAATCACGCGCAACCAGCGCGAGGCGCTGCTGAAGAGCGTGGCCGCGGCGCGCTTCGCACCGCCGCCTTGATGCGATGGCACGCCTTCTCGTCATCAATCCCAACACCTCGGTCTCGGTGACCGCGCTTTGCAGCAGCACCTGCAGGCCGCGGGCGATGACGCGCTCGATGTCGGTGCGGCCACTGCACGGTTCGGCGCGAGCTACATCGCCTGCGAAGCCAGCTACGCCGTCGCCCAGCATGCGGTGCTCGACGCCTGGACATTCGCCTACGCAAACGGCGAACGACCGGACGCCGTGCTGATCGGCTGCTTCGGCGACCCCGGTCTGTTTGCGCTGCGCGAGGTCTGCGGCGTACCGGTCGCGGGCCTCGCCGAGGCGGCATTCATGGCTGCCTCGGTGCACGGGCGTTTCGCCATCGTGACCGGCGGCGAGCGCTGGCAGCCGATGCTCCAGCGCCTGGCCCAGTCGCTCGGCCATGCGGCCGCGCTGGCCGGCATCCACACGGTGGCACCCTCGGGCGCCGAGCTCGCCGCCGATCCGGCCGGCGCCCGGACATTGCTGGCGCAGGCTTGCTCCGATGCCGCGACCCGCTTCGATGCCCAGGCGGTGATCTTGGCGGCGCCGGCCGGCAGGCATGGCGGCCGACATCGCGGCGCAGGTGCCCGTTCCGCTCATCGACAGCGTGACAGCCGGTGCCTTGTGGGCACTCGGCGCGGTCGGCTGCGTCCATCGGTAGCGCGGTCGGGCCGGTCGCGCGACTGACGGCGCGGGCCTACATCGCTTCGGCCGGAGTCCGCTTGCCCCAGGCTCGCGACGTTCCTACATTCAGTCGCATGACCGAAGTACGCAAAGGCCAGGCGCCGCCCACGCTCGAACGCGCCGAGTTTCACGAACGCTTCATGCAGTCCTATCACGACCCCGCATTCAAGGCCGAGTCGCAGGCGCTCGGGCGCATCGAGGTGATCGCCTGGGAGGCCTACCAGGAGGGCCGCAAGGCACCTGTCACCCGCAAGGCCGGGCCAGGCTACGCCGATCCGACTACGACCTTTCCGTCGAATGGATCGAGGCCAAGGAGCGCATCGACGCCGCGCAGGCCGCCTGGACAAGCCCGAGACTTCGCGCGTACTGCTGGTCGCGGCTCGCCGCGCAACGACGGCACCTGCCCCGGCGAGATATCGAAGCGCACCGTTTGCTGCAACTCGCCCGCACCGTGCTTGAAGCGCAGCAGATCGAATGCGACGTGCTCGACCTGAGCCTGCTGACTTCGGAGTACGGGCGCGAAATCTACCCGTGCAAGGGCTGCGTCTCGACCGCGATGCCGCTGTGCCACTGGCCCTGCAGCTGCTACCCCAACCACTCGCTGCGGCAAACCGGCGACTGGATGAACGAAATCTACGAACGCTGGGTGTCCGCGCACGGCGTGATCCTGTTCTCGCCGACGCACTGGTACCAGTCGACCAGTCCGCTAAAGCTAATGGCCGACCGCCTGGTTTGCGCCGACGGCGGCAATCCCGACCCCACGTCCACGCAAGGCAAGAAGCCGGAGAAAGCCAAGGAACTCGAACTCGAGGGCTGGGACTATCCCAAGCATCTGGACGGCCGCGCGTACGGGCTGGTCGTGCACGGCGACGTGGCCGGCGTCGAGGCGCTGCGTCGCAATCTCAGCGACTGGCTGGACTGGATGGGTTTGATCGATGCCGGCACCCAGGCCCGGCTCGACCGCTACATCGGCTACTACGAGCCCTACGCCACCAGCCATGACGCGCTCGACGCGGACAGCAACGTGCAAGAAGAAGTGCGCAACGTGGCACGCGCCGTCGCCAACGCGGTCGGACGCCTGCGTGCCGATCGGCTCGCACCGTCGGATGCCGGTCTCGAGCGTCCGCGAGCCAAGTAGAGGCAGGCCCGGCGCAGGACCGCGATACGCCGCGAAATCTTTCTTTACCCGCGGCTGACCGAGTGCTCACCGCGGCGAAACAGGGCGCTTCCACACTGTCCCTCACCT
>JBBJMS010000167.1:0-7479 GCA_037720315.1 Variovorax sp. | reverse complement strand
TGCGAGTTGCCGGCCGTTCAACACGATGCCCGAGCGGTAGGCGATTGCCAAGGCTTCCGGATCGGCCACGGAGCGCGCGGCCTGGAAGTTGGAGTCTTTGTCGATGCCGCCGATCGTCTCGTTCAGCGTCACGAACTCTTCGCCCGTGATGGTGCCGCCGAGCAGCGCGTTAAGGCCGTACTGCACGCCGGTGTTGTCGCGCGTCTCGCGTGCCCGCACGCCGTCGGCCGCCTTGCCCCAGATCGGCGATGCCCAGTCCCAGGCACTGCAGCGTGCGCCGGTCGGGTTGGTGGTTGCGTCCCACACCAGCGCGGTGGGCATCTGGCAGTTGTTGGTCGGCGCGCCGATGGGGCCGATCGCGCCGGTCAGATTGTTGGTCACGCCGCGCGGGACGTAATTGCCGACCTTGCCGTTGCTGCCGAAGGCGTTGTACCAGCCGTGGCAGCCGGTCTGATCGGGGTGGCCGTTGATCGCGGCCTTCTTGGCATCGATCGCCGCTTGGGTGAATCCGCCCACCAGGCCGGTCCACTGCGGCTTCTGATACGCCTCGGCCAGCAGCACGCAGTCGTTGACCTCGATCGTGGTGGTTTCCGAATCCGGATACGCGCACGAGATCGTGAAGCCGTCCAGCTGTCCGGGTGCGATCGACGCGTTCATGTTCGAGTTGATCGAGCCGCCGGAGCAGCCCGTGCCCATGGTGAACTTGATTGCGCCGTAACGGTCGGCGATGTGCTCCTTCATCATCATCACCGTCTCGGCCATCATCACGCGGTTCGAGTTGATGGCGGAGTCGGTCATGCTGTTGGCGACCACCATGTAGCCGCGACCGAGCTGGGTGTTGGCGCTCGACCATGCGGTGGCGGGCCGCACCTGGCGGCGCGGCTGGCCGGTGCTGGCGCCGAACTGGTAGTACACCTTGCCGTTCCACTGTGCCTGCGGCGCGGCGCCGTCCCAGGGCTTTGCCGGATCGATCAGCACGGCGATGTCGTAGATGCCGCGATTCATGGTGCCGCGCTCCACGCGCACGATGTAGGGCACGGCAAGGCCGGCATCGGTGGTGGTCGTCGCCAGATCAGGCGGGGTCGGTGCGGCGGGGTCGTAGGCCTTGTAGCAGGGGTTGGTCGGCGGCGTGGCCGTGGTGGGCGGCGCCGCATTGGCGAAGGTGACCGAGGGACTCGGGTCGGGCAGGGCGGCGCTGCAGCCGGCGGCCGTGGTGCGGTAGTACAACTTGTACTCGGCCGCGATGTTGCACTTGGCGTCGGTCGCCGCGGTGGTGAGCCCACTCGCGTTGGTTGCCGGCGAGGTGGCCGTCGCGCCCTGCGGCACCGGCGTCGCGCAGTAGAAGGGAGTGACCTGTTCGCCGGAGTAAACCGGACCGCCGCGGTCGGCGTTGGTCAACGTCAGCTGCGCAGCCGCGGCCGTATTGGTCTGTGCGGTGACGACGTTGTCGCCCGCTGCAAGCCCGGTCAAGAGGCCCCTGATGCGGCCGTCGGCGCGCACGGCGAATGCTGCGCTCTGGTCGCGGCCGCCGGCCTCGACCTTCAACCCGGCTGCAGTCGCGTCCTTGGGCAGAACGATCTCGATCATCGCGTCGCCGCCGCTGACGAGATCGGCCCGGTTCGACGTTGCCTTGATCTCTAGCGGCGCGTTCGCAGCGGGGGGAGGAAAGCCACCGCCGCCTCCGCCGCAGGAAGCCAGCAACGTAGTTGTGGCCACGACGAGAAAGCCGGACACCGCCGGCCGATGAACAGATTGCATTGCCTTGTCTCCTTCGTTATCCAGGTGTGTGTGACGCCGTCGAGCCTTGACAGATATTCCGCAGCGCGGAAAACTCACATTTTCGGCTGGTGGCAGTCTATGAAGGCGGCACAGCCTTGTAAATCGGACGACGGCGTAGTTCAGGGAATACGCGATGTTCAGGTAGTCCGCAGAGCGGAATAGGAATAACGAATGAGCCGAACGCGCGCAGCTTCCGCACCTGCAGCCCGGGACGACCGCCGCTTCGTCACCGCGCTCGCGCGCGGGCTCGAGGTGCTGCAGTGCTTTCTTCCGCAGGACCGCTGGCTGCCGCATCAGGAACTGGTGCGGCGCACCGGCCTGCCGCACGCCACGGTGTCGCGCCTGACCTTCACGCTGACTTCGCTAGGCTACCTGCGCCACCGTGCGGCGGCCGGCGAGTACGCGCTGAGTCCGGCGGTGCTGGCGCTCGGCTTCAGCATGCTCAGCACGTTCGACATCGGGCGGGCGGCGCGGCCGATCATGCAGGCGCTGGCCGACCGGGCGCAGGCCGCCGTATCGCTCGGCGTGCGGCATGAGCTGTCGATGATCTATGTGGCCCACTGCCGCAGCGCGGCTCGGCTCACGCTCGGGCTGGATGTCGGCACCCGTCTGCCGGTTGCGCTCACGGCAATGGGGCGGGCCGTTCTGTGCGCTGCACCCGACGCCGAGCGCGAATGCCTGTCGCGCCTGCTGCAGGCCGAAGATCCGGCCGGTTGGCCGGTCGTGCATTCAGGGCTGGCACGCGCGGCGACGCTCTACCACAAGCACGGCTTCGTCGATTCGGTCTCGGAGTGGGAGAGCGACATCGCCGCCATCGGCGTGCCGGTCGAGATCGGCGCCGGCAAGGAGCCGTTCGGCCTTACCGTCGGCGGGCCCGCCACGCATCTGCACGGGCGGTTTCTCTACGACGAACTCGGCCCGGCGCTGGTGCAGGCAGCGCGACATCACGATGGCCGTGCGCCACCTGGCACCAGTAAAAACTTGGCGCCGCTTCAGCCCACGCCCAGCAGGTGATGCAGGCGTGTGCTCGTGGTCGGCTGCAGCGGCACCGCCTTGCCCGGAAACACGATGGCCGTTGCGGCCCATGCCGCGAGCGTGGCCCGTGGAAGCCATAGACGATCAGCTTCTTCTTGCCTGGATAGGTGTTGATGTCGCCGACCGCGAACACGCCCGCTTCGCGTGTCTGGAAGCGTTCGGTGTCCACCGGGATCTGCTTGCGCACGAGGTCCAGGCCCCAGTCGGCGATGGGCCCCAGCCGTGGCGAGATGCCAAGGCACGCAATGAGCGCATCGAGCGGCAGTGCCACGGTTTGCGCGTCCGGCGTGGAGATCTGCAGCACCTCGCCGTCGAAGGCCGCGGGCTGGCCGACCGCGAACTGCAGCGCACCCTCGGCCACCAGTGCGTGCATGCGGCCGACGAGCGCTTCGTCGGCCTGGAAGCCGTCCCGGCGGTGCAGCAGCGTGACATGCCTTGCCGTGCCGACCAGCGCGATCGCGGTTGCGAGGGCGGCGTCGTCTCCGCCGTTGACCACCACCGACTGGCCGTCGAATCGGTCGAGCGATTCGGGGTGATAGAAAAGCCGCTTGCCTTCGAACTGCTGGATGCCTTCGAGAGCGATCCGTTTGGGGACGAAAGCGCCGACGCCGCCGGCGATGAAGATCGTCTTTGCCAGGAAGGCGGTGCCGGTCGACGTACCGATCAACAGCCGCCGGTCGGCCTGGCGTTCGAGTGTGGAGACCTGGCTGCCAAAGTGGAACTGTGGTGCGAGCGGCGCCACCTGCTGCAGCAGCGATGCGGCAAGACTGCGGCCGCTGGTCTCGGGAATGCCGGGGATGTCGTAGATCGGCTTGTCGCCGTAGAGCTGCACGCACTGACCGCCTGCTGCGGGAAGGGCGTCGACGATGTGGCAGGAAATTTCGAGCAAGCCGAGCTGAAAGGCCTGGAACAGGCCGACCGGGCCGGCGCCGATGACGAGCGCATCGGTTTCGATCGGCGCAGGCGTTCCAGTCATGCGATCAGGCCGACGCTGCGGCCCCCCCCGGGGGGCCGCGACGACACGCAGTGCGGAGCGTGGGGGCGACATGCTTAGCGTACGAGCTCCCCGATCTTGTCGGTCTTGTCTTTCCAGTCGTCGGCATCGGGCAGCGCGGGCTTGCGCTTGGTGATGCTCTTCCAGCCGTCGGCCAGGGCGAGTTCGGCATTGAGCTTGATGAACGCGAGCTGGTCGGCCGGCAGGTCTTCCTCGGCGTAGATCGCATTCACCGGGCACTCGGGGATGCAGACTGCGCAGTCGATGCATTCATCGGGGTCGATCACCAGCATGTTCGGCCCTTCGCGGAAGCAATCCACGGGACACACGTCGACGCAGTCGGTGTATTTGCAGCGGATGCAGGATTCGGAGACGACGTGAGTCATGGTTGGGCTGGCGGGTGATCGGGGAAACCCCGAATTTTAGGCGTTTGTGACCAGTACGGCCGCCGCAGTCTTGTGCGAAGCCGTATCGACCAGCACCAGCGAACCGAGAGCGCGCGATTCGGAGAACGGCAGTATTGCCAGCGGCTGCTGCAGCGAGAGCACGATGTCGCCGATCGCGTTGGCTTCGAGTTCGGTCGCCGGCTCGGATTCGAGCGTCGTGATGTTCACCCGGTCGACGATGCGCGCCACCTTTGCCTTGACCCAGCGATGCCCTTGCAGCGCCCAGTAGACGCGGCCCGCGACCAGCGGCGCGTCGTCGAGCCAGGCCACGGTGGCGGTGATTTCGCGCGTGGGCTCGAAGGCGCCTGGCGCCAGCAGCCAATCGCCGCGCGAGATGTCGACCTCGCGATCGAGCACGATGCCGGCGCTGTGGCCCGCATGCACGCTCTTCGGCTCGCGGGTATGGCTCAGCACCTGCGCGACGGTGGCGCTCTGGTTGCCAGGCATCACGCTCACGCGCTGGCCGGGCTCAACGTACCCGCCGGCAACGCGGCCCCAGAACACTCGGCGGCCGCGGGAGGTATCTGCAGATTCGGAGAACTTCTCGACCCATTGCACCGGGAAGGCGAAGGGCACGGCCTCATCCTGCTGCGTGACGGGCATCGCTTCAAGCAGTTCGATGAGGCTAGGGCCTTCATACCCGCACCAGCGGTCGTGGCGCGAGGCCACGTTCCAGCCCTTGAGCGCGGAGATCGGCACCGTGGCCGCGACCTTCACGCCGGCCGCTTCGGCAAAAGCAGCGAGGGCAGCGGAGATGCGCTCGAAGGCCAGTCCCGCGTCCTCGATGGCATCGAGCTTGTTGACCGCGAACACGATCGATTGCACGCGCAGCAGATGGCACAAGAGCGTATGACGGCGAGTCTGCGGCAGCAGCTCGCGCCGCACCACCTCGCCGTCTTCGACTTCCGCCGCCCAGCCTAGCTTGGTGGCATCGACCAGCACCACCGCGGCGTCGGCACTCGACGCGGCCGTGACCATGTTGCGGGTGTACTGCTCGTGGCCGGGCGCGTCGCCGATGATGAACTTGCGCCGCGCGGTCGCGAAGTAGCGGTACGCGACATCGATGGTGATGCCCTGCTCGCGTTCGGCCGAGAGGCCGTCGGTCAGGAGCGCCAGATCGGTTTCGCCGCCGCGCTGCACGCCGGCGAGCTGGTCTTGCAGCACCGTCTTGCTGTCGACCAGGAGCCGGCCGATCAAGGTGCTCTTGCCGTCGTCGACGCTGCCGCAGGTGATGAAGCGCAGGGCGGTCCCGGTGTCGGCTTCAATGGAATTCGGCGAAAGAGTTGCGGTCATGTCAATTGTCCAATGCGTATCGGGCGAGTTGCCAGAGACACCGCGGATCCGGCTCCGCCGGTCCGCAGGTGTCGCCCCCGGCAGGGGGTGGGCGGCTACACGAAGTGAGCCAACCTGGGGGCGACCTAAAAATAGCCGTCCTTTTTGCGCTTCTCCATCGAAGCTTCGGAAGTCTTGTCGTCCATGCGCGTGGCACCGCGCTCGCTCACGTCGGCTGCCAATGTCTCGACCACCACGTCAGCCGCATCGGCGGCGAGGCTTTCGACCGGGCAGGTGCAGGTGATGTCGCCGACGGTGCGGAAGCGCACGTCGCGCAACGCCACGGTTTCGCCCTCGCGCGGCGGCGTGAGTGCGGTCACCGGCACCAGGAGGCCACGGCGCTCGACGACTTCGCGCTTGTGGGTGTAGTAGAGCGAGGGCAGTGCGATCTGCTCGCGCTCGATGTATTGCCAGACGTCGAGTTCGGTCCAGTTGGAAATAGGGAACACGCGAAAGTGCTCGCCTGGCGCCAGGCGTGTGTTGAACAGGGTCCAGAGTTCGGGCCTCTGTTCTTTCGGCTGCCATTGGCCGAACGCGTCGCGGTGCGAAAAGATGCGTTCCTTGGCGCGTGCCTTTTCTTCGTCGCGCCGCGCGCCGCCGATCAGCGCATCGAAGCGGAACTCTTCGATCGCTTCGAGCAGCGTGACTGATTGGTGCACGTTGCGCGACTCGCCCGGATGCGCGAGGCGAACAGTGCCGCGCGCCATCGAGTCTTCGACGCTGCGCACGATCAGTTCGGCGCCCAGCTCCTGCGCGCGCTGGTCGCGGAAGTCGGTCACCTCGGGGAAGTTATGGCCGGTGTCGATCATCAGCAGCGGGTATGGAATGCGGCCCGCGCCAAACGCCTTTTCTGCGCACTTGAGCAACACCAGCGAATCCTTGCCGCCGGAGAACAGCAGCGTCGGACGCTCGAACGAGGCCGCCACTTCGCGCAGGATGAAGATGGTTTCTTCTTCGAGCGCATCGAGCTGTTTGTTGGACAGGCGGGCGGGCGCGTGCTTGGCTTGCTGGAGCAGGTCGTGTTCGGTGCGTGCGTTCATGAGGCTTGGGTTCGAGAAAATTTGAGTTCACGCCAGCGCGCGAATCGGTATGACCGACGACAGCGGCGAAACCGCCGAAGGGGCGCCGTCGACATGCAATCCGCATTCCTTGGCGCTTTCCTGCTCCCACCACCAGCGGCCGGAGCGCGGGTCTTCGCCCAAGGTCACGGCGCGGGTGCAGGGCTCGCAGCCGATGCTCGGATAGAACTGGTCGTGCAGCGGGTTGTAGGGCACCCCGTGCTTGGCGATGTAGTGCCATACGTCGCCCCAGGTCCAGTTCGCGAGCGGATTGATCTTGGCGCGCGCCGGTTGCACTTCGACCAGCTCGACCTCGGCGCGGGCGCCCGACTGTTCGCGCCGGAGCCCGGTAATCCAGCCGCGCTTGCCGGCCAGCGCCCGTTCGAGCGGCTCCATCTTGCGGATGTGGCAGCAGTGCTTGCGCAGTTCGAGGCTGCGGTACATCGCCTCTTCGCCATTCTCGGCAACGAAGGCGGCAGCGACGTTGGCGTCGGGCCGGAACACCTCGACTTCGCGTCCATAGTGCGACTGAAGGCGGGCCAGCAGCGCCAGCGTGTCCGCATGCAGCTTGCCGGTGTCGAGCACGAAGATGCCGCAGTGCACGCCGAAGCGATGCAGCAGGTCGGTGACCACCATGTCTTCGGCGCCCAGGCTCGAGGCCTGCGTGATCGGTGCGTACTCCTGCGCGGCGCGCTGCAGCACGGCGACGCTCTCGGCGAGCTTGGCGTCGAAGTCGGCCGATGGCATGGCGTACAGCGAGATCGCGCTCATGGATCAGCTCGTCTGGCGCTTGAAGAGAGGCGCGGCCTCGACCGCATCGCCCTGATAGAACGAA
>JBBJMS010000166.1:0-7588 GCA_037720315.1 Variovorax sp. | reverse complement strand
ATCAATTCATTCCTTCAACCCCGACCGCAGATCGTGTTCTGCAGACCATCCCTAGGCGTTTGAAAGCGCAACTTTTGCGCTATTTCTGCCGTCCCGAACTCTGTTCGGTAAAGCCACGCGGATCAGCGTTAAAAGTGCCACGTGCAAATTGGATCTGCGGGTTACAACCCTTCGTCAAACACAAGGCGGAAGGGCATTGCAATGAGCGGCGCAGGACGTTTGGCTCTGACGGTTACAGAGCTCGAGGCGGGTGAATATCACTACACACTAATGGAGGCCGCCACGGCACCCGGTGAGCTTCTGAGTTTCCGTCCTCTCAACATCAGCAACACGGCGCACGCGACGGCGATGAAGGCATGGTTCGCCGGCTTGGGTGCCGTCCGCAAGATCGAAGCCAGCGGTGGTTGAACCTTGCTGCCTTTGCGTAAGAAACGCCGCAGTTCCACAGCTGTCGAGTGGCAATTCAATCGGCACCATGGCAGCAGCACGGTGCGCTGCATCGCACAGCAAAAGACGTCTGCTTCACCATCAATTTTCAAAAGTGGGTCGCACTCACCAAAGCTTATGAAGAGCATTTTCTCTGTCTGCAGAAGGGGGATCTTTCTGTCCGCTCGGAGATCCCGCGGATCTCCAAGGAACTGAGGCACCTGGACGAGTTGAATGCGGAGCCGGCAGAGACGATTCAGCCGGGGATCGATGGCACCGAGTTCACCGCGAATGCCGGGAAGCTGCGCGTTGGCGCCGTCGTGGTCAAGGGAAAGACATTTGTCGGCGCCGATGGACTGCAGTTCTATCGCGGGCAAATTAAACGCAAGGGGTCCGCTGTCAGCGTGCTGATGGAGGTCACGAGGCACAACTACGCGGTGCAATCGGCATTCGGTACCGATGCATTGTTCACCCTCAAATGGGTGGGTAGCGTCGAGAGCAGTTCGGTGTTCAAGCTCGAGTGCAGACCGCCCGGCTCGGATCTGGTCGTCCGGGTGACCGGAGCGCTGCTTCTTGGCCAGTGATTACATCCCTCTGCGTTAGTGAAGGGCTGAAGATCTGCTGGCGAGCAGCGATTGGAGCCGAAAGATCTCGACGGCGTCCTCAAGTAAAGAGAATCATCCTTCGCTATTTGGTGCGCCCACTTCGTACGGCGTCATTTTGTTGTTTGCAATTTGCGCGTCCGGCGTTGCCGCTCCTCGAAGAACGGCCAAGTCTGGTCCGCGGTGACGCGCATACGGACACATTTCAGGAACGGCCTCAGGGCGGCGCTGCTGACAGCATCAAGCCGACAGCCCGACCTCACGAGCGATCGCACGTTGCGTCTCCAACACCTTGGGCGCAACCTTTCCGAGCAGCCACTCCTTCGGCAGCTTGTAGGCCGGCCCTCCCACGCTGACTGCGTACAGCTCGCCGTGCGGCCCCCGCAGGCTGAACCCGAGCGCGTGAATATCCGGATGCCACTCGCCGAAGGACGTGCACATGCCGGTGCGGCCATACTCTGCCAGCGCTGCGTCGAGCCTCTCGCGCACTTTCGGCCACTGGTCGCCTGTCGCGGCCTGGATCTCTCCGCGCAGGTCCGCGCGCTGGTCCAGCGGCAGTGCCGCCATATACGCCCGGCCTGCCGCCGACGTCGCGATGTTCATGCGCGAGCCGACATCCATGCGCGAGAGGATCAGCGCCGAGCGGGGGCGCAGCGTATCGATGAGCAGCACGTCCAGGCCGTCGCGCACGCCCAAATGCACATTGGCGCCGGCGAATTCGGCCAGCTCGGCCAAATGGAGCCGCGCCTGGTTGCGGAAATCGAAGTTGCGCAAGTAAGCATTGCCCAGGTGCAGCGCGGTGGGGCCCAGGCTGAAGCGCTCGCTGTCCGGCGCCTGCCGAAGCAACCCGGCCGACAGCAGCGTGGCCGCAAGACGGGACACAGTGGCCTTGGGGATTCCGGTCCGGTCCGCCAGATCCCGGTTCGACAGGGCCTGCCCGGCATCCGCCACGGTCCGAAGGACGGCAAGCCCGCGGGCCAAGGCGCTGACTTCATCTTTGCTCTGCGGGGGAGATTCTGCATTCATGGAAAAGGGTCTTTACAGAACGGCATTTCATTTTAGGCGCTAAACTGCCACCGTTATGAAACACTGTTCCATTTAAGGAGACGAGCTTGAACTTGAATCGCCGTGCTGCCGCCCTCCTCCTGCCAGTGGCGCTGGGCCTTGCGACTGCCTTGCCTGTCGCCGCGCAGGATTTCCCAAAGGGGCCCGTGAAGATCATCATCCCGTTCCCGCCGGGTGGGCCGACCGACACAGTCGGCCGGCAACTTGCGCAGAAGCTGCAGGAAACCTGGGGCCAGCCGGTGCTCATCGACTACAAGCCAGGCGCCGGCACTGCCATCGGGGCGGATTTCGTGGCGAAGTCGGCGCCCGATGGGCAAACCATCGGCATGGTGAACTCCTCACTGGCGGTCAATCCGACCCTGCGCAAGAAGCTGCCGTACGACACGCAAAAGGACCTGGCCGGCATCACGCAGCTGTTCAACATGCAACTGGCCATCGTGGCCCGGCCCGACGCGCCCTTTAACAACCTCAAGGAGCTGGTCGACTATGCCAAGAAGAACCCGGGCAAGCTGAACTACGGCACGCCCGGTGCAGGAAGCACCACGCACTTGGGTGCCGAACTGCTCAAGCGCGACGCGGGCTTCGAGATGCAACACGTGGCCATGAAGGGCAGCGCACCCGCTCACACCGAACTGATGGGCGGTCGGCTCGACCTGGTCGTGGACCCCTTCCTCTCGATCCTGCCCTTCGTGCAGGCCGGCAAGATGAAGGTGATCGCCACCATGGGCGAAAAGCGCGTCGCGGGCCATGACTACCCCACGGTCGCCGAAACGATTCCCGGCTTCAATGTCGGCGCCCTGCTCGGCTTCGTCGCCCCCGCAGACACGCCCAAGGCGGTGCTACAGAAGATTCAGGCTGACACGGCCAAGGCGCTGGCTAGCCCGGACATGCAGAAGCGTGCGCAGGAGTACGGGCTGCAGGTGGTCGGCTCCCGGCCCGAGCAGTTCGACGCCTTTATCGCTTCCGAGATGAAGCGCTGGGGCCGCATCGTGACGGAAGCGAAGATCGAACAGGAATGACAAGGGAGTACCGACCGTGAACCTGAAACTCAACCCGCTGCACAATGTGTTCGCCGCAGAGGCGACCGGAATCGACCTGACCCTGCCGCTCGCCCCCGCCGAAGCGCGCGCCATCAACGCCGCCATGAACGAGCACGCAGTGCTGGTGTTCCGCGGCCAGTCATTGACGGCGCAGCAGCAGATCAACTTCGCCACGGTCTTTGGGCCGCTGGACATCGGCCTGAAGCGCGTGTTTAAGCGCACCGAGCGGCTGGAGGACGAGCGCCTGATCGACATTTCCAACGTCGACGCGCAGGGCAACGTGGCCGGGCGCGATTCGCCGAAGAACCTGTCGAACTTCGCCAATCAGCTCTGGCACAGCGACAGCTCGTTCATGAATCCACGGGCCGCCTATTCCATGCTGCATTGCGTGATCAAGCCGAGCTGGGGCGGCAACACGGAGTTCGCCGACTTGCGCGCAGCCTACGACACGCTGGACGACCGGACCAAGGCGCAGATCCAGGAGCTGAAGGCGGAACACTTCGCGTTGCACACGCGGCTGCTTCTCGGCGACGACGCCTACACGGACGACCAGAAAAAGGAAATCCCGCCGGCCGTGTGGCCGCTGGTGGACACGCACCCTGGTTCGGCTCGCAAGTTGCTGTTCGTCGGCGTGCACGCCCGTCAGATCCTTGGCTGGCCCACTGCCGAAAGTCGCATGTACCTGATGGACCTGCTGGAGCACGCCACGCAGCGCGAGCGGGTGTACGCGCATCAATGGGAAGTGGGGGACCTGGTGATCTGGGACAACCGCAGCACACTGCACCGCGGCCGCCGCTACGACATCGCCGAACGCCGCGAGCTGCGCCGCACGACGATCAACGACACGCCCGAGGCAATGCTGCTGGCGGCATAGGGCTGTCATCGCGGGCTCGGCCAGCGCCTGGCGCACGAGTTTCTCTTCATCATGCAGGTGATCTCCACGGCACCAAAGCTCCGCTCTTGTCAGAGTCCGGGCCGCTCAGGCGATACCTAAACTGATGTCTGATTTTCGCGAGCATGTTGGCGGGCGCTGGCATTGATTTCGTCCGCTGGCGCCGGAGCGCGGTAGAACTGCGCCAGACTCTCGTTGATTAGGTTTTAAAGGAGCAACCTTGGGACTACTTGATGGAATGCTTGGCAATGCAGCCAAGATCGATCCTGCGAAGATTCAGCGGGATCTCAGCCAGATCCTGACGAAAGGTGAAGTGGTCGAGCACGCCTATCAGCTGATCCGGGACTACTTCGTGTTCACCGACAAGCGCTTCGTGCTGGTGGACAAACAGGGCATCACGGGCAGCAAGGTCGAGTACCACTCGATCCCCTACAAGAGCATCACGCACTTCAGTGTGGAGACGGCGGGCACCTTCGATCTCGATGCCGAGCTCAAGATCTGGATCTCAGGGACGGCCGCGCCGATCCAGAAGCAGTTCAACAAGAAGCTCAGCATCTACGAAGTGCAGAGCGTGCTCGCGAGCTACGTGCTCAGGTGAGCTGAGCTTGCAGGGAGAGCGGCGTGCCTCGCCCGCCGAATCGGTGTCGCTGCTTGGCAGAACTTTGGTGCAGATGCTCAACGCATGCACGCCCACGCAGATTTGGACGATTCCGCGCGGCCAGCCGTCGGCGCTCTGTAATTATCAAATTTTCCTATTTGGGCCTTCGCGTGCGGCGCAACGGACGTCTGCTATGGAACATAGCCGTACAGCCGGTTTGATCCCGACTGCTATTTGTCTGGCGGCGCCGCTGTGCTGCCGCGGTAGATGATTTCTGCCGGGAAGGTCTGGAAGGCTTCGAAGGGCTTCCCCGCCAGCCGGGCCACGAGCTGGGCCGCTGCAGCATCGCCAATCTCGACGATCGGCGTGTGGATGCTGGTGAGTCCCGGCGTTTGCGTGGCACCGAGGTCGGTGTTGTCGACGCCGGTGATCGAGATGTCCTCGGGCACGCGCACGCCGCGCTTGCGGCATGCGACCATGCCGCCGACTGCGAACACGTCGTTCGTCGATATCAGGGCGGTGGGGGGTTCGGGCAGGTCCAGCAGCCGGTACATCGCCTCCTCGGCCGACTTGAGCGAGATGGGTGCGTACTGGACGCAGCTTTCGTCGAGTGCGATGCCGCCCTCCGCCAGCGCCGCACGAACGCCGGCCCCCCGTGCGCGCGCGCGGTCGTTGCCCTCTACCGACGCGCTCAGGAGCCCAAAGCGGCGGTGCCCTTGGGCGATGAGATGACGTGTCATCGCATAGGTCGCGGCGCGATTGTCGAAGCCGATGCTGGGGTGCCGCTGCATGGGATCGACGCCCCAGGTCAGCACGTAGGGCCGGTTGTGGTCGCCCAGCAGCGAAAACAGTCCAGCATCGTGGTCGAGGCCGACGAACACCAGCGCATCGACGCCGTGCTGTATCAACTGCTCGGTAATGCGCAGCTCGGCATCGAGTTGGTAGTGATGCTCTGCGAGCACCAGCGCATAGCCGTGCGCATCGAGGCGCTGCTGGAGTGCGCTGGTGGTGCGGGCATAGAGCGCGTAGTCGAAAGACGGAACCACCGCGCCGATCATCTTGCTTCGGTGGCTGCGTAGGCTCCGTGCGCCGCCGTGCGGCACGTAGCGCAGCTTGGCCATCGCATCACGCACCCGCTGCCGGGTCTCGGGGTCGACCTGGGTCGAGCCGTTGATCGTGCGCGAGACCGTCGCGGTCGAAACGCCGGCCAGCCGGGCGACGTCGCGGGCACCGGAGCGCAGCGGCGAATCGCCGCCGTCAGCTTCGGTGGTCGTCGGTCGGGGTTTCAAGATGGCGAGATCTTACGCTTGGAATATGCTTATGAAATCGATTGCACCGGGAAGCGCAACCACTGAGGGTAAACACGGTGGCTCTCCAGGTAGCCAAGTCTTGAAGCGGGGCGCAAAATGCGTCATGTAAACGAATACATGGAGATGCCAAAATGGATTCATCCCACGACAGCGCCGAGCAACCCGGTCGCCGGCGCGCGCTTAAGCAGGCTGCTTCACTCAGCGTGCTCGCGGTTGCCGGACCGCACTGGCTGACGGCGCAGGCGCAGACCGAGGATCTGGCGCCTTATCGCGCGGCCAAGATCAACTGGCGGCAGGTCGAAGGCGAATCCATCTCGGTGGCGGTGATCCCGGCCAGCTACTTCGACAACCTCGGCACGCTGCTGCCGCAGTTCGAGGCGCTCACCGGCATCAAAGTCCGCATGGAAAAGGTGCCGCCAGGCCAGATTCGCCAGAAGGCGACGCTCGACCTGTCGTCGAAGACCGGCACCTACGCCACCCATGCCGCGGATCCGATGTACTACCCGCTGTACGTCGCGAACAAATGGGTCGATCCGCTCGACAAGTACCTGACCGATGCGAACCTGACCGATCCGTCCTGGTTCAAGTACGACGACATCCTGAAGGCCTGGCGCGATGCGGACTCGATCGACGGCAAACCCTACGGCATTCCATACGACGGAGAGGTCACGGTGCAGGTCTACCGCAAGGACCTGTACGACGCCAAGGGCCTGAAGCCGGCCGACACCTACGACGAATTGCTTGCCAATGCCAAGGCGCTGAACGATCCGGCCAATCGCATCTACGGCTTGGCCCTTCGTGGCTTTTCCGGCGCCGGGCAGAACATGTACATCTACCCGTCACTGTTCCGGGGCTTCGGCGGCAACTGGTTCTCAGGCAAGGACGTCGTGGTCAATTCGCCCGAAGCGGTGAAAGCGCTGCAGTGGTACGTAGACGCGCTCACGCAGTACGCGCCGCCGGCCGTGCGCAACTGGAACTGGCCGGACATCGCCGATGCGTTCTCACAGGGCACGGTGGCCTGCTACATCGATGCGCATTCGTCCGCCGCCGTCATCACCAACCCGGAAAAGTCGAAGGTGGTCGGCAAGGTCGCGTATGCCCGCTGGCCGAAGGGGCCTAACGGCAAGCGCGTCACCTCGATCTGGAACTGGGGCTTTCCCATCAATTCCGCACTGAGCGAACGCGCAAAGAAGGCGACCTGGCTCTTCATCAGCTGGGCCGCATCGGCCGAGACGCAGGCACGAACGTCCTGGAAGTTCGCCGGTCCGGCCAAGCGCTCGGGCGTGAACCGCACCTCGGTCTGGCGCTCGCCCGACTTCGCCGCGGCGATGAAAGGTGCCGGCGACAACTTCATCGAAGCGGCGCTGCAGTCGCTCGAGCAAGACACCGACGTGGAATGGCGTCCCCGCGTGCCGCAGTGGCCGGCCATTGGCGAGACGATGGCAACCGGCATCCAGTCGGCGCTGGTTGGGCAGAAGAAGCCCAAGGAAGCACTGGACGAGGCGCAAAGCCGCATCCAGCAGATCCTGAAGGGCTGAGCGGCGGATGTCTCCCCAGGCCCGTGCGGAGCGCCGCTTCGCCCTGTCGCTGCTGCTGCCGGCGCTGCTGGTGCTGGTGGCGACGACCACGGTGCCGCTGGTGTACCTGGCGTGGAA
>JBBJMS010000165.1:0-7661 GCA_037720315.1 Variovorax sp. | reverse complement strand
AGGCTGCGCCTGGACAAAACGATAGGCAACGCGCTCGCGGCGGCGATGCGCGAACGCCGCCCGCTCGATCTGGACGATGCAGCCATTGCCGGCTGGGATGCGCGGGCGCTCGGGTTCGCTGCCCCGCCGGTGCCCTGGACACCCTTGCGTGCCGCTGTCGCCCTGCCTCTCGTCTTCGGCGGACGGGTTCTGGGCGCACTTCTCGTGGGTTCCGACAAAGCTGGAAGATGGGACAAGGCGGCGGACAAGGCGGTGCTGGAAGAAATCGGGGTGCGCGCCGCAACCGCTTTCGAGAATGCGCGCCTGTATCGGGTGTTGCAGCGCGAAATCCAGGACCGCAGGGCCGCGCAAGAAGAACTGCAGCAGTCGAACCAGCGCAAGGACGAGTTCCTCGCAATGATGTCGCACGAATTGCGCAATCCGCTGGCACCTATTCACACTGCCATCGACGTGATCCGAAAGGTTGCGGCGCCACAACCCAAAGTGACCTGGGCGCTCGACATCGCGCAGCGACAGCTCAAGCAGATGACCCGCTTGATCGAGGAGCTGCTGGACGTTGCCCGCATCAGCCAGGGCAAGATCACCCTGAAGCGCGAGCCGATCGATCTGAAGGCCGTCATCGCGCAGAGCGTCGAGACGGTTCAGCCCTCCATCCAGAGCCGGCGCCAAACGCTCACGGTGGGGATGCCGGAGCATGCCGTGCGCCTTCAGGGCGATGCCGCAAGGCTGACCCAGGTGATTGCCAACCTGCTGCACAACGCCTCCAAGTACAGCGGCGAAGGCACGCAGATCGAGCTCCTTGCCGAGTTCAACGACGGTGAGGCGGTGGTGACCGTGCGCGATCAGGGCATCGGGATCGACGCGGAACTGCTGCCCCACATCTTCGACCTGTTCGCGCAGGGCAAGCGGGGGCTCGATCGGGCGCAAGGCGGGCTTGGCGTCGGGCTGACACTGGCGCGGCGGCTCACTGAATTGCACGGCGGGCGCATCGAGGCGAGCAGTGCCGGGCAAGATTGCGGATCGGATTTCAAGATACGCCTGCCGTGCATCGCGCTTCTTCACGAAGTCGCGTCTGCGCCTTCACATGCGTCGGTTGCCTCGGCACCACAGCGTGTACTGGTCGTGGACGACAACCGCGATGCCGCAGAAGCGATGGCCACCGTGCTCGAGATGGAAGGCCATGCCGTGCTGACTGCTGAAGACGGCGAAGGCGCCCTGGCAGCCATCGAAGGTTTCAAGCCGACTGTCGTCCTGCTCGACATCGGCCTGCCGCTGCTGGACGGGTATGCGGTGGCGCGGCAGTTGCGTGGCATGGCGCTCACAAAGAACGCACTGCTCATCGCCCTTACCGGCTATGGCCGAAAGAAGATCAGCAGGCTGCGATGGCGGCGGCTTCGATCACCATTTCGTCAAGCCGGCGGACGTAGGCGCTCTCATCGAGTGCATCCAGCGCTGGTGCATTGCGACCACGCCGGACATGGCGCGCCGGACGTCTTGATAGCGAACGACGTCCGGCGGTTCGTGCTGACGAGCATTCCGTCGGTGCCCTATCGGGAGGCGTTGTTGTTGTTCAATGCGAGCCCGAGGTCGAAAGGGAAGCCGCAGGCGTGGCCCGCGCCCTTTATCTTCAGGAGGCCGCGGCGGCTGAACTGCTGACGGCGCTTCAGGCTGCGGGATTTCTTCAGGAAACCGGGCCGGCCGACGCTGTGCGCCGGTATCGGTATGCACCGCCGGACTCGGCCGTGACAAGCATCGTCGCCCAGATGGCGCAGGCTTATGCGAGCAACCTGATCGGCATCACCAACCTGATCCACGATGCAACGCACAAGAACGCGCACCGCTTTGCGGATGCCTTCAAGCTTCGAAAGGACTCGTGAATGGACCAGGTTATATACGGCTTGTGCGCGGTGACTGCGCTTGGCTGCGCCACCTTGCTGCTGCGCAAGTACATGCAGACGCGCTACCGATTGCTGCTGTGGAGCGGCCTGTGCTTCGTCGGGTTCACCATCAACAACGTGCTGCTGGTGCTGGACAGGCTCATATTCACTACCGTCGACATGTCGATGTGGCGGCTGGCCACGGCGCTCGTGGCCGTCGTGTTGCTCCTGATCGGCCTGGTGGTCGAGAGTTCATCCTGAGGGGATAGAGATGCACCAGTTCTTGTTAGGCGCCATCGCGATGGCATCTTTCGCCGTCGGACTGTTCTTCGTTCATTACTGGCGCAGCACCCGCGACCGCTTCTTCCTGCTGTTCGCACTTTCGTTCATTATCGAAGGCGCCAACCGCACCGACATGGCGATTTCGCGTTCGTGGAATGAGGAGAGTCTGCCGATCCACTATGCGGTGCGCCTGATTTCATACGGCCTCATCCTTGTGGCGATCTGGGACAAGAACCGACCCCGCAGGCCCTGAGGGATCGCGCCCGCCGGCCGCACTTGCGCTGGGCAGCTACCGGTAGTGGTCGCCCGGATCGTGCGAAACGCAGGTGTTCACGGTGTTCCCAGGCTGCTGCGCGAGCAGCGCGCATGCGACGCCGTTGGTCCAGCCGAAACCGTCCTGCAGGGGGTACTCGCCGCCGGCGCCGCCTGTCGAGCGCTCATGGTCGACGCGGCGCAGGGCGTACTTCTCGACCAGCTTGCCCTCGCGCTCGTAGACGGCTGCCACGGTGGCGAGCCACCGTGTCGCAATGGTGTGCGACAAGGCGTGCAGGCCATAGCCGGCGAAGCCTTGGATGCCCATCCACTGCAGCGGTGCCCAGCCGTTGGGCCTGTCCCATTGCTGATCGCTGTGGCACTCGGTGGTCGACATGCCGCCCGGCGCCAGCAGCCGTGCCGACACCGTGTCGGCCAGGGCGCGGGCATGCGCCGGCTCGGCGAGGCCGACGAACAGCGGCGTGACGCAGGCGGCGGTAAGGCAGCTTCGCGGCGCCGCAAGACGCCAGTCGTAGTCGAAGAACGCGCCCTGCTCGTCGTCCCAGCAAAGCTCGACCAACCCGCTCTTGCGGGCTTGCGCCAGTTGGGCGAACGCCGCAGCCGTGGTGCCGTCCCCCGATGACTCTGCGAGTTCGGAAATTTTGGCCTCCAGCTTGTAGAGGAAGGCGTTGAGGTCCACCGGCAAGATGTCGGTGGTGCAGATGCTCGACAGCGATGCAGCCGTGGCAGCACGGGTATGACCATGCCCAGGGGCGCCAAGGGGCGGCGTCTCACGCAGCCAGCGGCTGCTGAAGTCCCATCCGGACTCGCAGGCGGCGCGCAAGTCCCGGTACACCTGCGCCGCCTGGCGCTGGCAGGCCTTGGCGGTCGACACGTCTTCGAGCCATGACTCTTCGCGCGGCGTATCGCGGTCGTCCCAGTAACGGTTGAGCAGCGCGCCGCCGGGCAGCCGTACGACGCGGCGGTGAGCATCGCCGGGCGCCAAGTCTTCGCTGCCGTTCATCCAGTAGGCATGCTCCTGGCGAAGCTGCGGCAGAAAGTCGACCTGCCGGGCAACGCCTTGCTGCTCGGCGAGTTCGACCATGAGCGCAAACACCGGCGGCTGCGAGCGGCTCAGGTAGTAGGTGCGCGTGCCGTTGGGTACATGCCCGTAGGTGTCGATCAGGTAGGCAAAGTTGTCCACCATGTCGCGCACCAGTTGCGAGTGGCCGCTGCAGGCCAGACCGAGCATGGTGAAGTACGAATCCCAGTAGTAGAGCTCGCCAAAACGCCCTCCCGGCACCACGTAGGGGTGCGGCAGCTGCAGCAGCGACGCGTGCGGTGGATGGGCCTCCGGGTGCCGGGTCAGGACCCTCCATAGCGATTCGATGTGCGCGCCGATGCGCTGCCCCGGCACCGACTCGTATTCGCTGGGTGCCGGCTGGATTGCAATGAAGTGCGCGTGCACGAACGCGGCGAGGTCGAAGCCGGGCCGGTGGCACTGGTCGCGGTAGGCCGCAAGAATGGCCGCCGGCTCGCCCAGCGGCGCGCAGTCCACGAAGGTCTTGCTGTCGGCGAACACGCTCGATCGCTGGACCGCGGTGAACAGTTCCTGGTAGCGATCGGACGGCGTGAGCACATCGGGTGCAGGCGCTTCGGCGGCCCGCTTGGAACGCGCGGCGCCGCGGGTCGCGCCTAGGTCGTTGTCGGGCTTCATTGCTCTGAATAATTCCACAGCAATCCGCCATCGACCACGATCGAGGTGCCGGTGATGTAGTCGGCATCGGACGACGCCAGGAAGGCCGCCACGCCTGCCACGTCGGCACGCTGCCCCAAGCGCTTGAGTGGAATATTCGCGAGCAGCGCCTCGTGGAGCGAGGCGTCGTTGAGCAACTTCGCATTGATCGGCGTCTCGATCGCGCCCGGCGCGATGTTGTTGACCGTGATGCCGAGCGGCGCAAGTTCGATCGCGAGGTTGCGCATCATCATCTTCATGCCGCCCTTGCTGACGCAATACGAAGCGAAATGCGGGAACGGCAAGTCTTCGTGAACGGAGCTGATGTTGATCACCTTGCCGCCGCTGCCGGCCTCCTTGCAATGCGCGGCGAAAGCCTGCGCGAGGAAGAACGCCGCCTTCAGGTTCACGTCCATCACCCGGTCGTAGTCTCCCTCGGTGATGTCGAGAAAATCGGCCCGCCGCTGGATACCGGCGTTGTTGACGAGGATGTCGAGCCGGCCGAGCTCGTCGGCGGCGCGCGCGAGCGCTGCGCGCATCGGCGCCACCTGCGACACATCGCAGGGCAGCACGACGCAGCGCCGCCCCATGGCTTCGATTTCTGCGCGAATGGCTTCGGAACGCTCATCGGCACGATGCACGTTGAGCGCGATGTCGGCGCCCGATTGGGCAAGCCGCAGCGCGATGGCCTGCCCGATCCCTTGCGAGGCGCCGGTCACGAGAGCTGTTTTCTGCTGAAGATTCATGGGGATGCGTCCTGTCGAAATCGGCGAAGAACGGTAGACACGCGCCGGAGCGATCCGTTCCGCAACGGCGTGGCAAGCGCAAATGAAAAAGCCACCCCGAAGGTGGCTTTTTCATTGGAAAGATCCAAAACATACTGGCGGAGTGGACGGGACTCGAACCCGCGACCCCCGGCGTGACAGGCCGGTATTCTAACCAACTGAACTACCACTCCTGGTAGACAACGTTTGCTTCTCGCGAAGCCAAGTGCTGACGACTTGTGCCTGCTTCACCTGAGTGAAACTGGCGACCCTACGGGGATTCGAACCCCGGTAGCCACCGTGAAAGGGTGGTGTCCTAGGCCTCTAGACGATAGGGTCAAAACCTGAGGATGCGCGTTGCGTTTCAACGCTTGGATTTCATCTCGACATTCGATGGTGGAGGTAAACGGGATCGAACCGATGACCTCTTGCATGCCATGCAAGCGCTCTCCCAGCTGAGCTATACCCCCTTGGGTGTCGAGCCTCGAATTATAGCCTTAAAAATCAAGCCGCCTTCAGTCTGGAGATGACCGTTTCGCGAGAAAAGAGCGCGAGCACTGCATCGAGCGACGGTGTCTGCGGCGTACCCACCACCAGCACGCGCACCGGCATCGCCAGCGCCGGCATCTTGAGGCCATGCGCCACCAGCACTTCCTTGATGGCGGCGGCGATCGACGGTTTGTCCCAGGCGACGCTCGTCAGCTTTTCGGCAAGCGCGTCGAGCACGGGGCGTACCGCATCGGTCACATGCTGCGCCCGGTCGGCTTGGCCGGGCGAAACATCCGTGTAGAACGCGCCGGCCCAGTCGGCCAGCGCGACAGTGGTGTCGCAGCGGTCCTTGAACAATCCGCAGATCGCTTCGAGGCGCTCGTCGGGCAGCAGCCCGCGCTGGCGAAGATGCGTCGCCACCAGCGGGGTCAGCGCCTCGTCGGTCATTGCCTTCAGATGCTGCGCATTGACCCAGCGCAGCTTGACCTCGTCGAACTGCGCCGCGCTGCGGCCCAGGTGGTCGAGGCTGAACCATTCGACGAACTGCTCGCGGCTGAAGATCTCGTCGTCGCCGTGGCTCCAGCCGAGCCGCGCGAGGTAGTTGACCATCGCGTCGGGCAGAAAGCCTTCGTCGCGGAACTGGGTGACGGGCTTGGCGCCATTGCGCTTGCTCATCTTCTCGCCCTGCTCGTTCAGCACGGTCGGCAGATGGGCGTAGACCGGCGGTTCCTTGCCGAGCGCACGGAAGATGTTGATCTGGCGCGGCGTGTTGTTGACGTGGTCGTCGCCGCGGATCACATGCGTGATGTCCATGTCGATGTCGTCGACCACTACGCAGAAGTTGTAGGTTGGCGTTCCGTCCGGCCGGGCGATAACGAGGTCATCGAGCTCTTCGTTGCCGATCTCGATGCGGCCCTTGACCTTGTCTTCCCACGCGACCACGCCGCCCTGCGGGTTGCGAAACCGCAGCACCGGCTGCACGCCGGCGGGCACCGGCGGCAGCGTCTTGCCGGACTCGGGGCGCCAGGTGCCGTCGTAGCGCGGCTTCTCCTTGGCCTGGGTCTGGCGCTCGCGCAGGGCATCGAGCTCGACCCTGGCCATGTAGCAGGGATAGAGCTGCCCAGCCGTCTGCAGCTCGGCGAGCACGGCCTTGTAGCGGCCCATGCGCTGCATCTGGTAGTACGGCCCTTCGTCATGGTCGAGGCCGAGCCAGCGCATGCCTTCGAGGATGACGTCCACCGCCTCCTGCGACGAGCGTTCGACGTCGGTGTCTTCGATGCGCAGGATGAAGTCGCCGCCGGTGGAGCGCGCAAACGCCCATGGATAGAGCGCCGAGCGGATGTTGCCGAGGTGGATGAAGCCGGTCGGCGACGGCGCGAAGCGGGTACGGGTCTTGGTGGTCATTGAAGTGCGCCGAAGCCGCCAAGCCCACGAAGGAGATCGGCCTTGATGTCGTCGATGTGGTCGAGGCCGACCGCGAGGCGGATCAGTCCCTGTCCGATGCCGGCGGCCTGCCGTTGCGCCTCGGTCAGACGCCCGTGCGACGTGGTGGCCGGGTGCGTGATGATGGTCTTGGTGTCGCCGAGATTGGTCGCGATGCTGATCACGCGGGTGCTGTCGATGACGTGAAACGCGTTGGCTCTGACGCTTTCAAGATCGTCGCCGCGCACATCGAACGACACCACCGCCCCACCCTGCCCCGACTGCTGCCGCATGGCGAGTTCATGCTGCGGATGCGACGCAAGCCCCGGGTAGTGCACACGCGCCACCTCGGGCAGCGTCTCGAGCCAGCGCGCAACGGCCAGCGCGTTGGCGCATTGCGCCTGCATGCGAACGCCCAACGTTTCGAGGCCCTTCAACACGACCCAGGCGTTGAACGGCGCGAGCACCATGCCGGCGGTGCGAACGATCGGCCCGAACACGTCGACGATCAAACGCGACGGACCGCAGATTGCTCCGGCCATGACGCGGCCCTGGCCGTCGAGATATTTCGTGCCGGAATGAATCACCAGGTCGGCACCGAGCTCCACCGGTCGCTGTAGCGCAGGCGAGCAGAAACAGTTGTCGACCGCGAGCAATGCGCCGGCGCCATGGGCGAGCTCGGCGAGTTCTTGGATGTCGCACACCTCGGTCAGCGGATTGGTCGGCGTTTCGGCAAACAGGAGCTTCGTGGCCGGACGCATGGCGGCGCGCCACTCGGTCACGTCGGTCTGTGAAACAAAGGTGGTCTCGACGCCGAACTTCGCGAACTCCTTGCCGAAC
>JBBJMS010000164.1:0-7673 GCA_037720315.1 Variovorax sp. | reverse complement strand
CATCGAGCGCGGCGCCCTGGTGCCGGTGCTGAAGGACTACATGCCGCGCGACCTCTGGCTGTACGCGGCCTACTCGCAGCGACGCCACAACAGCGCCGCATTGCGTGTGCTGCTCGATTTTCTCGAGGCCCGCATCCGAAGCCCGCCGCCCGCGCCGCCGGCGGGGCAGGCCAGGGCCGTCAAAGCTGCAAGGCGCTCGCGCCAGGCGGCGGCAGCCTGAAGCAGCATCTCCTCACTGGAGCCCGAACAGGGCTGTCGCATTGCCCCAGGCGATCTGCCGTGCCGCCTCCGGCGGCAGATCGCACAGCCGACCGCCTTCGCAGGTGAGGCCCGGCCGGTACGACAGCTAGCCCATCAGCAGATCGATCGCCACGTGTCGACATGCGCCAGCACGGCCAGTTTCTTCTCGTCGGCCAGCGCGATGAGTTTCTTCGCGACCGGGCCGTTGGCATTGGCGCTGTCGTACAGGTGGAGCTCTCCCAGCCCGCGATAAGGTCCGCTGGCGGTGCCGCACTTCAGTTCGGTCTGCACCGTGTCGTAGATGCTCTCGTCGCGAAACCAGTTGTTATAGTCGGCGCGGTTGCGGTAGAGCCGCACGAAGGGCACCACTGTCACACCGGCCGCGCGTGTCTCGCGCGCGGCGGCCAGGGTCTGCGTGCCCGCGTTGGGACGCGAGTTGGCGATGATGGCCGCCACGCCGTTGCGCTGCATCCACGCCACGGCGTCGGCAGGCGGGTAGGGGCCGCTATTGCCGTCCCAGGCTTCCTGGTTGTAGTGCGGGTGCGTGTCGAACAGCGGCCCGGCGTAGTCGGCCGCGTGCAATCCTGGCGCAGCCGACATGCATGCAGCCGCCAGCATGGCGCGCACGAAGGCCGGCATGCCGCCCCGCTCAGCCGACGTGCTTGGCGAAGAAAGCCAGCGTGCGCTCGCGCGCGAGCTGGGCGGCCTCGGCGTTGTACGAGCCGCGCTGGTCGCAGTTGAAGCCGTGGCCCGATTCGTAGATGTGCACTTCCACTTCGGGATGCGCCTTCTTGAAGCTCTCGATGGTGTCGAGCGGAATCCAGTGATCGTTGTTGCCGAAGTGGGCGAGCACCGGCACCTTGGGTCGACGCGCGCTCTCTTCCGGCGTGGTCATGCCGCCGCCGTAGTAGGGCGCCGCAGCGGCAAGCCCCCACACGCCTGCCGATGCACGCCAAGTCAGAAGGCCGCCCCAGCAGTAGCCCACGATGCCGACCTTGCCGGCGCGCGCCGCGTACTCGACCGCGGCCTGGATGTCCTGCATCACGCCGGGTGCGGGCAAGTCTTCCACCGCAGTCTTGAGCGCAAAGCCGGCCTTCATGTCGTCGTCGCTGTAGCCCATCTCGACACCGGGCTTCACCCGGTGGAAGGTCGACGGCGACACCGCGAGGTAGCCGGCCGCCGCGTAGCCGTCGGCCACCGCGCGGATGTGCGAATTGACGCCGAAGATCTCCGGCACCACCACCACCGCGCCCTTGGGTTTGTCGACGGGCTCGGCCACGTAAGAGGGGAAGGTCGTGCCGTCGGCGGCGTTGAGATCGATGAATTGCCCCATGGTGGTCATGCTCCTGTTCGGGATGGTTGCGGTTGCTGCTGCTTCAATGCGCGTTCGACGAATTCGAGTCGGTCCTGGCCCCAGAAAATCTCGCCGCCGATGACGTAGCTCGGCGCGCCGAACACCTTGGCATCGATGGCCTGCTGCGTGTATTCCTCGTAGCGTTCCTGCACGGTCTGACTGAGCGATTGCTCCATGCGCTTGGCCGGCAGGCCGCGCTCGGCCACCAGCTTTTCGAGCATGGCCGGATCGGCGATGTTGCGCTCGCCAACCCAGACCGATGCGAACACCGCGCCGCATAGCTTCATCGCCGCTTCGGTGCCGTCATGCAAGTCGACCGCGATGATGAGCTTGGCCGCATCGTCGCCGCCGACCGGAAAAAACTTGGGGCTCGGGTTGAGCGGAATGTCGAGATGCCGGGAGAAGCGCGCCAGTTCGACCAGCCGGTAGGCCTGGCGCTGCGGCGCCCGCTTGCCGAGCGGCAGCCCGCCCGAGACCGGAAACACCGCACCGAAGTCGACCGGCCGAATCCGCACCGAGGCGCCCGTGCGCTTGACGATGGCAGCGAAGCGCGCATGCCCCAGGTAGGTCCATGGGCTCTGCGGCGTGAAGTAGTAATCGACGCTGTGGCTCATGGGCAATCCTCGATGATGTAATGCGTGCGTTTCGTTTTAACCGAGGCACGGCTTCCGTGCAGGAGGTGGGATTTGGACCAGGTTCTCCTGATCACCGGCGCAAGCCGCGGCATCGGCGCGGCAGTCGCATTGCTGGCCGCACGCCGCGGCTACGCCGTCGCCGTCAACTACGCGAGCAACTCGCTGGCCGCCGACGAAGTGGTGCGCACCATTCGCGCCGAAGGCGGCAACGCGATGAGCGTGCAGGCCGATGTCGGCGACGAGGCGCAAGTGCTCGCGATGTTCGACAAGGTCGATGCGAAGCTCGGCCGACTCACCGCGCTGGTCAACAACGCCGGCGTGGTGGACATGCAGTCGCGCGTCGACGAGATGAGCGTGGCACGGCTCGAGCGCATGTTGCGCATCAACGTCATCGGCAGCTTCGTGTGCGCGCGCGAAGCGGTTCGGCGCATGAGCAGCCGGCACGGCGGCAGCGGCGGTGCGATCGTCAATCTTTCGAGCGCGGCGGCAAGGCTTGGCGCACCGGGCCAGTACGTCGACTACGCGGCGAGCAAGGGCGCGATCGACAGCTTCACCGTCGGGCTGGCCAAGGAAGTCGCCGACGAGGGCATCCGCGTGAATGCCGTGCGCCCGGGCCTCATCGATACCGAGATCCATGCGTCCGGCGGCATGCCCGACCGTGCGTTCCAGCTGGCTTCGACCGTGCCGATGAAGCGCACCGGCAGCGCGCAGGAAGTGGCCGAGGGCATCGTCTGGCTGCTGTCGTCCGAGGCGAGCTACATCACCGGGACCTTCCTCGACGTGACCGGCGGGCGCTGATGGCCACGCCCACGATGGATTTGATCAAGCCGCTGATTACGCTGCTGGCGATCGTGAACCCGCTCGCGATCGTGCCCTTCTACATCCACTACACGCAGGGCTACGCCGAAAGCGGACGCAAGCGCACCGCGCGGGTCGCGGCGTTCAGCGCCTTCATGGTGATCGCGATCAGCGCGCTGCTGGGGCTGCAACTGCTGTCGTTCTTCGGCATTTCGATTGCGAGTTTCCAGGTCGGCGGCGGCATGCTGCTCCTGATCAGTTCGCTGAACATGCTCAACGCGCAGCCGGCCGAATCCAAGACGAGCCAGGAAGAGATCCGCGCGACCGAGGTGAAGGCCTCGCTCGGCGCATCGATCGCGGTGGTGCCGTTGACCATTCCGCTGCTGACCGGGCCGGCCACCATGTCGACGGTCGTGATCTACGCCGAGAAGACGCAGAACCTGTGGGAGCTGGCAGTGCTGGTCGGCTACGGCATGGTGATCGGGCTGGCGACCTTCGCCACCTTCTCTCTGGCCGAGCCGATCGCGCGCGTGCTCGGCAAGACCGGCATCAACGTGATGACGCGCCTGATGGGGTTGATCCTCGCGGCGCTGGCGGTCGAGGTGATGGCCGACGGCCTCGGCACGCTGTTCCCGGTGCTCGCACGCGGGCTCTGAGCACCGCGACGCGCCGATGCTGCCTCTAGCGCGGCTGGTCGACCCACGCGACCACCTCGGCCACCGCCGCATCGCTGGCGGCGGCGAGCGCCTTCACGCCGCCGGCCGCGTCGGCACTCGGTGCCGGCCGCCGCACGAGGAAGCTGCGTTGTGCCAGCACCTGGTCGCCGCCGGCACCGCGCCGCACGAGGGTGGCGCGCAGCCGAATGAGTCCGATGCTCTCGGAAGGCGACTCGAAGTAGTGGCTGAACTCGTCGAGCGCGATGCGCAGCGTGTCGGGCACCTTGCCTTCCGTGCGGGCGATGGTGGCGCTCTCTTCCGGTTCGAGCACGGTACGTCGCGCCGACAGTCCATCGCGCAGACGCTGCCGCAGCAGCAGGGCCGGCGCAAGGCTCCAGCGCGCCTGGCCGTAGGGCCGCAGTTCGTTCGCGTCCGCATAGCCCAGCCGATACAGCAGTTGCGTCCCGTCGAGGCGCGGATTCGCATCGACCTCGGCCAGCGCGATGGTGGGCAGGGTCGGCGCTGCGGCCGATGCCGGCGCGGTCGGGCCCGGGCCGAAGTCGTAGAGCGCTGCGCGGGCGGGCTTGTCGGGCAGCGCACCGCAGCCGGCTGCAAGCAGCAAGACGGCGAAGCCGCCGGTGAGCGCAGCACGGCGCGTGGTATCAGGCATGGTCTTCAGATCGCGGTTCATCGCATCACCTCGAAGGTCGCGCCGTAGCAGGGGCAGGCGCGGTAAAGCCGGCCTCGCCCGGTCCGGGCACGACGCCGCCGTTTCCGAACAGCAGCGATTGCGGGTTGTCGCTGATGCCGTCCGCGGCGCGACCCAGGCGGCGCACGGCACGCGAAGTGTCGTCGGCCACGCGGTTCACGCGCGGCAGCGTCGCGCTGTTGAAGGACTCGACCGCTTGCGACAGCGCCTTGGTGCCGTTGCCCAGCCGATCGATCGGGCCGTCCGGCGCGTTCAGCCGGCTCACGGTGGTGTTGAAGTTGTTAGCCACGCGCGAAACGTCGCTGCCGGCGGCCTTGAGGGTGGCCATGGTGTCCCGTGTCCGGTCGACCAGCGGCGGCAGCGCGGCGAGCGCTGGATTGAGTCCGGTCTTGACCGTGTTGTCGAGCGAACGCGTGAGTTGATTGGCGCTGGCCGAAGCCTCGGCGATGTTTTCGAGCGCATCGGCAATGCGCTTCTGGTTGGCATCGCCGAGCAGGGTGTTGGCGCGCTTGGTCACCTCGTCGATCTGGCTGATGATGAGCTCGCCGCGGTCCTGCAGTTGCGCCAGCATGCTCGGCCTGAGCGGAATGCGCGGTGGCGCCTCATCGTTGGGCACCAGCGCCACCTGCGATTCGCCCTTGTCGTCGATCGCGATGAAGGCGAGTCCGGTCACGCCCTGGTAGCTCAGCGTCGCATAGCTCGAGGCGGTGAGCGGAACCCGTTTGTCGACCGTGATGCGCACCCGCACATTGCCCTTCACCTTGGGGTCGAAGTCGATCGACACGACCTTGCCGACGGCGATGCCGCGGTAGCGCACCGTCGCCTGCGGCTGCAGCCCGCTCACTGCATCGCGCGTGGAGAGTTCGTAGATGTTGCGCACGGTGTCGTCGCGCGTGAGCCAGACCACCAGCGCAATGAGCACGGCAACCAGGCCGAGCACGAAGGCACCGGCGGCAATGGCATGGGCCTTGTTTTCCATCGCAGCTACCTTTCAGTTAAGAGCGTCGGGGCCGCGCGTTCATGGAGCGCTTCCATCGCGCGCTGGCCGCGGCCGCCGAGAAAATATTCGTGGATGAACGGATGCGGATACGCGATCACGTCGCGCGCCGTGCCGGCCACGATCACGCGCTGGTCGGCCAGCACCGCGATGCGCGTGCTCAGCTCGAACAGCGTGTCCAGGTCGTGCGTGACCATCACCACCGTGAGCCCGAGTTCGCGATGCAGACCGCGCAGCAGGTTGCAGAAGCCGTCCGCGCTTTCGGGGTCGAGTCCCGCGGTGGGCTCGTCGAGCAGCAGCAGCGGCGGGTCCATGATCAGTGCGCGGGCCAGCGCCACCCGCTTGATCATGCCGCCGGACAGGTCGGACGGGCTCCGGGTCGCATGCTGCGGCTCGAGCCCCACCATCTGCAGCTTCACCAGCGCGGCATCGCGAATCAAGTCGTCCGGCAGCAGCTTGAGTTCGCGCAGCGGAAATGCGATGTTGTCCAGCACGCTGAACGCCGAGAACAGCGCGCCGTGCTGGAACAGCATGCCGACGTTCGCTGCCGCCATCGCGCTGTGTCCCGGCGGCCGGCCGAGCACCGTCACCTCGCCCCTGGTCGGCTTCTCGAGCCCGAGCACCTGGCGCAGCAGCACCGTCTTGCCGGTGCCCGAACCGCCGACCAGCGACAACACCTCGCCGCGCATGATCGTGAGGTCGAGATCGCGATGCACCACCTGGTCGCCGTCTGGCGACTCGAACACGGTCCACAACTTGCGGATCTCGACGACCGTGTCCTTGTTGCCGCTCATGCCCGAAACCCCACGCCCTTGAACAGCACGGCGAACAGCGCATCGACCAGGATCACGACGGTGATCGAGGTCACCACCGACGACGTCGTTCCGCGGCCCAGGCTCTCGGTATTGGGCTTGACCTTCATGCCGAAGTAGCAGCCGATCAGCGCGATCAGGATGCCGAACACCGCCGACTTGGCCATGGCCAGCCAGAGATTGACCATCGGCACCGCGCGCGGCAGCGCCGAAAGAAAGTACGCCGGTGAAAGATCGAGCGCGAGGTCGGCCGCGATCATGCCGCCCGCGAGCGCCGCCATCGATGTCCACATGCTGATCAGCGGCATCGCGATCGCCAGCGCCAGCACCCGCGGCATCACCAGCCGGAAGCCGTGCGGAATACCCATCACCCGCATCGCATCGAGCTCTTCGGTCACGCGCATGACACCGATCTGCGCGGTGATGGCCGACCCCGAGCGCCCGGCGATCAGTACGGCCGCAAGCACCGGGCCGAGCTCTCGAATGAGCGACAGGCCGAGGATGTTGACGATGAATGTTTCGGCGCCGTACTGGCGCAGCTGCTGCGAGGTGAGGTAGGCCAGCACCACGCCGATCAAGAGGCCGACCAGTGCCGTGATGGGCAGCGCCGTCGCGCCGAACTGGTAGAGATGGCCCGAGAAATCGCGCCACGGCGCGCGGTGCGGCGCACGCAGCAGTGTGCCGACGTCGAGCGTGAGCTGGCCCAGGAGCCGAAGGAAATCGCGCGCCACGATCATCATGCGCGGGCCGTTGTGCGCAAAGGTCTTCAAGCGGTCTGCAAGGGTCGGCGCGGATTCGACGGGCGGGCTGCAGGTGTATCGCGCCACCTGGTCCAGCACGGCGCGGTGCTGCGAATCAGCTCCACCTGCGATGGCCAGGCCTGGCCCCAGTGGTTCCAGAGCAGCTGGGCACCGATGGTCGAGCTGATCGATCGGCCCAGGTCCCACCCTCTCCTGCGCAGCACGCCGCGCAGGCTTTTCGACAAGGTGTCCCAGGCGTTCGGGGAGGACATCGCCAGCGCGGTCAGCGGCCAGCGGCCACGGTCCAGGGGCGGCCGTCCTGCTCGCGCTGCTCGACGCGCGGCGGCACGTTGTCGGCGTCTTGCGCGTCGGCGGGCGGCGGCGATGCGGTCGGCATGGAGCTGGCTTGGAATCGGACGAAGCGAAGAACGCGACATCCTAACCGCGTGGCATTCACGGGTTTGCCACAATCGCGGACTCAGCACCGACACCGACCGGCCATGCGCCGCCATGAGAACGCCCCATGCAGATCAGCAAGACCCCCATCCACCATCACATCGGCGGGCGCATCGTCGCTTCGACCTCGACGCGCGCGCAAGACGTGTTCAACCCGGCCACCGGCGCCGCAACCGGAAGCGTCGCGCTGGGCAACCGTGCAGACATCGATGCGGCCGTGGCGGCCGCACAGGCGGCGTTTCCGGCCTGGGCGGACACGCCGCCGATCCGCCGCGC
>JBBJMS010000163.1:0-7741 GCA_037720315.1 Variovorax sp. | reverse complement strand
GTGCATCACGCGAGCAACGGCCGCTCTGTCTACAGCTTCTGCATGTGCCCTGGCGGCACGGTCGTCGCGGCGACCAGCGAGCCGGGGCGCGTGGTCACCAACGGCATGAGCCAGTACTCGCGCAACGAGCGCAATGCCAACGCCGGGATCGTGGTCGGTATCGATCCACGCGACTTCCCGGGCGACGCGCTCGCCGGCATTGCGCTACAGCGCGAACTCGAATCCAACGCGTTCGTGCTCGGCGGCAGCGACTACCGAGCGCCCGCGCAACTGGTCGGCGACTTCGTGGCCGGCAACCCTTCCTCGGCGATCGGCAGCGTCGAGCCGTCGTACAAGCCGGGCGTGACGCCGGGCGACCTGCACGCCGCCCTGCCCGGCTACGCCATCGACGCGATGCGCGAAGCCTTCCCGGTGTTCGGCCGAAAGATCAAGGGCTTCGACCTGCACGATGCAGTGCTGACCGGCGTCGAAACCCGCACCTCGTCGCCGATCCGCATCACCCGCGGCGACGACATGCAAAGCCTCAACGTGCGTGGCCTCTATCCGGCGGGCGAAGGCGCCAGCTATGCCGGCGGCATCCTGTCGGCCGGTGTCGACGGCATCAAGGTCGCCGAGGCGGTGGCGCGCAGCATGCTGACCGAGCTCGCATAGAAAAAGCCGCCCGGAGGCGGCTTTGCTCAAGTGCGGTGGCCGATCAGCCCTGGGCGTTTTGCAGCGCGGCGATGCGCTCTTCGATCGGCGGGTGCGTCGCGAACAGCTTGCCAATGCTGCCGGTGATGCCCATCGCTTCCACCGCCCGCGGCAGTTGGCCCGCAGGCAGGCCGCCCAGGCGCGCCAGCGCGCTCATCATCGGTTGCTTGCGGCCCATCAGGCTGGCGGCGCCGGCGTCGGCACGGAACTCGCGCTGGCGGGAGAACCAGGCCACCACCATCGCGGCGGCGAAGCCGAGCACGATGTCCAGCACGATGGTGCTCACGTAGTAGCCGATGCCCGGACCCGAGTTGCTGTCGCTGCCGCGGCGCAGAAAGCTGTCGACGGCATAGCCGATCACCCGCGACAGGAACACGACGAAGGTGTTCATCACGCCCTGAATCAACGCCATGGTGACCATGTCGCCGTTGGCGACGTGCGCGATTTCGTGGCCGATCACCGCCTCGACCTCTTCGCGGTTCATGTTGGCGAGCAGTCCGGTCGACACCGCGACCAGCGACGAGTTCTTGAACGCCCCAGTGGCAAACGCATTCGGCTCGCCGTCGAAGATGCCGACCTCGGGCATGCCGATGCCGGCCTTGTCGGCGAACTTGCGCACCGTCTGCACGATCCAGGCTTCATCGGGCGACTGCGGGTCGTTGATGATGCGCACGCCGGCCGACCACTTGGCCATCGGCTTGCTGATAAGGAGCGAGATGAACGCACCGCCGAAGCCGATGACGAGCGCGAAGCCCAGCAGCATCGGGAGGTCGAGTCCGTTCGGCGTCAAAAAGCGGTTGACGCCGAGCAGGCTGGCGACGACGCCCAGCACCGCGACCACCATCACGTTGGTCAGCACGAACAGAAGAATGCGTTTCAAGTTGGTTTCTCCGTGAAGACGGGCCATCGCCCGACGTAGCTCAGATGAGGGACGCCGCCTCCGTTTCAAGCGGCGGTCGGCAGGCCGGGGCAACAATTGTTGTTCTTGATTCTCGAGCCTGCGGCATTCGGATACAGACGGATGATAGGAGGAAAACTTCTGACGAATGCCGGCGTCACGCTGGACTGATGCGCGGCCTGAAGACCCGCGCGTCTTCGTAGAAGGCGGGCGACTCGTTCGGCGCCCACCAGCCGGGCACGCCGAGCACGGGCAGCGGCGCGTAGGGCTTGACGGCGAGATGCTCGGGCTGCAGCGCGGCAGCGATCGCCGCGTCGTCGACGGCCACCGAGCGGCATGGACCCGGCGCGCACAGCACATGCGCAGTGAGGTCCTTGCGCGGCGCCTGCAGCTTTTCGAGCAGCGCGTGGCCGAACACCAGCAGCCGCGCCTCGCGCCAGAGTGCCCGCTCACCGACGAACAGGCGCTGCCAGTCGCGTGCGGCCAACGCGTCCCAGAGGGCAGGCGGCGCATCGAGCACCGCGCCGTTCTCGTCGAAGAGGGTGAGCGCGTCGCGCAGCGGGCCGCGGGTGGCGCCGATGCCGGCGCGTGCGATCTCGCCGGCCTGCAGCTGGTTCAGGCGGCGCTTGGCCTCGGGGAAGCGCAGCCACACCAGGCCGTTGAAAAGATCGTGCAGGTTGTCGCGGTGGGCACGTGCCGGTGCGGAAGATGAAGGCCTCATAGGCCTCGTGCGGCGTCTGCGCCTCGGCGGGCACGAAGCGCAGCGGCGATTCGGCGGACAGGGCCTCTGCGGTGCTGGCGCCATCGCCGACAGCGGCATCGATGCGCCGGGCGCCCTGCGCATACGGCGCCATCCAGGCCGGCGCGGCATCGAGCGCCGGGCGCGCCGCGTTCACAAAGAGGTAGGGCCGATGTACTGCACCTTGTTCGGCGTCTTGTCGGGTGTGAGCCAGAACATGTCCGGGTACTTGGCGAAAAGGCGGGGCGAGCTTGCGCTCTTGCCAAGCAGTCGCGCCGCGCGCAGCCGCTCGGCGGCCTGGTTGAGCTCGACCTTGCCGCCGGACAGCAGCTCGGGCACGGCATCGAGGATGCGGATCACGTCGTCGGGCAGCGCGGGTTGGCGCGGCGCAGGTGGTGCCGCCTCGGGCGCCGCCTTGGATGCGGCGCGGCGCGGTGTCGTTGCAGCTCGCTTGACTGCAGGCGCCCTCGTAGCCCGCGGCGTGGCCGGCGCCGCTGCCGTTGCGCCGGCGCCGTGATGCTGCAGGTCGGTGAACTCGTCATACACCAGCGTCGTCTCGTCGCCGGTCTTGCCCTTCTGGCCGATGCCGCAGACGCGGCAGCCTTTTTCGCGCAGGCGGATGACGAGCGGCGCGAAGTCGGAGTCGGACGACACGAGATAGACGATCTGCGGGCGCTCGGCCATCACCAGGTCCATCGCATCCACCGCGAGCGCGATGTCGGTGCTGTTCTTACCGGTCGAGAGATTGGTCATCGGCCGCACCGACAGCCGCTTGAACAAGTGCTGCAGCTTGAGCGCGGTCTCGACGTTGCAGTAGGCGCGCCGCACGTGCAAATGGCGGTGCTCCGCAAGCACCTTGCCGACGGCCTGCTCGATCACGTCGGCGGAGACGTTGTCGGCATCGATCAGCAGCATCACGCGGGGCATGTCGTTCATTCGAGTCTCCAGTTGATCGGTTCGCCGCCGCCCAATGGCTTGAGCGTGGCATCACCATACGGCAGCGTTTCGGGCACGGTCCAGCTTTCGCGCCGCAGCGTCACGGTGCCGGCGTTGCGCGGCAGGCCGTAGAAGTCGGCACCATGGAAACCGGCAAAGCCTTCGAACTTGTCGAGCGCATCGGCCCTGTCGAACGCTTCGGCATACAGCTCCAGTGCGGTGAGCGCGGTGTAGCAGCCGGCGCAGCCCAGTGCATGTTCCTTGAGATGCGCCGGATGCGGCGCGCTGTCGGTGCCCAGGAAGAAGCGGTCGCTGCCGCTGGTGGCGGCCTCCACCAGCGCGACGCGGTGCGTCTCGCGCTTGAGCACCGGCAGGCAGTAGTAGTGCGGCCGGATACCGCCCGTGAAGATGGCATTGCGGTTGAAGAGCAGGTGGTGCGCGGTGATGGTGGCGGCGGTGAAGCGGTCGGCATCGCGCACGTAGTGGGCGCCCTCCTTTGTCGTGAGGTGCTCGAACACCACTTTCAGTTCGGGGAAGTCGCGCCTGAGCGGAATCATCACGCGGTCGATGAACACCGCCTCGCGGTCGAACAGGTCGACCGCCGGATCGGTGACTTCGCCATGCACCAGCAGCAGCAGGCCGTGCTTCTGCATCGCTTCCAGCGTCGGGTAGGTCTTGCGGATGTCGGTCACGCCGGCATCGCTGTTGGTGGTGGCGCCCGCCGGGTACAGCTTAAGCGCGCGCACGTTGGCTGCGGCGGCGCGCTCGATCTCGTCCGGCGGCAGCCGGTCGGTGAGGTAGAGCGACATGACGGGCTCGAAGTCGATGCCCTCAGGAACGGCGGCGCGGATGCGGTCGCGATACGCCATGGCCTGTTCGGCGGTGGTGACCGGCACACGCAGGTTCGGCATGACCAGTGCACGGCCGAACTGCCTGGCCGAATGGGGCACCACGGCCTGGAGCGCTGCGCCGTCGCGCACATGCAGGTGCCAGTCGTCGGGGCGCGAGATGGTGAGGGAATCCACGGGGCTTGTCATGAGGAGGATTGTCCCATTGCGTTCGGCGCCGAACGGCATGCCAATTGCTTGCTGCAGAACAAACGACTTGGAGAAACCCGATGGCTGCGACCGAGGTGGTGGACTTCCCCGAAGGGGGCTATCGATACCTGAAGGGCGTGTTCCAGTACTCGGGCGGCGTGGCCGCGCAACCGGGCTTTGCGATCGAGCGCGTGGTTTTGCAGGCGCTGCCGCCGCTGGCCGCCGGCTTCGAGGCGATCGCCGCGCACCTCGGTGCGATCGGGCGTCCGCTCACCGCGCTGTGCGCCTGTGAACTGCGTTCGCCCGCGCCGTTTTCCGAAGCAGGCTTCGAAGCCTTCAACCGCCACTACGCCGGCATGCTGGAAAGCTGGGGCCTTGTGCGCGAGGCGAACCCGGTGGCGCGCGCCAATGTCTGCCCGCTGGTGAACGTGCCAGCGGAGCCGGCCCTCCACGCTTTTTCCTACACCGTCGAAGCCGGCTCCGCAGCGGCTTCGGCCGTCCCCGGCAGCTTCGTCGTGTCCGGCGGCGGCGAGGCGCGCGACGGCCAGGCGAGTTACCGCGAAGGCATGGTCCGCCTCGGCGACACCAGCACGGACGGCCTGCGCGAAAAGCTCCGCTACGTGATGGGCGAGATGGCGCGGCGCGCTGGCGCACTCGGCTTCGGCTGGGCCGACGCCAGCGCCGTGCAGGCCTACACCGTGCACGACATCGGCGCGCTGGTGCTGGATGAAATCGTCCGCCCGGCAAGCCTCTCGACCGGCCTGACATGGCATCTCGCCCGCCCGCCGATCATCGACATGGAAGTCGAGCTGGACCTGCGCCGCGTGCACTGCGAACGGCTGTGGCCGCGCCCATGAACATCTGCACCGAAACCGTGCTGGCACGGCTCGTGCATGACTTTGCATTGATTCCATCGTTGTCCTGAACAGGAGCTCTCCGTGAAGCGTGCCGTCCCTACCATGTCCCTCAAACCCCTTGCAGCCGGCGCTGCCCTGCTGGCGCTGGCGCTCGCGCATCCTGCGGCTTTCGCGCAGGAGAAAACGCTGCGCATCGCGATGACCGCGGCCGACATACCGCGCACCCTCGGCCAGCCCGACCAGGGCTTCGAGGGCAACCGCTTCACCGGCATTCCCATCTACGACTCGCTCACGCAGTGGGACCTGTCCAAGGCGGACGCGCCCAGCGTGGTGATCCCCGCGCTCGCCAACACCTGGGCGGTCGATGCCGCTGACAAGACCAAATGGACCTTCAAGCTGCGCCCGGGCGTCAAGTTCCATGACGGCTCGGCCTTCAATGCGGATGCGGTTGTCTGGAACGTGCGCAAGGTGCTCGACAAGGAAGCTCCGCATTTCGACCCGAGCCAGGTGGGCGTGACCGCCTCGCGCATGCCCACGCTTGCCTCGGCGCGCAAGGTCGACGACCTGACCGTCGAGCTCACCACCACCGAGCCCGACGCCTTCCTGCCGATCAACCTCACCAACCTCTTCATGGCCTCGCCCACGCATTGGGACGCCAAGCTCAAGGCAGTGCCGGCCACCGTCACTGCGCCAGCCGAACGCTCGAAGGCCGCTTGGACCGCATTCGCAGCCGACCCCGCTGGCTCGGGGCCTTTCAAGGTGACCCGCTTCGTCCCGCGCGAGCGGCTCGAACTCGCCGCCAACAAGAGCTACTGGGATGCGAAGCGCGTGCCCAAGATCGACAAGGTGGTGATGCTGCCGATGCCCGAGGCCAACGCGCGAACCGCCGCGCTGCTGGGCGGCCAGGTCGATTGGATCGAGGCACCCGCGCCCGACGCGATGCCGCAGATCACGCAGCGCGGCTTCAAGATCTATTCGAATGCACAGCCGCATGTGTGGCCGTGGCAGTTGTCCTTCGTCGAGGGGTCGCCCTGGCTCGACAAGCGGGTGCGCCAGGCGGCCAATCTCTGCGTCGACCGCGGCGGCCTGAAGCAGTTGCTGGGCGGCATGATGGCCGAGCCCAAGGGCACCGTGCCGCCGGGCCACCCGTGGTGGGGCAACCCGAAGTTCGACGTCAAGTACGACGTGAAAGGGGCACAGGCGCTGATGACGCAGGCCGGCTTCTCGGCCGCCAAGCCGGTCAAGGTCAAGATCCAGATCTCTGCTTCCGGCTCGGGCCAGATGCAGCCGCTGCCGATGAACGAATTCGTGCAGCAGTCGCTCAAGGCCTGCTACTTCGACGTGCAGTTCGACGTGATCGAATGGAACACGCTGTTCACCAACTGGCGCAAGGGCGCAAAGGACCCGTCGGCCAACGGCGCCAACGCGACCAACGTGAGCTTCGCCGCAATGGACCCGTTCTTCGCCATGGTGCGCTTCGTGAGCACCAAGGCCTTTCCGCCGGTGTCGAACAACTGGGGCTACTACGGCAGCCCCGAGGTCGACAAGCTGGTGGCCGACGCCCGCACCAGCTTCGACGACAAGGCGCGCGATGCCGCGCTGGCCAGGCTGCATGCGCACATCGTCGAAGACGCGCCGTTCGTGTGGATCGCCCACGACGTCGGCCCGCGCGCGATGTCGGCCAAGGTGAAGAACGTGGTGCAGCCGAAGAGCTGGTTCATCGACCTCGCGACGATGACGATGGACTGAGGCCACCAAGCGCATGCTCGCCTACCTGCTGCGCCGCATCGTCTATGCCCTGCCGATCATGGTCGGCGTGGCGTTCGTGTGCTTTGCACTGGTGCACCTGGCGCCGGGCGATCCGCTGGTTTCGATCCTGCCGCCCGACGCCTCGGCCGACCTGCAGGCGCAGCTGCGCGAGCTCTACGGCTTCAACCGCTCGCTGCCCGAGCAGTTCGGGCTATGGGTCTGGCGCGCGATGCACGGCGACCTGGGCGTGTCGATCGCGAGCAACAGGCCGGTCACCGGCGAAGTGCTGACTGCCGTGGGCAACACGCTGCGCCTCGCGGTGGTGGCGACCTTCATCGGCTTCGTGCTGGGCTGTCTGTTCGGCTTTGTCGCCGGCTACTTCCGCAACTCCTGGCTCGACCGCTTCGCCTCGATGCTGTCGGTGCTGGGGGTGAGCGTGCCGCACTACTGGCTCGGCATGGTCATGGTGATCGTGTTCTCGTCGCAGCTGATGTGGCTTCCCGCCACCGGCGCGGGGCCGGGCGGGTCGAGCGACTGGGCCTGGGACTGGGAGCACCTGCAATTCCTGGTGCTGCCGGCGCTCACGATGTCGGTGATCCCGATGGGCATCATCGCGCGCACGGTGCGCGCGCTGGTGGCCGACATCCTGGAGCAGGAGTTCATCGTCGGCCTGCGGGCCAAGGGCCTGACGCATTTCGGCGTGTTCCGCCACATGGTCAAGAACGCGGCGCCAACCGCACTGGCGGTGATGGGCCTGCAACTGGGCTACCTGCTGGGCGGCTCGATCCTCATCGAGACCGTGTTTTCCTGGCCGGGCACCGGCTTCCTGTTGAAC
>JBBJMS010000038.1:0-23633 GCA_037720315.1 Variovorax sp. | reverse complement strand
TTCCCTATCCCGACGTCGCCGTGCCCGGCGCCGCGGCCGGACCACTGTCGGACCTGCGCTTCGGCGTGAAGGACCTGTTCGACGTGGCCGGCTATCCGACCGGCGGCGGCAGCCCCACCGTGCTGGCGATGTCGGGCATCAAGACCCGCACCGCGCCCACCGTGCAGAAGCTGCTCGATGCCGGTGCGCGCTTTGCGGGCAAGACGGTGACCGACGAACTCGCGTTCTCCATGAACGGGAACAACGCGCACTTCGGCGCGCCCGTCAACGGCGCGGCCAAGGACCGCATCACCGGCGGATCGTCCTCCGGCTCGGCCTCGGCGGTGTCTTCGGGCCTGTGCGACTTCGCGCTCGGCACCGACACCGGCGGATCGGTGCGTGCCCCCGCCAACCACTGCGGCCTGTACGGCCTGCGGCCGACGCATGGGCGCGTGAGCCTCGAAGGCGCGCTCGACCTCGCGCCCAGCCTCGACACCTGCGGCTGGTTCGCGCGCGACATCGGCACCTTCGCCCGCGTGGCCGACGTGCTGCTCGGCGCCGATGCGGCCGCGCTGCCCCCGGCGCCCCGGCTGCTGTGGCCGCAGGACGTTTGGGCAATGCTGGCGGCGCCTGTGGCGCTAGCGCTCGAACCTGCGGCGCAGCAGCTGCAGTCGCTGTTCGGCAAGGCCGCGCCGCTCGACATCGCGCTGGAGTCCTGGGACGCGATGTACTGGAACTTCCGCTATGTGCAGGGCCGCGAGTCGTGGCTCACCGACGGCCCGCTGATCGAGCGCTACGCGCCCAGCCTCGGCCCGGGCGTGCGCGAGCGCTTCGCCTGGTCGCGCGATGTGACCGACGCGCAGATCGAGACGGCGCGCGCGTTCCGCATCGCGTTTCGCCAGCGCCTCGCCGATCTGCTGGCAGCCGATGGCGTGCTGCTGATGCCCACCATGCCGGACATCGCACCGCTGCGCGATGCGGTCGACAGCAGCCTGGAGGACTATCGCAACCGCGCGATCCGCATGCTCTGCGTGGCGGGGCTGAGCGGCTTCCCGCAGCTGTCGATGCCGCTCGCACGGCGCGACGGCGCGCCGCTGGGCATTTCGCTGCTTGGGCCCGCCGGGTCGGACCGATCGCTCGTTGCGATGGCGCAGCAGCTGGCCTGACCAGGGCCCGTCAACTGTCCGATCCGGTCGATCCGCGGGGCCGCGACGAGTTGCCAAGCAACACGGCGGTTCTCTCGCCCGATGCTGTGCGCCGCCTAACGGGCCTCGGCGCAGCTGACCGTCAACGGCTCTTCCAGGTTCCAGTTGTCGCAATCGACCGCCGCGCCGGCGCGCTCCACCACCACAAAATCGCCGGCGTCGATGGCCAGCAGCGCGTGATGCCAGGTGCCCGGTGCGAGCGACACGCCTTGGGCGCCGTCGGTGACGAAGGCGGTCAACGCAGCGGCCGAAGGACGGTCGCCGGCGGGCGCCACCACGATCACGAAGCGCCGTTCGCCGAGCGGCATGAAGCTCTGGCTGCCGAGCGCGTGCCGCTCCATTTCGGTCACCGCATGCGGGAAGCGGCGCGCCTGCGCGCGAAACAGCGCAAGCAGCGGGCGGCCGCCTTCGGCGCCGAGTTGCAGGTCGTCGACCAGGTCAAAGCGCTCCGCGTTGCCGCCGTTGATGAAGCGGCCCGGCCCTGCCGGCGCCGCGAGCACGGTGCCGAACGGCGCAAACGCCTGCGCGGTCAGCGGCTGCGCAACCAGGGTCACGGCGCGATCCCGGCTTGGTCCAGCATTGCGTGCAGCAGAACATTCGCCCCGGCCGCCAGGTGCTCGGGCTTCGCATCCTCGATCTCGTTGTGCGAGATGCCGTCCTTGCAGGGCACGAAGATCATCGCGGCCGGCGCGGTGCGCGCGACGTACACCGCGTCGTGGCCGGCGCTGCTCACGATGTCGATATGCGCCAGGCCGGCGCGCTCGGCACCCTGGCGAACGGCACGCACCAGCACCTCGGCGAACTTTGCCGGCGGGTAGTAGACGGTCTGCTCGACCTCGACTGCGAGGCCGCCCCGCGCGCCCAGTTCGGCGCAGGCTGCGCGCAGGCGTGCATCCATGCGGCTCAGGCCTTCGTCGTCGGCATGGCGGAAGTCGACCGTGAAGGTCACGCGCCCGGGGATCACGTTGCGCGAGTTCGGATGCACCTGCACGTAGCCGACGGTGCCGCGGGCGTCGGGCTGCTCGTCCATCGCGATCTGACGTACCGCCTGCATCAGGCCGGTGGCGCCCTGCAGCGCATCGCGGCGCAGCTTCATCGGCGTCGGCCCGGCATGGGCTTCCTGGCCGGTCACGACAACGTCGTACCAGCGCTGGCCGAGTGCGCCGGTGACCACGCCGAGCGGAATGTCGGCGTCTTCGAGCACCGGCCCCTGCTCGATGTGGGCCTCGAAGTAGGCCCCGAAGCGCGGCGCACCGTCGACCACTGCGGCCGGCGCATTGCCGGCAAAGCCGATGCTGCGCAATGCTTCGTCGACCGTCACGCCATCCCGATCGGCGGCGGCGAGCGCATGCGCGAGGGAGAAGGCACCGGCGTAGACGCCCGAGCCCATCATCACCGGCACGAAGCGCGAGCCTTCCTCGTTGGTCCATACGCAGATCTCGATCGGCGCGCGGGTGCGGATGCCGGCGTCGTTCAAGGTGCGCAGCACCTCGAGGCCCGCGAGCACGCCGTAGTTGCCGTCGAACTTGCCGCCGGTCGGCTGGGTGTCGATGTGGCTGCCGGTCGCCACTGCCGCAAGGCCGGCGTCCTGCCCGGCGCGGCGCGCGAACAGGTTGCCGATGGCGTCGACGCGCACGGTGCAGCCGGCCTCCTCGGCCCAGCGCACGAAGCGCTCGCGCGCCTGCCGGTCGAGATCGGTCAGCGCGAGGCGGCAGACGCCGCCCTTGTCGGTGGCGCCGATCGCTGCAAGTTCCATCAATGAATCCCACAGACGCTGCGGGTCGATCGACAAGCCGGTGGATCGGTCGGCCGCGGGGACCGCGGGGTTCGAGAGGGCGGTGTCGTTCATGCGCCGAGTACAGCAGAAACCATGCCGGGCGTCCCGGCGCGACGACATTCACCGTCTGCCGGGTAATGTCACACCATGAGCGTACAAAACCTGAGATCGACTTTCGGATGCAACTGCCACTGGTGCGGCCTGCCGATGGATTTCGGCAAGCCTCGATGCAAACCGGACTCGGCCACCGTCGAACACCTCAACGACGCGACATTGGGCAGCGTTCGCAAGCAGAAGCACAGGCGCCTTGCACACGCGATCTGCAATCAGGTGCGCAACGAGTTCAAGCTGCAGGCCGAACGAAGCTTCCGGCGCTGGGTCGACGAGCGCGTTGCAGCGTCAGCTCCCCGCGGGTAAGCGCTCGCCAGCCTGCGGCCCCGCCGCGCTGCGCGCGCGTTCCAGAATGAAATCGATGAAGGTCCGCGTAGCGCGCGTGTGCTGCCGGTTCGGCATGTACAGCATGAGCAGATGGGTGCCGAAGATGCTCAGGCGCCAGTCGTCCAGCGTGGTCAGCACCTCGCCGCGGCGCACGTCGTCCTGCACCACGTAGTCGGGCACCAGCCCGACGCCGAGGCCGGCCAGGATGGCCTGGCGCAGGAACAGGAAGTTCTCGGAGATGAGGGTCGGCTCGAGGATCACCTCGCGGCGTTCCTCGCCCTGGTAGGCCGACACGCGCAGCTGCCGGCCGATCACCGCCGAGGTGACGACCGGCGTGGCCTGCAGTTCGTCGAGTCGCGTCGGCATCGGGTGCGCCTGCGCATAGCCGCGCGAGGCGCATGCCACGTAGCGCACCGGGCCCAGCTCGCGCGCCACCAGGTTGAGCGGCGGCTCGGCCATTACGCGGATCGCGATGTCGACCTCATCGCGCAGCAAGTCCTCGATGCGGTTCTCGAACAGCACGTCGAGCACGATGCCGGGGTACTGGCGCTTGAAGTCGATCAGCCAGTCGGCCATGACGAGTTGCCCGTAGCCGCTGGGTACGCTCAGTCGCACCCTGCCCTGCAGCGTCTGGCCGAGCGTGGACACCGATTCCCTGGCCGCCAGCAGTTCGCCCTGGATCGCCAGCCCGTGCTGGTACAGGCGCAGGCCGATCTCGGTGGCCTCGGCCCGGCGCGTGGTGCGCCGCACGAGTTGCGCGCCCACCGAGCGCTCGAGCTGGTTCAGGTGGTAGCTCACGTTGGCGCGGCTCATCTTGAGCCGGCGGGCCGCGGCACTCAGGTTGCCGGCATCGAGGATCTCGACCAGCAGGGTCAGCGATTGCAAATCCATGGAGCGCCGGATTGTGTCAAAAATTCTTTGACAGTCTGTCAACGGTGAATGCAATTGTCAAAGAGCGATGCCGGGCAAACAATGCGGGGTTGGCCGCAGTGGCAACCCGAAGCGACACCGTCGGGCTGGCGAAAGTGCTCGCTCCGTGCCGATTTCGCCAGTCTCAACAAGATCCAGACGTTTTCAAGGAGCAAGGCATGGACCTGAACTTCAGCCCCCAAGAAGAAGCCTTCCGCGACGAGGTTCGGACCTTCCTGGCCGACAAGCTGCCCGCTCGACTTTCGACCAAGGTGTCGATGGGCAAGCACCTCGGAAAGGCGGACATGGAGGAATGGCATGCCATCCTGAATACGCGCGGCTGGCTCGCCAACCACTGGCCCGAGGAATACGGCGGCCCCGGCTGGACCGCGATCGAGAAGTTCATCTTCGAGCATGAATGCGCGCTGGCCCATGCGCCGCGCATCGTGCCCTTCGGCGTGAACATGCTGGGGCCGGTGCTCATCAAGTACGGCAACGAGGCGCAGAAGCGCCAATGGCTGCCGCGCATCCTCGACGGCGCCGACTGGTGGTGCCAGGGCTACTCGGAGCCGGGCGCCGGCTCCGACCTGGCGGCGGTCAAGACGCAGGCGGTGCGCGGCACCGATGCCGAGGGCGAGCACTACATCGTGAACGGCCAGAAGACCTGGACCACGCTCGGCCAGCACGCCAACATGATCTTCTGCCTGGTGCGCACCAACCGCGAGGCCAAGAAGCAGGAAGGCATCAGCTTCCTGCTGATCGACATGGAGTCGCCCGGCGTCGAGGTGCGCCCGATCATCACGCTCGACGGCGAGCACGAAGTCAACGAAGTCTTCTTCTCCGACGTGCGGGTGCCGGCGGAAAACCTCGTCGGCCAGGAAGACAAGGGCTGGACCTGCGCCAAGTACCTCCTGACCTACGAGCGCACCAACATTGCCGGCGTCGGCTTCTCGGTGGCCGCCCTCGAACAGCTCAAGCGCATCGCCGCGAAGCAGATGAAGAACGGCCGGCCGCTGGCCGAAGACCCGGCCTTCGCCACGCGCATGGCCAAGGTCGAGATCGACCTGGAGAACATGAAGACCACCAACCTGCGAGTGATCGCGGCGGTGGCCGGCGGCGGCGTGCCGGGCGCCGAGAGCTCGATGCTCAAGATCCGCGGCACCGAGATCCGCCAGGAGATCTCGTCGCTGATCCGGCGCGCGATGGGGCCGTATGCGCGGCCCTTCGTCGCCGAGGCGCTGGAGGACGGCTACGAAGGCGCCATGGCCGAGGCCGCCCGAGGCCGCGGCGGCGGCGGCGAAGTACTTCAACAACCGCAAGCTGTCGATATTCGGCGGCTCCAACGAGATCCAGAAGAACATCATCTCCAAGATGATTCTCGGACTGTGAAGGCACGAACATGAACTTCGAACACACAGACGACCGGCGCATGCTCGCCGACAGCCTCAACCGCTTCATCGCCGAGCAGTACGCCTTCGATGCGCGCGACCGCATCGCGACGTCTCCCGAGGGATTCAGCAGCGAGATGTGGACGCAATTCGCCGACCTGGGCGTGATCGGCGCGCTGTTCGGCGAGGCCGAAGGCGGCTTCGGCGGCGGCGGCTTCGACGTGGCGGTGGTCTTCGAGGCACTGGGCCGCGGGCTGGTGGTCGAGCCGCTGCTTGGTGCCTTGATGGCCGGCGAGGCGATCGTCACCGCGGGCGGCGATGCGCAAAAGGCCATGCTGGCCGACATCATCGGCGGCAGCAAGATCGCTGCGCTCGCGCATGAGGAACCGGATGCGCACTACGAACTCGCGCGCGTGCAGACCCGCGCCGAACGCAGCGGCGACGGCTGGCTGTTGAACGGCAGCAAGGCCGTGGTGCTTCAAGGCGAACACGCCGACCTGTTCGTGGTCTCGGCCCGCACCTCGGGCGCGGTCGACGACGACGCCGGCATTTCCCTCTTCCTCGTGCCGGCGGAAACGCCGCCTCTCGGTGCGCAGCATGCCGCGATCGACGGCGGCCGCGTGGCCGAACTCGCCTTCGACGGCGAGCTCGGTGTCGACGCACTGCTGGGCTCCGAAGGCAAGGGCCTCGCGACGCTCCGAGCGCGCCGTCGGCCGCGGCGTGCTCGCACTGTGCGCCGAAGCGCTTGGCGCGATGGAAGCAGCCAAGGCGGCCACGCTCGACTACCTGCGAACCCGCAAGCAGTTCGGCATGCTGATCGGCAGCTTCCAGGCCCTGCAGCACCGCATGGCCGACCTGCTGCTCGAGATCGAGCAGGCCCGCTCGGCGGTGATCAATGCGGCCGCGGCCGTCGACGGTGCCGACCGCATCGTCCGCGAGCGCGCGCTGTCTGCCGCCAAGGCCAGCATCGGCGCATCGGCGCGCTGGTGGCCGAAGAACGACATCCAGCTGCACGGCGGCATCGGCATGACCTGGGAACTGCCGCTGGCCCACTATGCCAAGCGGCTGGTGATGATCGACCACCAGCTCGGCGACGAAGACCATCATCTTCAGCGCTACATCGCGCTGGGCAAAGGCAGCGCGCATGAGCGCCGCGCCGGGCCGCCGCGGTCCTCTTCCGCTTTCGGGCGTGCGGGTGCTCGACCTGTCGCGCATCCTCGCCGGCCCCTGGTGCGGCATGGTGCTGGCCGACCTGGGCGCCGAGGTGATCAAGGTCGAGCATCCGGTGCGCGGCGACGACACGCGCGACTGGGGCCTGCGCGTCGGCACCACCGAAACCGCCTACTTCAACAGCGTCAACCGCAACAAGCGCTCGGTCGGCATCGACCTGCAGACCGCCGAGGGCCAGGAAATCGCACGCGGGCTGGCGATGAAGAGCGACGTCGTCATCCAGAACTTCAAGTTCGGCGGCATCGACAGGCTGGGCCTCGGCTACGAGCGACTGAGCAAGGACAAGCCCGAGCTCGTCTACTGCTCGATCTCGGGCTACGACCGCACCGGACCCGAAGCGGCGCGCCCCGGCTACGACCTGGTGGTGCAGGGCGAGGCCGGCCTGATGGCGCTGAACGGCGAGGCCCACCAGCCGCCGCTGAAGTTCGGCGTGGCAGCGGTCGACCTGTTCACCGGCATGTACTCGGCGCAGGCCATCCTGGCCGCGCTGTACGAGCGCGAGAAGACCGGGCGCGGCCGGCACATCGAGATGGCGCTGTTCGACTGCGGGCTGATGATCACCGCGTACTACGGCCTCGAGCACTGCTGATGGGCGAAGACCCGCCGCGCTACGGCAACGAGCATCCGTCGATCGTGCCCTACGGCGTGTTCGATGCGGCAGACGGGCCGCTGGTGATCACCGTCGGCAACAACAGCCAGTTCGCGCGCTTCTGCACCGACGTGATCGAGCGTCCCGATCTGGCCGCCGAGGCGGGCTTCACGCCCAGCCGCCGGCGCGCCGCCAATCGCGAGGCGCTGGTGCCCGAACTTCACCGCGAGCTGAAAAAGCGCCTGCGCAAGCAGCTGCTCGAACGGCTTGCCGCTTCGGGCATTCCGTGCGGCGAAGTGCTCGGCCTGCACGAGGCGCTCACTTCAAAGCGCGCCACCGACGCCGGTCTGGTCACGACCCAGCCGCACCCCGAAGCCGGAACAGTGAACGTGCTGGCGCCGCCCTACCGGTTCGACGGCGAGCGGTTGCCGGTGCGCCGCGCGCCGCCGCAGCTCGGCGAAGGCACGCGGGACGTCCTGCAGTCGCTGCTGGGCTTGTCGGACGAAAAACTCGATCAACTCAAGACCAACGGCGTCGTCTGATCCTTCGACGCCTCACCCGGAAAAAACATGCCGACTCGATCCTTCACTCCCTTGCGCCGGGCGCTGCTTGCGCTGGCCCTGCCACTGCTTGCGGGCGGCGCATTTGCACAGGCCTTTCCGGCCAAGCCGATCACCATCATCGTGCCCTTCCCACCCGGCGGGCCGACCGACACGGCCACGCGCATCATCGGAATGAAGATGGCCGAGGGCCTCGGCCAGCCGGTGCTGATCGACAACCGCAGCGGCGCGTCGGGCACCATCGGCGCGGCAGCAGCCGCCAAGGCCGCGCCGGACGGCTACACGCTCGTGATGCTGGCCACGCCGACGCTCCTGGCCGACCATCTGTATGCCAAGCCGCCCTACGACATCTTCACCAGCTTCACGCCGATCGGCAGCACCTACGACCTGCCGATCGTGATGGTCGTCAATCCGAAGTCGCTGCCCGAGGTGACCAACCTGCAGCAACTCATCGCCAAGGCCAAGGCCGAGGGCGGCAAGCTCAACTACACCACCGCCGGGGCCGGCAGCTTCGGCCACCTCACGACCGAGATGCTCAAGAACACCGGCCGCTTCGACATGCAGCACGTGCCCTACCGCGGCAGCGCGCCGGCGGTGACCGACCTCATCGGCGGCCAGGTGCCGGCGATGTTCTCCGACATGATCGCAGTCTTGCCGCATATCCGCGCCAACACGCTGCGCGCAATCGCGGTCGGCTCGGGGCAGCGGGTGAGCCTGCTGCCCGACGTTAAGACTGTCGCCGAGCAGGGCTTCCCCGGCTTCGACGCCACGTCGTGGGGCGGCCTCCTGGCACCGGCAGGCACACCGAAGGACGTGGTCGCACGCATCGGCACCGAGCTGAAAAAGGCGCTGGCCGACAAGGAAGTGCAGTCCAAGCTGGAAGGCGTCGGCACCTTCGCGGCCTACCAGACGCCCGAGCAGATGGGCGAGCGCATGAAGCGCGACCACGAGCGCTGGGGCAAGGTCATTCGAGACAACAAGATCACGAACCAGTAGAACCGGCGCCCACCCGAGGAGACGAACAATGAGCCGCAACAGCGACAACCCGACCGCCACTGCGCCTTTCAGTCCTTCGTTTCCAATCCGCAGCATCGACGACGTCAGGCGCCTCGAGCAGGTGCCGCTCGGCGAGGCGATTGCGTTGCGCAGCACCTACGAGATCTTCCGCAATGCGGGCGCCGCTTTCGGCGGCAAGACGGCGCTGACCTTCCTGCGCAGCGCCGACCCTGCGGATTCGCCGATCCGCTGGTCTTATGCAGAACTGCTGGCCGGCATCCATCAAACCGCCAACCTGCTGCACCGGCTCGACGTCGGCCCCAAAGATGCAGTGGCCGTGCTGCTGCCCGGCTGCCTCGACTACCACCTGGCGCTGTGGGGCGGCGAGGCGGCAGGCATCGTGCAGCCGCTCAACCCCTTGCTCAGCGACGAGAAGCTGGTCTCGTTGATGAAGGCCGGGCGAGCGAAAGTGCTGATCGCCTACGGCTCGGACGAAGGCGCGGGCGACGCGGGCATGTGGTCGAAGGCGATGCGCCTGCGCAGCCAGGTGCCGACGCTCACCACGGTGCTGCGCGTCTCGCCGCACGACGAAGCGCCTTCCGCTGCCGGCGTGCTGCCCGAGGGCGTGGCCGATTTCGCCGCGCTGCGCGCACGCGAGGCCGACGACCGGCTCGCGAGCGGCCGCGACATCGCGCCCGACGACATCGCCGCGTACTTTCACACCGGCGGCACCACCGGCGCGCCCAAGCTGGCCCGCCACAGCCACTTCGCGCAGGTCTTCACCGCCTGGGCCAGCGTCAAGCTGCAGGGGCTGCGCGACACCGACACCACCATCAACGGCTATCCGCTCTTTCATGTGGCGGGCGTGCTGCCGGCGTCGCTGGCGTCGCTCTCGGCCGGCGTGGAAGTCATCATCCCGACCACCGCGCTGCTGCGCAACCGGCAGGTGCTGGCCAACTACTGGCGGCTGGTCGAGAAGTACCGGCCGACTTCGCTGTCGGCCGTGCCGACGGTGCTCGCCGCACTGGCCAACGTGCCGCTGGACGGCGCGGACATCTCGTCGATCAGCTACTGCCGCACCGGCGCGGCCGTGTTGGCGCCGGAACTCGCGGCGCGCTTCGAGCGCCTCTTCGACCTGCATGTGCACGAGAGCCTGGGCATGACCGAGATGGCCGGCATCTCGACCGTCACGCCGCCCGGCGTGAACGGGCCCGCCGGCTGCGTCGGCTTCCGGCTGCCGTATTCGCAGCTGCGCATCGTCGCGCTGGACGAGCACGGCAATGCGAGCGAGCGCGACCTGCCACCGGGCGAACATGGCATGGTGCTGTTCAAGTCGCCGAACCTGTTCTCGGGCTTTCTCGATGCGGCCGACACGGCGAAGGCCTTCACCGCCGGCGGCTGGCTCGCCACGGGCGACCTCGGCTGGATCGACGCAGAGCATCGGCTCAACCTTACCGGCCGCTCGAAGGACTTGATCATCCGCAGCGGCCACAACATTGATCCCAAGGTGATCGAGGACGCGCTCGGCGCGCATCCTGCAGTGCAGCTGTGCGCCGCCGTCGGCGCGCCCGATGCGTATGCGGGCGAGCTGCCGGTGGTGTTCGCGACGCTGGTGCCGGGCGCGTCCGCGAGCGAGTCCGAACTGCTGGCCTTTGCCGCCGCACGCGTCGACGAGGCGCCGGCCAGGCCGAAAGCGGTGATCGTGATCGAGCAGATGCCGATGACCAACGTCGGCAAGATCTTCAAGCCCGAGCTGCGCGCGCTCGCCGCCTGCCGGGTTTGCGAAGCGGTGGTGGGCGAGGTCTGCACGGCGCTCGGGCTCGGTGCAGCCGCGCGCCCGATGGTGCAGTACGACGGCGAGAGCGCCCTGAAGGTAACGGTCGATGCAGCTTCTGCGGGACCGCACGCGGAGGCGGTCGGGATGCAGCTGCGGGAGGCGCTCGGGCGCCTCCCGGTCAAGGTGGAGGTGGTCCTGAAATGAATGCCAGCCCCGAAGCGCCTGCGGCGCCTCCCACGCGAGGGGGCGATGCCAGCGGCCCGGCGAAGCAGATGAAGCCGACCCTTGCAGCTCGCCCGCAGCCTTCCCCGAGGACTACCGGAAGGAGCAGCCGTGTGGGAGCGGCCGTGCGGGAGCGGCCGATCAAGCCGTCGGGCGCCAAGGTGGAGTGAGCGGCAGCCGGGGCTCAAGGAAAGCACCGATGGGCCGGCGGATATCGATCGTTACCATCTCGGGTGTCGATTTCCGACCCGCCTTCCCCTCACCCGATGCCCTCCCCCTCAGAGTCCGGCCCCCTGCTGGACGCCGCAAGTCCCCTCCCGCCTGAAATCGAAGCTGCCGAAGAGCCGACGCGGGTGCCGCTCGCCATCGAAGACTGGCTGACCGTGATCATCATGGGCGCGCTCGCGCTCATCACCTTCGCCAATGTGCTGGTGCGCTACTTCACCGACCAGTCGTTCGCGTGGACCGAGGAGTTCTCGGTTTTCCTGATGATCATGCTGTCGCTGGTGGCGGGCTCGGCCGCGGTGGCGCGCGACCGGCACATCCGCATCGAGTACTTCGCCGAGAGCGGTTCGATGCAGCGGCGCCGGCGCCTCGCGCAGCTGGGCGCCCTGTGCGTCGCGCTGCTGTTCACCCTGATCGCCGCGCTCAGCGTGCGGATGGTGTGGGACGACTTTCGCTACGAAGAAACCTCGCCCGGCATCGGCGTGCCGTCGTGGTGGTACTCGATCTGGCTGCCGATCATTTCGCTGGCCATCGCAATGCGCGCCGTCGGGCTCCTGGTTCGCCGCGGCCGCAAGCGCGTGGCCCCATGATCCCGACGCTTCTCTTCATCGCCTTCGTCGCGATGATGCTGGCGGGCGTGCCGATCGGCGCCGCGCTGGGCCTGGCGGGCGCCGCCTGCATCGCGCTGGCGAATGCCGATGCGCAATGGTTCGGCCTGCTGGCCGTGCCGCAGAACTTCTATGCCGGCCTCGGCAAATATCCGCTGCTGGCGATTCCGATGTTCGTGCTGGTCGGCTCGATCTTCGACCGCTCGGGTGTCGCGCTGCGGCTGGTCAACTTCGCCATCGCCATCGTCGGGCGCGGGCCGGGCATGCTGCCGCTGGTGGCGATCGCGGTGGCGATGTTTCTCGGCGGCATCTCGGGCTCCGGGCCTGCCAACGCTGCCGCCGTGGGCGCGGTGATGATCGCGGCCATGAGCCGTGCCGGCTACCCGCCCGCCTTTTCGGCCAGCGTGGTCGGTGCGGCGGCAGCCACCGACATCCTGATTCCGCCCTCGGTCGCCTTCATCGTGTACTCGGTGCTGGTGCCCGGCGCGTCGGTGCCGGCGCTGTTCGCGGCCGGCATGATCCCGGGCCTGATGGCCGGGCTGGCGCTGATGATTCCGGCCGTCTGGCTGGCGCGCAAGAACAAGATGGGCGCGCTCGACTCGACCCTGCCGCGGCCGCCCTTCTGGCGCAGCTGTCGCGATGCGATCTGGGGACTGGCGGCGCCGGTGCTGATCCTCGGCGGCATGCGCGCCGGCTGGTTCACGCCGACCGAAGCGGCGGTGGTGGCGGTGTTCTACGGCCTCTTCATCGGCATGTTCGTCCACCGCACGATCAAGGTGCGCGACTTGTTCGTCATCTTGCGCGAATCGGGCGAGCTCTCGGCAGTGATCCTGCTGGTGGTGTCGCTCGCGGGCATCTTCGCGTACTCGCTCTCGACGCTCGGCGTGATCGACCCCGTGACGCGTGCCATCGTCGACTCGGGCCTGGGCGAATACGGCGTGCTGGCGCTCTTGATATTGCTGCTCATCACCGTGGGCATGTTCCTCGACGGGGTGTCGATCTTCCTGATCTTCGTGCCGCTGCTGCTGCCGATCGTCACGTACTACAAGTGGGACCCGGTCTGGTTCGGCGTGATCCTCACGCTCAAGGTCGCGCTCGGCCAGTTCACGCCGCCGCTCGCGGTCAACCTGATGGTGTCGTGCCGCATCGCGAAGGTGCGCATGGAAGAAACCGTGCGCTGGGTCGGCTGGATGCTGTTCTCGATGTTCGTGGTGATGGTGCTGGTCATTGCATTCCCAGAACTCGCCCTGTGGCTGCCGCGCAAGCTCGGCTATCTGTAGTTTTCGTTCCGTTCGTTCACAAGCTAAGGAGACCATTCCCATGAAATTCCGCCACACCCTGCTGGGCCTCGCGCTCGCCGCGACCGCCCTGGGCTTTACCACCGGCGCCGCCATGGCGCAGACCGCCTACAAGCCCGAATACAAGATGTCGCTGGTGCTCGGGCCGCCGACGCCGTGGGGCCAGGCCGGGAAGATCTGGGCCGACCTGGTGAAGGAGCGCACGCAGGGCCGCATCAACATCAAGCTCTATCCGGGCGTGTCGCTGATCCAGGGCGACCAGACGCGCGAGTTCAGCGCGCTGCGCCAGGGCGTGATCGACATGGCCGTGGGCTCGACCATCAACTGGTCGCCGCAGGTGAAGCAGCTCAACCTGTTCTCGATGCCTTTCCTGATGCCCGACTACGCGGCCATCGATGCGTTGACGCAGGGCGAGGTAGGCAAGGACATCTTCAAGACGCTCGACAAGGCGGGCGTGGTGCCGCTCGCGTGGGGCGAGAACGGCTTCCGCGAGCTCACGAATTCGAAGAAGCCGATCAAGACGCCGGACGACCTGCGCGGCATGAAGATCCGCGTGGTCGGCTCGCCGATCTACTCGGACATGATGACCGCGCTCGGCGCCAACCCGACGCAGATGAGCTGGGCCGATGCGCAGCCCGCGCTCGCCAGCGGCGCCGTGGACGGCCAGGAGAACCCGCTGTTCCTGTTCACCGTGCTGAAGATGCACAACGTGGGCCAGAAGTTCGTCACCACCTGGGGCTACGTGGCCGACCCGCTGGTGTTCGTGGTCAACAAGGAAATCTGGGCCTCGTGGACGCCGGCCGACCAGGCCATCGTGCGTCAGGCCGCGCTCGACGCCGGCAAGCAGGAGATCGTGCTGGCGCGCAAGGGCCTGGTCGAGGCAGACAAGCCGGTGCTCAAGGAAATCGCCGGCATGGGCGTGACCGTGACGTCGCTGACGCCGGCCGAAAGGGATGCCTTCGTGAAGGCGACGCGGCCGGTGTACGACAAGTGGAAGAGCACGGTCGGCGCTGACCTCGTGGCGAAGGCCGAGAAGGCGGTTGCTGCGCGCAGCAAGTAGCTGGAAGCAGGCCATGCGCGGCGCGGCGCGGCGCGTGGCCGACCTACTCTCACATGCTCAGCCGGTACATCTCCTCCGGCCTCGTGCTTGGTGGTGGGCGCTCGTCGTTCTATGGAACGTCATTTGGTGGGGCGTCGCCAAGCGGGCGTTTCAAACTTGGCGGGGATGGCATTCAGCGCTAGTCGGGTAGCGGCCATGATCTGCATCGACCATTCAGTTTCTAGGGCTGCTTGAGACTGGGTGCTGCCAGTCGCGCTGCGCTGCCGAATGACGGCGTTTGCCTACAGCGGTCGTTGATACTTCGTTGAGGCGAACGTCGGCTTATCTTCTCAACGGTCGTTCAACCCGAGAACGAAGATGGATGTCAGTGGTCTGTCCTTTGAGGGGCCCGCGGGACGACTGCTTTCGTTGATGGCGCACTGGAACTCTGCGCCCGTGGCGGTTTTTCGAGCCTTCCGAAACCAGACTTTCAATGTGCGAATTCCGCGGCACCAGAACCTGTCCGCGGAACGGCACACAACCATGTGTCGATAGCAGTCGGGGCTGATCAACCCGTGATGATCGGCTTCAATGCCTCGATCTCGCTTGCCATGAACTCGAAGAAGGTCGAGACGCGCGCCGTTTTCCGAATCTCGGGCATTGCGAGGAGTCGCCAATCCCTTGAGAGAGCGGGAACCGGGCCGAACACCCGGACCAGATCAGCTTCGGAGTCGCCGAGGGCGGTTGGCAGCGGTCCAACGCCGATGCCAGCCTTTACCGACAGCAACAGGCCGAGCACGCTGTCGCTGCGCGCCACCAGAGTGCCGCCCGGCGCCACATGGCGCAGCCATTGGCTCGCACGGTGGCTGGCCATGTTCTCTTCGAATCCAACCAGGGGGTGACCTGCAAGTTCCTCGACGCGCGATGGCTGTCCGCTGCGCTGCACATAGTCCTTACTCGCATAGACCGCCCACAGCGAGTCGCCGACCTTGCGTCCGACCAGCACGGCATCGTCAGTGTCGCCGGAACGCAGGGCAACGTCGGCATCGCCGGTGCGCAAATCGATGTACTTGTCGCTCATCACGAACTCCACTCGCAGGTCTGGATGCAGTGCGTGGAAGCGGTCGAGCAGCCCCGACTGCACCAGCCGGCCAACCAACGGCTCCGGACACGTAAGCCGGATCACGCCCGCTGCGTTGCGCTTCGAGATCACAAGCGAAAGCTCGAAGGCGCGCGCGGCTTGTTCCACCTGGCGGGCGGCCTCAAGCATCTCCACGCCGAAGTCGGTCAGCCGGTAGCCATTGGTGTGGCGTTGAACGAGCGCACGCCCGATGTGACGCTCGAGCGCCGTGAGCCTTCGCTGAACGGTGGACGGATCGACCTGAAGTGCCCGACCCGCCGCCAGTGTGCTGCCGTGCCGCGCCACTGCGACGAAGTACTTCAGGTCGTTCCAATCGAGCATTGCGCGTTATGCACTATTGCGGCCCCGTTCCGCAAGTCTGCGACTTGTGAGCGGGCGAGCACAGGCATAGGCTGGGCATCCCTGCTACTTCAAGTCAGCCCCCATGAAAAAATCTTCTCCCGTCATCTGCAGCACACGCCGGCGGCGATTGATGCTGGCGGGCGTGGCGGCTGCGGTCTGCAGCCCTGCTTGCTTCGCACAAACCCCCGTAGGAGCAAAAAGCGAGCGGCTGCGCATCATCTGCACCGGCCCCGCCGGAAGCGTGCCCGACATCCTCGCGCGACGATTCGGTGATGAACTCAGCGGCGGGTTCGTTCGGCAGGTTGTGATCGACAACCGCCCCGGCGCATCCGGACAGATTGCAATGCAAGCCCTCAAGTCGGCGCCACCCGACGGCACCACCTGGTTGCTGGCTCAGGGTGCGCTCGCCAGCCTCTACCCGACGTTGTACGAAAAGCTCGGTTACGAACCTGCGCGCGACCTTAGCCCGGTGTCGCTCGCGGCGGAGATGAATCTCGGTGTCGCGGTGGGGCCTGCGGTGCCGGTCGAGGTCACCGGCATGCGCGCCTTGGTCGAATGGATGCGAAGTCTCCCAGCCTCCGCCAATGCCGCTTCACCTGGAACAGGCACGCTGCCGCACATTCTCGAAACCATGGTGTTCGATCAAGCAGGATTGAGTTGGCGCCATGTGCCGTACCCCGGAGGGCCGCCCGCCATGGTCGCGCTACTCGGCGGCCAGGTGGCCGTGCTCGTGCTGCCCGAGGGCCTGCTGCTGCCGCAGCAGGCTGGTGGCCGGCTCCGGATGCTGGCCACCTCGGGGAGTGAGCGCAGCGTGTTCTCGCCTACGGTGCCCACGTTGGCGGAACAGGGCTACGCACGATCGGTGATGCGCGAATGGTTTGCTTTCTTCCTGCCTGGAGGCGCCTCATCGGCGATCGTGGAGGAAGCGTCGGAGGCGGTGCGCACCGTGGTCGCGCGCGGGGAAGTGGTGCGCAGATTGCGGGACAGGGCGATGGTCGCGGCACACAGCACGCCGGCCCAGCTCACCGCAAAGATTGACGACGATCGTCAGGTCTGGGCGCCGTTGCTGGTCAGCGCTGGCATTCGAGGCGACTCATGACGGGCGCCGCTGCCGACGCCTGGGACCGGGCCGCCGAGGGCTGGAACCGGAGCACGCCGCTCGTCCACGCTTGGCTGCGTTCTGCCACTGAGGCGCTGATTGCCGAAGCGCGAATTCATGCAGGGGCGCGCGTGCTCGATCTGGCCGCCGGCACTGGCGATCAGACGAAGGACATCGCGCGGGCCGTCGGTCCGGAGGGCGAGGTGCTTGCGACCGACATCTCGCCGAAAATCCTGGACTTGGCACGCAAAAACATCCAGGCAGCCGGCCTGACGAACATTACGTTCGCTCTGGCAGACGCGGAGCAGCCACTTGCGGCCATGCTCCCCTTCGACGCGGTGCTTTGCCGACTGGGTCTTATGTTCTGCCTGAACCCTGCTGCGGCGCTGTCTTCTGCCTTTAAGGCTTTGCGCCCAGGGGGTCGCTTTGTCGCTCTGGTCTTCGGCGAACCCGCGAGCAATCCATGTATCTCGATCATGATGAAAGTGGCCCGCAGGCGCCGGGGGTTTGACGGGAGCGCCTCGCCCTGTGCACCGGGCAGCTTGTTCAGCCTGAGCGATCCTGGGCAGTTCGCTGGCTTGCTGGCGGCGGCAGGTTATGCCGACATCTCCGTGCGAAAGGTCGCAGCGCCGTTCGAACTTGCGGATGCAGGGACCTACGTTTCCTTCGTTCGAGATTCTGGCTCGCCCATCATGGAAGTTCTGGCGCCACTCGATGCCGATGCTAAACGGGCCGCCTGGCAAGAGATTGAGGATGAGCTCGACCGGTTTCAAAGCGCAGAGGGATGGAGCGGTCCCAATGAGCTGCTGCTCTGCTCAGCGTCGCGGCCGTAATCAGCCGAAGTCCCTGAGCACCTGCGCGTCCACGACGACTTCGCCGCTCTGTCACGAATCTACTTGGCACCCCGGCGCGAAGGATCGCCACTGGCCGATGCGAGACGAAGCTTGCTGCGCTGCGGAGGACGGCTCCCGCTGCGAAGTCGTCGTTAGCCTCGCGGCCTCCTAAGACTGCACTGCGCCCGTAGCGGGCGCCCGACGATCTTTGGTCAACGACCGCAATCGCTGCGAAGCCGCCGCTCTTCGCGGTCGGAATTTTCCTGGTTCATTGGTTTTGGGAGTCGGACTGTGACTACAGCCCGGTGACGGCAACCGCCGCCGCCCTTTCTGGGCATGAACGGTTCAGTGCTGGAGGATCTTGTTAAGGAAGTCCTTCGTCCGCGGCTGCCGGTTCTCCGGATGATTGAAGAAGTCGTCCTTCGAGCAGTCTTCGAGAATGCGCCCGCCGACGTCGATGAAGATCACGCGGTTCGCCACCTTGCGGGCGAAGCCCATCTCGTGGGTGACGACCATCATCGTCATGCCTTCCTTGGCGAGCGCCACCATCACGTCGAGCACTTCGCCGACCATCTCGGGGTCAAGCGCGGAGGTGGGTTCGTCGAACAGCATCACCATCGGGTCCATGCTGAGCGCGCGGGCGATCGCAACGCGCTGCTGCTGGCCGCCCGAGAGCTGTCCGGGGAACTTGTCCTTGTGCGCCATCAGGCCCACGCGGTCGAGCATCTTCAAGCCTCGGGTCATGGCTTCCGACGGGCTGCGGCGCAGCACCTTGATCTGCGCGATCGTCAGGTTTTCCGTCACCGAGAGGTGGGGGAACAGTTCGAAGTGCTGGAACACCATGCCGACGCGCGAGCGCAGCTTGGGCAGGTCGGTCTTGGGGTCGTGCAGCGCAATGCCGTTGACGGTGATCTCGCCCTTCTGGAACGGCTCGAGCGCATTCACCGTCTTGATCAGCGTGGACTTGCCGGAGCCCGAGGGCCCGCACACCACGACCACGTCGCCCTTGGCGATGCTGACGTTGCAGTCCTGCAGCACCTGCACCGGGCCGTACCACTTGGAAACGTTCTTGATTTCGATCATTTTCTTTTCTTTCCTTCAGCGGATGATGGCGATCTTCTTGTGCAGGCGCTTCACGAGCCACGACAAGGCAAAACACATGATGAAGTAGACGACGGCCGCAAGCAGATAAGCCTCGATCGGGCGGCCGAAGTTCTTGCCCGCGGTCTCGAAGCCCTTGAGCATGTCGTAGGCGCCGATGGCATAGACCAGCGAGGTGTCCTGGAACAGGATGATGGTCTGCGTGAGCAGCACCGGCAGCATGTTGCGAAACGCCTGCGGCAGCACCACCAGCTTCATGTTCTGTCCATAGGACATGCCCACCGCCTGGCCCGCATACACCTGGCCGCGCGGAATCGACTGGATGCCGGCGCGCATGATCTCGCTGAAGTACGCGGCCTCGAAGGCGATGAAGGTGATGACCGCCGAAATTTCGGAACGGTAGTTGCTGCCCCACTGGCCGAAGAACGAATAGAACGAACCCGGCACCAGGAGGAAGAACCAGAGGATCACCATCACCAGCGGAATGCTGCGCATGCCGTTGACGTACAGCGCCGCCGGCGTGTCGAGCCACTTCTTGCCCGACAGCCGCATCAGCGCCAGGATGGTGCCGAAGATCACGCCGCCGATCGTCGCGACTATCGTCAGCATGATGCTGAAGTAGAAGCCCTTGACGACGAAGTTGCTGATAACTTCCCAGTTATAGAAGGACAGGTCGAGATTCATCATTTCAATGACCTCCGGCGCTGGCCGAAATGATGAAGCCCGGGACGCGCGAGCGCTTCTCGATGAAGGCCATCAGCCGGTTGATCGCAAAAGCCGAAACCACGTACAGCCCCGTGACCGCCAGGTAGACCTCGATGCCGCGCGAGGTTTCTTCCTGTGCCTGCATCGCGAACATGGTCAGTTCGGTCACCGACACCGCAAAGGCCACCGACGAGTTCTTGAAGATGTTCATCGTCTCGCTGGTGAGCGGCGGAATGATGATGCGGTAGGCCATCGGCAGGATCACGTAGCGGTAGTACTGCACCGTGGTGAAGCCGACCGCCATGCCCGCGTAGCGCTGGCCCTTGGGCAGCGCCTGGATGCCCGAGCGCACCTGCTCGGCGATGCGCGCCGACGTGAAGAAGCCGAGCGCCAGCACCACCAGCACGAAGCTCGGTACGCTCTTCATGGCCGGGATCATGGCCGGGATGACGTGGTACCAGAGAAAGATCTGCACCAGCAGCGGAATGTTGCGGAAGAGTTCGACCCATACGTTGCCCAGGCGGGCGAGCCAAGGGCTGTCGGGCAGCGTGCGCATGATGCCGACCAGCGAGCCCAGCACCAGCGCGACGATCAGCGCCAGCACGGCCACTGAGATCGTCCAGCCCCAGGCCGACATCATCCATTCCAGGTAGGTGGGGTACTTTCCTCCAGGGTCTTGCAAGAAGACCTGCCAATCCCAGTTCGATCCCATGGGGCTCTCCTTTTCTTGCCTGTTTGTTGTGCTTTTGCCGCTATTGCGCTGCCGATAAAACAACGCCCGCCAGGGGAGGCGGGCGTGACACGGCGATGCGCGGGTGGATTACTTCTTGGCGTACTCTTCCATCGGCTTGTCGTTCGGGCTGGCCCATGCCGCCTTGGTTGCATCAGAAAGCGCCAGACCGATCTTCACGTTGGACGGGGGAATCGGCTGGATGAACCACTTGTCCCACAGCTTGGCGAGTTCGCCCGACTTGATCTGCGCCTTGATGCTGTCGTCGACGATCTTCTTGAAAGCCGGGTCGTCCTTGCGGATCATGATGGCGATCGGCTCGACGCTGAGCACCTCGCCGACCACCTTGTACTCGGCGGGCGCCTTGGATTTGGCGATGTTCGAGGCCAGGATGGAGCCGTCCATCACGAACGCATCGGCACGGCCGGATTCGAGCAGCAGGAAGCTGTCGGAATGGTCCTTGCCGTAGAGCTCCTTGAAGTCGATGCCGCCGGCGCGCTCGTTCTTGCGCAGCGTCTGGACCGAGGTTGTGCCGGTGGTGGTGGCGACGGTCTTGCCGTTCAGGTCCTTGATCGAGTTGATGCCCGAGTTGGCCTTGACCGCGATGCGCACCTCCTCGACGTAGGTGGTGACGGCAAAGGCCACGTCCTTCTGGCGGGTGGCGTTGTTGGTGGTGGAGCCGCACTCCAGGTCGACCGTGCCGTTCTGCACCAGCGGGATGCGGTTCTGCGAGGTCACCGGCTGGTACTTGGTCTCGATCTTCTTGCCCGCGGCCTTCTCGATGTCCTTGATGATGTTGGCGCAGATGTCGTAGTGGAAGCCGGTGTACTGCCCGTTGCCCAGGGTGTACGAAAGGCCGGACGACTCGCGCACACCTTCGGTGATGCTGCCCGATGCCTTGATCTTGGCCAGCGTGTCGTTGGCTTGCGCGAAGGCGCCGCCCGCGGCAAGCGCCATCACTGCCACTGCCAATACTTGCTTCTTCATATGGAAACTCCTGGATGTAACTGAGAGAGATACAACGAAATTCTAGACACTCGCGCCTTGCGGGAATACCCGGTTCAACCCGGTGCGGCGGTGCACCGATGAGGTACATCGCGACCTGTGCAGGGTTCGTCACCGGTGCGCGGTGTCGCATTCGCTTTCGACCTTGATTCACTAAGCAGCCTTTGTGCCCGGGCGACTGTAGGTTCGCCTCACCGGCCCGGCAAATGCCCAATACGACACATGGCATGCGCGGCCGTCATAGTTGTGCGGCGCAACAAGAGCCGAAGGCGCTACGCCGTTGGCTGGGTGCCGATCAGATACGCCCACAGCGCCTCGACCGTGCCCTTGGCGCGCACTGCCGGCGAGGACGGGCGCTCGCGGTAGGCACGTATCTCCATCGTCGCCTCGAGCCGGTCAATCTCGGGCGGCAGCGCGCTCACCAGCGTGCGGGCGCGCGCTTCCTTTCGCACCGCGCTCTGTGGCAGGAAGGCGATGCCGTGGCCTTCGAGCGCCATGACCTTGAGCCCTTCGGCCATGTCGGTCTCGTACACCCGATCGAGATGAATCGCCGTGCCCGATTCCTTGAGCAGCTGGTCGACCACGCGCCCGAGGTAGGCGCCGGGTGCATAGCCCAGGTAGGGCAGCGGCTGGCCTGCGCGTCCGGGCAGGCGAAAGCGTGGCGCGCCGTCGGCGTCGGGCTTGACCCAGGGCGCGACCACCTCCTCGCCCAGGCTCACCATCTCGTAGCGGTTGGTATCGAGCGGAAGCGGCTGCGACGGATGGTTGTAGGCGATCAGCAGGTCGCAGCTGCCTTCGACCAGCCGCAGCACGGCGTCGTGCACGTTGAGTGCGATCAGCCGGCTCTTGATCGGTCCGAAGTGTTCGCGCAGCTGCGTGACCCAGGCCGGAAAGAAGGTGAAGGCCAGCGTGTGCGGCACCGCAATCTCGATCACGTCCTGCGCCGCGGCGGAGTGGCCGCGCAGCATGGCGCGGGTGCTTTGCAGCGCCTGCAGCATTTCGATGGCCTGGGCGTAGAGCGTCTGGCCGGCCGGCGTGAGCCGCGTCGGATACGAACTGCGGTCGACCAGGTCAGTGCCGGCCCAGCCTTCGAGCGCCTGGATGCGGCGCGAGAAGGCCGGCTGCGTCACATGCCGCAACTGCGCCGAGCGGCTGAAGCTGCGCGTCTCGGCGAGGCTCACGAAGTCTTCCAGCCACTTGGTTTCCATGCCTCTCTCCGGGAAATCTAGATCGCCGACACCACGCCGCGCCCCGCGAAGTGCCCGTCGGCATTGGCGATGAAGCGGTCGAACGAGGCTTGCGTCGCCTCGGGCGAGAACCCGGCCATGTGCGGCGTGAGCAGCACGTTGTCCAGCCCGACCAGCGCTTCCGGTCGCCTGGGCTCGCTTTCATAAACATCGAGGCCGGCGCCGGCGACGCGCCCGCTGCGCAGCGCGGCTGCCAGCGCTTCGGTGTCGATCACGCTGCCGCGCGAGATGTTGACCAGAAAGCCATCGGGGCCGAGCGCATCCAGGATGACGTCGTTCACCATGTGCCGCGTGCCGGGTCCGCCCGGCGTGGCGACCACCAGCACGTCGGCCCAGGCGGCGAGGGCCGCCAGGTCGTCGAAGTAGCGGTGCGCCACGCCCTCGCGCGGCTTGCGGTTGTGATAGCCCACTTCCATGTCGAACCCCGAAGCGCGCTTGGCGATCTTGCGGCCGATGGTGCCCAGGCCGAGGATGCCCAGCCGCTTTCCCGAGACGTTGGGCGGCTGCGGTATGTCGGTGCGCCACACGCCCTCGCGGCATAGCCGGTCGAGCTTGCGGATGCCGCGCATCACGCCGATCAGGAGGCCGAAGGCATGGTCGGCCACGCAGTCGTCATTGGTGCCCGAGCCGTTGGCCAGTGCGATGCCGCGCGCGCGAGCCGCATCGACGTCGATCAGCTCGAAGCCCGCGCCCATGGCGCACACCAGTTCGAGCGCCGGCATGGCGGCGATCTCTTCGGCAGTGAGGCCGATCACGCCGATGGTCAGCACCGCGCGGAACTTCGCGCCCTGCGCGGCGATGGCGGCCGCGCGCTGCTCGGGCGTGGGCGCGTAAGTCGTCTCGTAGAGGGTGGCGATACGGGACTGGTGCGCGCTCGACAGGCTGTTGAGCACAAGCAGGGGGATTTTTTCAGGCATGGATTTCGTGGCTCCGTCGAATCATTCAAAGAACAGGTGCGGCTTCGATCTGCTGCAGGTTCCACATCTGCGCGTACCTGCCTTCCTTCGCGAGCAGCGAGGCGTGGGTGCCGCGCTCGACGATCACCCCGCCCTCGAGCACGAGGATCTCGTGCGCATCGATCACGGTCGAAAGCCGGTGTGCAATGACGAGCGTGGTCTTGTTCTGCGCGGCGCTTTTCAGTTCCGACTGGATGGCGCGTTCGTTGGCCGAGTCGAGCGCGGAGGTGGCCT
>JBBJMS010000162.1:0-7933 GCA_037720315.1 Variovorax sp. | reverse complement strand
AGCTGGCCGCCGCTCAGCTGCTGCGGCAGGCGCTCGCCCAAGCCGGCAAGGCCGACGGCATCGAGCATCCGCGCGACCCGCCTCGCATCGGGCTGGCGCAGCAGCATCAGCGGCAGTGCGATGTTCTGCGCCACGTCGAGGTGCGGCAGCACATGGAATGCCTGGAACACGAAGCCCACATGCTTGCGCCGCCACAGCGCGCGCGCCTCTGCGTCGAGCGCGCCGATATCGAGGGCGTCGTGCCGGACCGTGCCGCTGTCCCACGCGTCGAGCCCGGCCATGCAGTTGAGCAGGGTCGATTTGCCCACCCCCGACTCGCCGACGATGGCGACGAACTCTCCCGCGGCGACCTCGAGCGAGACGTTGTCGAACACCGTCGCATCGCCGTAGTGCTTGCCGAGCTGGTCGATCTTGAGCGTCATGCGATCTCACGCACCTGCCGCACGATGCGCTCGGCCGCGTCGGGCGCCTCGGCCGCGACCACGCGGCGATCGCGCATGCTGCGCAGCCAAGTCATCTGCCGCTTGGCGAGCTGGCGCGTGGCCGCAATGCCGCGTTCGCGCAGTTCAGTCATCGGATACACGCCGTCCAGCGCTTCCCACGCCTGCCGGTAGCCGACGCAGCGCATCGAAGGCAGCTCGGGCGAGAGATCGCCGCGCGCGCGCAGCGCCTGCACTTCGGCCACCAGCCCGGCCGCAAGCATGGCGTCGAACCGTTCTTCGATGCGGGCGTGCAGCCAGGCGCGATCGGTCGCCTCGAGCGACAGAAGCACGACCGCCGGCAACCCGCCTGCAGCCATGCCGGCTCCATGAAAACTCGACAGAGGCCGGCCGCTGCTGCGCCAAACCTCCAGCGCGCGCTGGATGCGCTGGCTGTCGTTGGGCGCGAGGCGCGCGGCGGTTACGGCATCGACCTTGGCCAGCCTCGCATGCATGGCAGGCCAGCCGAGCGCCGCTGCATCGGTTTCGAGCCCGACGCGCACGGCAGGATCAGCCGCGCATGGCGTCGATGCCGCTGTCGAGCGCCTTGAAGTACAGCATGGTGCCACCCACCAGCAGCGGCAGCCGCCGCGCGCGCGGATCTCGCCGATCAATCGCGTTGCGTCCTGCACGAACGCCGCCGCGCTGTAGCTTTCGCGCGGGTCGTGATGTCGATCAGGTGGTGCGGCACTTCGGCGAGTTCGGCGGAGGTCGGCTTGGCGGTGCCGATGTCCATGCCCCGATAGACCAGCGCCGAATCGACGCTGACGATCTCGACCGCCGCGCGCGTGCAATGGCCAGCGCCGCCGCGGTCTTGCCGGAAGCGGTCGGCCCTGCCAGGGCCACGTAGCTCGCCTCAGCCGCCATGCGCGCCTTGCTTTCGCACCAGCGTCCAGGCCACCGCCGCGATGCACACGCTCCAGAACCACATGCCGAACGCAAGCGGCAGCACCGTGCCGTCCATGCGCGTGCCGAGCCAGGCGCCAATGCCGAAGGCCGCCAGCATCATCACGAAGCCGTTGAGCGCCGAGGCGGCCCCCGCCGCATGTGGAAACGGGCCGACCGCACCGGTCTGGCCGCAGGGCTGGTGTACGCCGTGCCCGAGCATCACGAGCGTGAGCGGCGCCACGATGGCCGCCACCGACTGCACGCCCGCCAGCGCGAGCACCCCCATCGCGGTGCCGCCCGCCAGCGACAGCGCCGCACCGCGCGCCACGCTGCCCGCGACGCCGTGGCGCGGCAGCCAGCGCCGGCAGATGAAGGTGCCGCAGATGTAGGCGAGCGAGTTCCACAGCATGACCAGCCCGTACTGGGTTTTCGACAGGCCGAGCACCTGGATGAAGACGAAGGACGAAGCAGCCAGAAAGGTGAACAGGGCGCCATAGGCCGCGGTGGTGAGCGCGGTGAACGCAATAAAGGTCGGATGCCGCAGTACCGAAGCCCAGGTCGCGGCGAGCGTTCGAGCACGCAAGGCATCGGGGTTGCGCCGCACGATCGTCTCGTCGAAGCGCAGCGCGATCAGCGCCAGCGTCGCGGCGCCGAACACCGCCGTGGTGAACAGCGCGGCGCGCCAGCCGAAAGCATCCGAGACGAGGCCGCCGAAAGGTGCGCAGAGGCAGGCGATCACGCCGAGCCCGGTGAGCGCGCGCGACATCACCCGTGCGCCGTCGGCCGGCAGGTACAGGTCGCGCACCATGGCGCGCGCCGACATCACCGCAGCGCCCATCGCCGCACCCTGAAGCGTGCGCCACACGATCAGCAGCGTGATCGACGGCGCCATCGCGCTTCCCACGGCGGCGACCACGTAGGCGGCCAGCCCCCACAGCAGCACCGGCCGGCGTGCGCGCCGAAGCCGGTCGTGAGCGCGGGAAGGGCGGGCAGGTAGAGATCGGTGGTGACCGGCTGGATGCCGAGCAGCAGCGCCAGCACCAGAACAACCAGGGCGGGGGACATGCGCGTGGCACTCGGCGCGGTGTGGGAAGCGGCCGGTGCGGCGAAAGGCGACATGCGCCCGAGGGTAACAAAAGCGCTGCGAATCCGATCTGGCCGGCGCTCGAGGCCGTCTTTCAGATTTCGTGCGCGGGAGGTGCGGGAGGCGCGGCAGTGCGCCTGGCATGCGGCGCCGCCGGTGCAGGCGCTGCAGGAAGCCGGCGCACCAACTGCGGTTCTTCCTTGGCGGCGAGCGTGTCCTGCGGCTTCATGCGAAACAGCTGCAGCAGTGCCGACCGGTACTGCACCTGGCCGATAGAGCCGGTGCTATGGTGCGAGCCGCCTTCGACGAGCACGAACTGCTTTGGCACGATGGCCGCTTCGTAGAGCTTGCGCCCGAGGGTCGGATTGATCAGGCTGTCCGCCGCGCCGTGCACCACGAGCAGCGGTGCTCCGATGTCCTTGACCTTGGTGACTGCCTCGAAGCGCTGCGTGATGAAGGGCCCGAACGGCAGCCATCCCCACTTGAAGCTGCCGACCACGTCGGCGATGGAGGTGAAGGTGCTCTCGACGATGGTGCCACTCTCGTCGGACACGTTCGCAGCGAGGTCGATGCCGATCGCGCCGCCCAGCGAGTGGCCGAAGATGTAGCGATGCTGCTGCGGGTGGCGCGCGGCGAGCCAGATCCACGCCGCGCGTGCGTCCTCGCGCGCCGACTCCTCCGAGGGCAGCGCCTTGGTGCTCTTGCCGAAGCCGCGGTAGTCGATGGCCAGCACCGAGAAGCCGAGTTCGTGCATGCGGCGCATGCGCGGTGCCGAACCGGAGACGTTGTAGCGCGCGCCATGCAGGTAGAGCAGCACGGGCGTGTCGGCCGACTCGGGCGCGCCGCCCAGCCACAGCCCATGTAGGCGACTCGGCTGGCCGGTGACTTCGGACTTGAAGTCGATCCACACGTGCTCCATGCCTTCGGTCATGGATTCGGAATTGCCCCAGCTGCGGTCGCTGGGCTGGAAGATCCATTCCCGTTGCCGCTCGTCGAGGGTGGAACAACCAGCGCCCATCAAGGCGACGAGCACGGTAGCGGAAGCGAAGATGGACCAGGATTTCATGCGGTGACGGACAGACAGGCGTGAGCCTGGAAAGTTCAACGGAATGTTGCATGCAACGTGCGTGCCTGGTCTGCCGATGACCCATGAAAACCCTTGCCTTGTCGAGCCGGCCGTGGGGGCTTTACCGGCCTCGCATGAAAAGTGAGTCCAATTCCCGGACCGAGATTTGCCGCCAGGTCGGCCGGCCGTGGTTGCACTGGTCCGAACGCTCGGTGGCCTCCATCTGGCGCAGCAGGCCGTTCATCTCGTCCACCGTCAGCTTGCGGTTGGCCCTGACAGCGCCGTGACAGGCCATGGTCGAGAGCAACTCGTTATGTGCGCGCTGCACCACGGTGCTGGCGTCGTGATTGGCCAGTTCGGCGAGCACGCTGCGCGCAAGTTCGACCGCATCGCCGTCGGTCAGCGTGGCGGGCACCGCGCGCACCGCCAGCGTGCGCGGCGAAAACGGCGTGATCTCGAGTCCGAGCGAAGGCAACACGTTGGCGCAGGCCTCGGCGGTCGCGACTTCCTGGGGCGTGGCGGCGAACGTGGCCGGAATCAGCAGCGGCTGGCTGGCGATGGCCGCGCCTTCGAGCTGGATCTTGAGCCGCTCGTACACGATGCGTTCGTGCGCGGCATGCATGTCGACGATCACCAGCCCCAGCGTGTTCTCGGCCAGGATGTAGATGCCCTGCAACTGGGCGAGTGCGCGGCCCAGCGGCCAGGCATCGGCATCGCCGGCTTCGGCGTGTGCGGCAATGCGCTGAGGCGGCGCGGTCTGTGCCGGCACCTCGCGCGGCAGCGTCGGCCACATGGCTGCGGCGTCGCCCGTCCCGCGCTCCGCCGCAAAGTGCATGGCAGGCTGGGTCCAATGCGCCGCATCGGGATTGCGTGGCTCGCGCGGCTTGAAGAAGGATTCGCTCGGCACCGGCGCTTCGCCGGCACGGGGCGCCGCGAGCGCGTTCTCGATGGCATGACGCACGGCCTGGTGCACCTCGCGGCCGTCTCGGAAGCGCACCTCGATCTTGGTCGGATGCACGTTCACGTCGACACGGGCCGGATCGATCGCCAGATACAGCGCATAGACCGGCTGGCGCTGGCCGTGCAGCACGTCTTCATAGGCGCTGCGCACGGCATGGGCCAGCACCCTGTCGCGCACGAATCGGCCATTGACATAGAAAAACTGCTGGTCGCCGCGTGTGCGCGCCGCATCGGGAATGCCGGCGCGGCCCGCCACCTGGACCGGGCCGCTGTCGTGTGACACCACGACGCTCCTGGCGACGAATTCATCGCCCAGCGCATCGGCCAGGCGCCTGTCGCGCGCGTCGGCAGCGCGCCACTGCTCGACCAGGCGGCCGTCATGCCACACCGCAAAGCCGACATCGGGCCGTGCCAGGGCATGGCGGCGCACGGCCTCGATGCAATGCGCGAGTTCGGTCGCATCGGTTTTCAGGAACTTGCGGCGCGCGGGCGTCGCGAAGAACAGTTCGCGAACCTCCACCGTGGTGCCGGCCGCGCGCGCCACCGGCCGCAGTTCGCCGGTGCGGCCGTCGAGCGCGAAGGCGCCGGACGCATCGGCGACGCGCGACAGCAGGGTCATGTCGGCGATGGCATTGATGGCCGCCAGCGCCTCGCCGCGAAAACCCATCGTGCCCACGGTTTCGAGATCGCCGAGGCTGGCGATCTTGCTGGTGGCATGGCGCCGCAAAGCCAGCGCGAGTTCGGCCTGGGGCAGGCCATGGCCGTCGTCTTCGACCGCGATGAGCCGCACGCCACCGGCAGAAAGCCGCACCGTGATCTGCGTGGCGCCGGCATCGAGCGCGTTGTCGAGCAGTTCGCGCACGACCGAGGCCGGCCGCTCCACCACTTCGCCGGCGGCGATCTGGCTGATCAGCTCGTCGGCCAGTTCGAGAATCGGGCGACGCGGCGCCGCTGCAGGGGAGGGAAGTGCACTCACGCAGTGCATTCTAGAAGGGGCGCCTTGCGGGCATCTCGGATAATGCGCGCCATGGAAATCATCAGCTTTCTCGTCGACTTCATCCTGCATGTCGACAAACACCTCGAAGCCTTCGTCGTTGCCTACGGGCCCTGGGTTTATGCGCTGCTGTTCCTGATCGTCTTCGTCGAGACCGGGCTGATCGTCATGCCGTTCCTGCCGGGGGACTCGCTGCTGTTCGTGGTCGGCGCGCTCTGCGGAGCGGGCTTCATGAGCTATTCGATCGCGGTGCCGGTTCTCATCGTGGCGGCGATCCTGGGCGACCAGTGCAACTACAGCATCGGGCGCTACTTCGGGCCCAAGGTGTTTCAGTGGGAGAGCTCGCGCTTCTTCAATCGCAAGGCCTTCGACAAGGCACATGCTTTCTACGAGCGCTACGGCGGCGTGACTATCATCCTCGCCCGGTTCATGCCGTTCATTCGTACCTTCGCGCCTTTCGTGGCCGGCGTGGCCGAGATGACCCGGACCAAGTTCACGCTTTTCAATGTGGCCGGTGGGCTGCTGTGGGTGCTGAGCCTTTGCAGCGCCGGCTACCTGTTCGGCAACATGCCTTTCGTGAAAGAGCATCTCGACAAGATCATCTGGGCGCTGATCCTGGTGCCGGGTCTGATCGCCATCTTCGGCGCCTGGCGCGCCGGCCGCACCGCGCCTGCACGCACATAAAAAAAGGCGTGTCCGACAACACGCCTTCGTTACGCAAAAAGCCAGGGATACCGCGGAACCGGCTTCGCCGGGCCGATGCGCGGAACCGGCTTCGCCGGGCCGATGGTATCGCCTCCTTCAGGGGGAGGTGCCCTACGCGCTTCGGGGGTCTTGCTCTAGTAGCGTGGCCCGTTGTGCGGGTAGTAGCCGTTGTTGGGGTAGGCGCGCTGGTTGTCGTAGTTGCGCTCGTCGGACCGACGGCCCACCTGATTGCCGATCAGGCCGCCGAGCGCTGCGCCACCCACGGTGCTGGCGGTATTGCCGCCGATGACATTGCCGAGAACCGCACCGCCCACCGCACCGCCGGCGGTGCCCAGTCGCTCGTTGGGCCCCGAGGCGCAGCCGGCAAGGGTCACGACGCATGCTGCTGCTGCGGTTGATATCCAGAGACGTGTCTTCATGGTGTCCACCTTTCGATCAGTGAAAAACATGGTGCACGGCGGTGTTGCGACAGGTGTAAAAGCCGGCCGCAGGGCATTGCCCGGAAGCAGGACTTGCCTCGTGAAACAAGGGCCCCCGGACGATTAAAGCTGCCGGCTGCGAGCCAGAGGCGGGTTTTGCGCGAAGTAGCGTTGAATGCCGCGCATCAGTGCGTCGGCGAGGTCTTCCTGGTAGGCGGTGCTGCGCAGGCGCGCTTCTTCTTCCGGGTTGCTGATGAACGCCGTCTCGACCAACACGCTGGGGATATCGGGCGCCTTGAGCACGGCAAAGCCCGCCTGTTCGACGTGCGGCTTGTGCAGACGCGCGCCAATGCCTCGAATTTCGCCGAGCATCGCGCCGCCGAGCTTCATGCTGTCGTTGATCTGCGCGGTGGTGCTCATGTCGAGCATGGCGCGCTGTACCTGCGCTTCATGCGCGCCGACGTTGAGTCCACCCACCTTGTCGGCCTGGTTTTCCTTGTTCGCCAGCCATCGTGCGGCGCTGCTCGAGGCGCCGTTCTGGCTCAGCGCGAACACGCTCGCGCCGCGGGCTTCGGGCGTGGTGAAGGCGTCGGCATGGATGCTCACGAACAGGTCGGCCTGCACGCGACGCGCCTTCTGCACGCGCGTTCCCAGCGGCACGAAGAAGTCGGCATCGCGCGTGAGGAAGGCACGCATCGGATTGCCGTTGACGCTGCTCGCGTTGATGCGGTCGCGCAGCCGGTGGGCGATCTGCAGCACGATGTCTTTTTCGCGCGTGCCCCGCGGGCCGATGGCACCCGGGTCTTCGCCGCCGTGGCCGGGATCGAGCGCGACGATGATGATGCGGTCGGCTCGGCTCGCGGTCGCAGCCCCGGCGGCGACGGGCGCCTGCGGTGCCGGTGCGACGGTGCCGTGCCGACCACCGGCGGCAGCGGTTGCGGGCCGGCCAGCGCCGGCGCACGCGTACCGCCGGCCGCAAGCGGCATGGAAGGCGTCGTTCGCATCGACTGCTGCGCCATCCGTTCGCCCAGCGGCTCGACCGCCTGCGGCGCCGGGCGCAGCGGCGCGGGGGCCTCCCCCGGCGCGGCACCATTGCGCGGCGCGATGCCTGCAACCATCGCATCGCCGCGGCTTTGCGCGCGGGGCGCCTCGCGCAGCCGTTCTGCAATGAGCGCTTCCATCGGATCGACTGCCTGCTGCGGATACAGGTCGAGCACCAGCCGATGCTGGTAGGCCGCAACCGGCGCCAGCGAGAACACCTGCGGCACCACCGACTGCTTCAGGTCGAACACGATGCGGACCACGCCCGGGGCGAACTGCCCGACCCTCAGGCCGTCT